>JAHFVC010000115.1 GCA_023264765.1 Mycobacterium sp. | reverse complement strand
GTCGGTGGCGGTGCCCATCAGCTGGGCCGCCTGCGCCAGCGCGGGCGTCGTCCAGTCGATGTCGAACCCGCGCTCGCGCGTATGCGCCAGCACCAGCTCAAGCCGTTGGGCCAGTTCGGCATTCGAGGATGCGGCCCGGGCCATCCAGTCCCGCCGGCCTTCCGGGGTATCCCACGCCGCGAACGCCACCCCGAACGGTGGCGCATAGGGGATCCGGTCACCGGGGGCGCTGGTCGCACCGCCTTCGAAGGCCGTGATCACCAAGGTCGAACCGACCTGCTCGACGACCGAAGCCGGATAACCGATCTCGGCCGACAAGCGCTGGATCGCCATCCGGGCCGCGACCACGACGGGACGTGCCGCATCGACGCGTTCGGCCACCAAAGCCAGCGCGGGCCCGAGGGTGAAGGTCTTGTCGACGTGATCTCGGCTCACCCAGCCGCGATCCCACAAAGTCTTGAGGATCGCGTGCGCGGTGGCCTGGGTGAGGTCGAGTTCGCGGACGATATCGGAGAACCGCAGCGTCTCGTTGCCCGGCCCCGCGAGCAATTCGATGACGTCGAGCGCCCTGGCGGTCGGCGCCGAGCTGGATCCGCGAATGTCTTGACTCCTCACCGGCGCCGCGCTTAGCGTGATGACAATTATTCGAGAGTATGTCTCGAATAATCGAGAAGGGCAACAATGCGGGCAGTGCTGCTGCGACACGGTGAACTCACGATCGGTGACACCCCGGATCCTGTTCCCGGTCAAGGCGAGTTGCTGCTGCGGACCCTGAGCACCGCCATCTGCGCGTCCGACGTGCACTTCATGGACCACCCCGCGCAGGCGGATCCAACCGGGCGGTCCCACTACGACGCCGAGCGCGACATCGTGCTCGGTCACGAATTCGTCGGCGAGGTCATCGGGCACGGACCCGGCTGCACCGACCAATACCCGGTCGGCACCCGCGTCACCTCGATCCCGATCAGGCTGGTGAACGGCGGCGCTGACGGGGTGCGGATCATCGGCCAGCATCCCGAGGCGCAGGGCAGTTTCGCCGAGCAACTGGTCATCGGCGAGATGGCCGCCAAACCCGTCCCGTCGACGGTGTCCAGCGACGCCGCCGCACTGACCGACGCCTTCGCGGTCGGCGAGTTCTACGTGCGTTCCGCCGCAGTGCAACCCGGCGAGATCCCCATCGTCATCGGCGCCGGCGCCATCGGGTTGTCTGCGGTGGCGGCGCTGCGCGCCAGGGGGATCGAGCCCGTCATCGTCTCGGACTACCAGCCCGAGCGTCGCGCACTCGCCGAGTCGTTCGGAGCGCACATCACCGTCGACCCCGCCGTGCAGTCGCCGTTCGAGGTGTTCCGGGAAATCCGCGCGCAGCGCCACCTACCCGGCCCTGCAGTGGTTTTCGAATGCGTGGGCGCAGCAGGCCTGATCCAGCAGATCGTGACATCGGTCGAGATGACCTCCCGCATCTACTGCGCGGGCGGCTGGTACACCGGCGACTCCCTGAGCATCACCGACGCCACCCAGGTCGGCGTCACCATCCAGTTCGGCGGGGGACCCATGCCACAGGACTGGTACGGCACGCTCGACGCGATCATCGACGGCCGGCTGGATCCCTTGCCGTCCGTCGGCAAGATCGTCGGCCTCGACGACGTCCCCGCGGCACTGGACCTGGCCCGCCGCTCCGCGGGTCCACCCCGCATCATCGTGCACCCGAACGGAGACCCCACATGAGTGACCGCGCAGACATCGCGGACGTCTTGATCCGCTATGCCACCGGTATCGACGGCAGGGACTGGCCACTGTTCCGGACCGTCTTCACCGCGGACTGCGTGCTGGACTACGGCCAGATCGGCACCTGGAACGGAGTCGACGCCGTCACCGAATTCATGGAGGTCTCCCATGCCGGCGCCGGGCACACCATGCACCGGCTGAGCAACATGGCCGTCACCGTCACCGGGGACACCGCGACGGCCCGCACCTACGTCGACGGTCTCATCCTGGCCGCCGACAACACCTCCGGCGTCAACGCCGTCGGCTTCTACGATGACGAACTCACACGCACCGGGGACGGCTGGCGGATCGCGCGCCGCCGGTTCACCGCCGTGCGGATCACGGCGGTGGGATCATGACGTTCACCGACAGGTACGGGCCATGGGCCCTGGTGGCGGGCGCCTCCGACGGGGTCGGTGCCGCCTTCGCCGAAGGGTTGGCCGAGCGCGGGGTCAACGTCGTGCTGCTGGCCCGGCGCCAACAGGTGCTCGACCGGGTCGCAGTAACCATCACATCCCGCACGGGCGCTCAGACCCGCACCCTGGCAATCGATCTCAGCGATGACGGCGCCACCGAAGCGATCGCCGCCGCCACCGCAGATCTGGAGATCGGCTTCCTCGTCTACTGCGCGGGGGCAGACCCCACCTTCGCGCACTTTCTCGATCAGCCCGTCGCCGCCGCCGAGGCGATGGTGGCGCGCAACTGCATCACGCCGGTGCGGCTGTGTCATCACTTCGCCGCGCCCATGGTGGCCCGCGGCCGCGGCGGCATCGTGCTCTTCGGCTCGGGCGCCGGTTTCGCGGGCGGCCCGAACATGGTCGCCTACGGCGCCAGCAAGGCCTTCGACATGGTGTTCGCCGAGGCCCTGTGGGCCGAGTTGCACGACAAAGGCGTCGACGTCGTCGGCCTGATCCTCGGCAAGACCGACACCCCGGCCTTGCGCACGCTGGAGCACAGCAGGGGAGTGCTGCCCGACGCCGACACCGCACCCCCGGACGCCACACCCGTTGCCGACGTCGTCGCCGAGGCGTTCGCAAGCCTCACCGCCGGGCCCACGGTCCTCGTCGGTGAGCAGATGAAGGCGGTTGCCCCTCTGCTGGCGTCGATGACCCGCAACGAGGCCGTCGCCTTGATCACGGCGGCCAGCGCGGCGGCGATGGGATGAGCCCGCGCTAAGGTGCCCGCTATGCCGAATGCGAGCAGTGACGTCTGGGAAGTGTTGTCCACCGCGCGGACGATCCGCCGATTCACCGCCGAGCCGGTCGACGACGCCACCCTGACCCGGTGCCTGCAGGCGGCCACCTGGGCGCCCTCGGGTGCCAATGCCCAGGCGTGGCGGTTCGTGGTGCTGCGATCACCCGAACTGCGCGCGGCCGTGGCGAACGCCGCGGCGCATGCCTTGTCGGTCATCGAGCCGGTCTACGGAATGACCAGGCCGACTGCCGAGGACACCGGCCTGGTGGCCCGCAACAATCGGGCCACCTACGAATTGCACGACCGCGCAGGTGAATTCACCTCGGTGTTGTTCACCCAGAAGAGGTTCCCGACGGCATCGGAACTGCTGCTGGGCGGATCCATCTTCCCGGCGATGCAGAACTTTCTACTCGCCGCCCGGGCGCAGGGCCTGGGTGCCTGCCTGACCAGTTGGGCCTCCTATGGGGGTGAGGCCATCCTGCGCGAAGCCGTCGGCGTGCCCGAGGACTGGATGCTCGGCGGGCACATCGTGCTCGGCTGGCCCAAGGGCCGCCACGGGCCGCTGCGGCGCCGGGCGCTGCGCGACGCCGTCTACCTCGACCACTGGGGCACGCCTGCCGATGCGGTGCTCGGGACGGACTGACGGCCACCAGAACCACCGGCCCAACAACACCACGATCGACGGCAGCACGAAGGTTCGCACGACCAGGGTGTCGATCAGCAGCCCCACGCCGACGGTCAGGCCGATCTGCGCGACACTGGTGACCGTGCTGGCCACCAGCGCCAGCATGGTGATGCCGAAAACCAGTCCCGCCGTGGTCACCACGCCACCGGTCGCGCCGAACGCCCGGATCACGCCGGTGCGCAGCGAACTCCGCCTCCACTCCTCTTTGATCCGCATCGCCAACAACAGGTTGTAGTCCGCGCCGACGGCGACCAGCGCGATGAAACTGATGGGGCCGACCACCCAGTGCAAGGGCGCGCCCAGCAGGTGCTGCCAGATCAGCACGCTGGCGCCCAGCGCGGCACTGAACGAGACCGCGACGGTACCGACCACCACCAGTCCCGCGACCGGGCTGCGCAACAGCAGCGCGACGATGGCGAAGATCAGGGCCAAGGTCGCGACGGCAAGCAGCAGCGTGTCACGGTGCACCAACGTCTGCAGGTCGTGGGTGGCCGGGCCCGCGCCGGCGAGGTACACCCCGGTCGGGACCAACGTGCCCTCCTTGGTCGCCTCGGCCACGGCGGTGTCGATCAGCCCGGTCCGCGCGGCGCCGTCGTTGCCCCATTCCTCGCCGCGGCCGTAGACCATCAGGTAGGTGGACCGGCCGTCAGGCGAGATCAGTTGTTCCAGAGCGGCTTTGAGACGAGGATCGGCCAATGCCCGCTCGGGCATGTAGAAGCCACCCGCGGCGCTGCCCTCAAAGGCCACCGAGGTTTCGCGCAGGTAATCGGTGAGCGCGTGCAGTCGCGGCCCCACCGCGGTCAACTGTCCCCGCACATCGGCCATCGTTGCCCGCGCCTGGCGTACCGCCGAGGACATGGCATCGATGGCGGCCGGCACCCCGGCCAGGGCTCCCGTCGCCGTGGCAGATCCGTGGCCCATTCGATCCACACCGGCGGTCAGTGCCGCCGTCGATGTCAGCACCGCGTCGACGGGGGAGAGCATCCGCGCCGCCACCGCGCACAGTGGGTTGTTCGCGCAGTCCGGGGTGGACGCGACGAATCCGCGCACCGGATCCAGATACCCCGCGGTCTCGTCGACGGTCCGCTGCAGCGTCTCGGTGCCCCGGCGCATATCCTGCGCCGCGACCGACACCTCGCCCAGACCCGACGCACTGCCCTGCAGGCCATTGCGCATCCCGCTCAGGGCCGAGTTCATGCCGGCCAGCATCGCGTCCAGTTCGCCCAGTCCGTTCAGTCGAGCGACGATCTCGTCGATCCCGCTGCCGAGTT
This sequence comes from Mycobacterium sp., assembly GCA_023264765.1. GTDB lineage: Bacteria > Actinomycetota > Actinomycetes > Mycobacteriales > Mycobacteriaceae > Mycobacterium. The sequence continues at coordinate 11,563 of JAHFVC010000115.1, read as the reverse complement.
GGTCGCCGATGGTGCCGGCCTGCCCGGACAGGGTGGCCTGCTCGGGCACCGTGCCCGACGGCCTGCTCGCCGACTGGACCAGGCGGACGCCAGGTATCGCCATGAGCGCGCGGGTGATCCGTTCGATCGCGATGAGACCGGCGGGATCACGCAGATCGTGATCGCCGGCCACCGTCACCACGGTGGGCAGCAACTGATTGGCGGCGAAATGACGGTCCACGGCCGCGTAACCACGATTGGAGTCCGCGCCGGCCGGGGGTGCCGTCGTCTCGTTCCACTCGCTGCGCAGGGTGAGGGCGGGCAGTGCCAGTACTGCGATGGCACCGATCGCGGCGACCAGGACCGGGGCGGGCCAGCGGGTCACCGCGGCACCCACGCGCCGCCAGCGTCGTCCGGTCCGGTCCGGGGGCGGTCGCGTCCGGGTGCGCCGCGACGTCAGGGTCATCAGCGCCGGCGTCAACGTCAGCGCCGCACACATCGCGACGACAATGCCTATGGCACAAGGTATTCCGGTGCTACGGAAGACCGCGACACGGGCCAGTCCCAGGCAGCTCAACGCAGCCGCCACCGTCAGCGCCGATCCCACCACCACGGGGGCGATTCCGCGACAGGCGGCCGTCAGCGCCTCGGTGTGCTGCTGCCCTCGGCGCAGCCCCTCCCGGTGCCGGCCCGTCAGGAAGATCGCATAATCGGTTCCCGCGCCGAGCATCATCGCCGCGACGAGCGCGATCGAGAACATCGACACCTCGATGAGCCCGGCGTCGCCGAGCGCCGCGACGATCGGGCGTGCCACGGCGAGCGCCACTCCGACGGACAGCAGCGGCACCGCGGCGGCGATCACCGACCGGTACACCAGGAGCAACAGCAGCGCGATCAGGGCGATGGTGGCCGCGGTGATCATCAGCATCTGGTGGTCGATGGCGGCGAACTCGTCGGCGATGGTGGCGCCTGGCCCGGTGACGTACACGGTGAGACCGTCGGGCGAACCGGCCCGCTCCGCGACATCCCGCACGGCACGCACCGAGTCGCCGGCCAGGGTGGTGCCCAGCGAGCCCGCAAGACGCATCATCACCACTGCGGAGCGCTGGTCGGCGCTGACGGCCGCGGACGCAGTCAACGGGTCCGACCACAGATCGGTGACCGAGCGGACGTGCCCGGTATCGGCGTCCAGCGCATCGACCAGTCGGTGGTAGTACTGCCGGTCCGCCTCCGACAGCGGCCGATCCCGCTCCAGCACAGCGTAGTTCAGGTTGTTGTCGGGAGCGCCGCCGAACAGGGCGCCGGACTCGGCCGACGCCACCGAACTCGGGGCGTCGGCGGGCATGAACGCGCGCGCGTGCCGGTGCACCACCTGTTCCAGTTGCGGCACAGCCACATTGGCCGCCGCTGCGACCACGAGCCAGCAGCCGACGACGAACACCGCACCACGCGTTGAGACCAGCGCCGACCATTTCATATGGCTAGAGGTTAGGAAGCAGACCACCGGCACCGCGTCGTCCCGAAGGCCGAACGCCGCCTCCTACCGTGGTAGGAAATCGAACCCGCCCGCAGCATGATGGTCAACGCCGGTTCGCCGCCCTACCATTGGCCGATGCGCGTTGCCGTGCCCGAGTTCGTGCGTGTGCGCATACAGCGCCGCACCGAGTTGATCCCGCTCGGGTTCAATTGGGCCTTCGTGATCACCACCGATGCGGCGATGATCCTCATCACCATCGGGGCGACCCTGCAACGCCCGCACTCGGATCACCTGGTCGCCGTACCGGTGGCGCTCCTGATCGCACTGTGCCCGCTGGTGCTGTTCTTTTTCAGCGGGATGGGTTTCAGCCCGCTGCTGATGTGGGTCTCGTGGTCGGCGGCCGCGGCCATTCTGCTGTTCGCCACGTCTACGCCCATCGCCTACGACTTCGCTCCACTTCTGCTCGTGCTCATCGTGGGTGCGATCGCGGCGATGACGTCAGTGGCAGGCGGATTGCTGTCCACCGCATCCGCGTTGGCCATCCTGCTGCTCGCCGCGGCGCTACACCGCCTCGACGGCGTCCTGCTCTACGTCTGCATCCTCGGGATGGGCTGGCTGGTGGGCTACCTGATGCACGTCCAGCAGCAGCTGCACGCCCAGCAACACGCCGCGCAGGCGGCCCTGGCCGAACACGCCGCCGCCGACGAGCGCCGGCGCATCGCCCGCGAGGTGCACGACGTCATCGCGCATTCGCTGTCGGTCACACTCTTGCATCTGACCGGCGCCCGGCGGGCACTGCAGCAGGATCGCGACATCGACGACGCGGTCGACGCGTTGACCGACGCCGAGAAGCTGGGGCGCGAGGCGATGGCCGACATCCGCCGCACGGTGGGGCTACTCGACGACGCCCCGATGAAGATCGCACCGGAGCCGGGCGTGGAGGACATCGAGCGGCTCATCGACGATTTCACCGGGGCCGGACTGAACGTGATCCTGCGGACGCACGGCCCGATGAACCGGGTGTCCCCGGGTACCGGTCTCGCCCTGTACCGGATCGCCCAGGAGTCGCTGGCCAACATCGCCAAGCACTCTCCGGATTCGACGTCGTCGGTCACGCTGACGACATCCCAGGACCACGCCGAGCTGTCGATCGTGAACGAGATTCCGGTTGCCGTCGCGGCGCGGGCGCAGCGGGTGACCGATGGCAGGGGAGTGCGCGGGATGCGTCAGCGGGTCGAGTTGCTCGGCGGGGTGATCAACATCGGCCCGACGGCGCAGGGGTGGTCGGTGCAGGCGCGGATCCCGCTGCACGACGAGGCGGGTCGGCGGTGGTGCGGCTCGTGAGCACCACCAGCGAGATCGCCGTGCTGCTCGTCGACGACCAGGACCTGGTGCGTTCGGGGTTGCGCCGGATCCTGCGCCGCAAGGACGGGTTCGTGATCGTCGCCGAGTGCGCCGACGGGGACGAGGTCGCCGGGGCACTGGCCCAGCACCGGGTGGACGTCGTGGTGATGGACCTGCGGATGAAAAGGGTCGACGGGATCGAGGCGACGGGTCGGGTGGCCGCCGCCGGGGGGCCACCGGTGCTGGCGTTGACCACATTCAACGAGGACGAGCTGCTCTCCGGGGCCTTGCGGGCCGGAGCGGCGGGCTTCGTGCTCAAGGACTCGTCGGCCGAAGAATTGATCCGGGCCGTACGTGCGGTGGCCGGCGGCGACAGCTATCTGGACCCGGCGGTGACATCGCGGGTGCTCAGCACCTATCGCCGGGTGGCCGATACCGCGTCCCCGAGGGTCGGGCCCACCGTCACCGAACTGACCGGACGCGAGTTGGATGTGCTGACCCTGATCGGCAAGGGTCGCTCCAACGGCGAGATCGCAGACGAACTCTTCATCTCCGGGGTGACCGTCAAGAGCCACATCGGCCGGATCTTCGACAAGCTGGACCTGCGGGACCGCGCCGCGGCCATCGTGTACGCCTACGACCACGGCATCGTCAGCCCCCTCTAGGCACCGCTGCTCCGCGCGCATGCGACGATGCGGCAATGGCACGTCCGTTTCACTTCACCCAGACCGAGCAGGACACCTTCCTGCCCACCGCGTACGCGCAGAGCCATTGGGGTCCCGACCACCTCAACGGCCCGGCGCTCGTCGGTCTGGTGGCCCGTACCCTGGAATCCGCGTTCGGTCGTCCGGAATTCCTGCCTGCCAGGCTGACGGTCGACCTGTTCAAGGCCGCCCGCGGTGTGCCCACCACCGCGAAGCTCGCGCTGGTGCGCGACGGCCGCCGGGTGCGCAACGCCGAGTGTGAACTCGTCCAGGACGGCGTGACCGTCGTACGCGCCACGCTGGTGCAGTACCGGCTCTCGGAACCACCTCGCGGCCAAGAATGGTTTGCACCAACGACTTTCACCGGCCCTGTCGATCGGGACGAAACCCGGGGGATCGGTATCGGCAGTGACGATGTCGGTTGGACCGGTGCCATCGCCGACCACCAGAATGCCTCGCGAAAACGATTCGTCAACCGCACCATCGACGTTCTGGACACCGATGGCAACTCACCGTTCGTCCGCGCGGCCATGGCCGCGGAGGGCACCAGCCTGGTCACCAACCTCGGGACAGCGGGTGTCGGCTACATCAACGGCGATCTGACCGTTGCGCTGAGCCGCCTGCCCCACGACGACTGGATCGGCGTGCAGGCCGATTCGCACCTGGCCGACAACGGGATCTCGGTCGGGTCGTCGACGTTGTTCGACAGCGCAGGCGCCTTCGGGACCGGCATGGTGACCGCGGTGGCCAACCCGGCCGCGCAGATCGACTTCTCGGACGACCCGTTCCCGGACCGTACCCGCTGAGCGCATCCGATAACGATTCGGTCACGCAAAACCTGAGGTTCAGTTAAGGATCCGGGCTCGGCCTTAAGAGCCGCCGGTACATCCCGCGCAATGGGACACCGCGGGGCGCAAAAGTGCGAGCGAGCTCACCCGCGTTTGCTGTAACGGCCGGAAATCTGCCCCGACAACGCCGTTCGTGGTGTTTGAGGTTTTCCGTATGGTGGAAACCGGGTCGGGTCCCGCATAACTGAACGACTCGTAAGGAATGTCCACTCATCATGAAACTCAAATTCCGTCACCGCATCGCCTTCTCCGCGCTCGCCGCGACCGGCGCATTCGGGATGCTGCTGGCCCCCATCGCATCGGCTGATCCCGCCGATTGCAGCCAGGCCGCGCTGGACGCGACCGTGCAGCAGACCACCGGTGCCGCGCAGGGTTACCTGAATGCCCACCCGGGTGCCAATCAGGCGGTGTCCGTCATCTATACGCAGCCGCGAGAGGTTGCATCGGCCGGCATCCGCACGTATTTCACGGCCAATCCGCAGGAGTACTTCGAATTGAAGAACATCCTCGCGCCGATCGGCGACAAGCAGCGTGCATGCAGCACCACGGTCCTGTCACCGGAAATGGCTTCGGCCTACCGCGAATTCATGGCGGGCTGACAACGCCGCTGAAGTTCATCCCTTGACGACCTGAGTCCCACCCGCCAGGTCGTCATGGGTGCCTTGGCGCCATGGGCTGTTCTTGATCGACACCGCGATCACCACGTATGCCACGAAGGCGAGCAGCCCGCCCAGGTAGGGGACAGCGGCCAAGAGCGTGAACGAATTTCGGATGGCCGACTGCTTCAGATCGGGGTGCGGCCGGCCGTGTGGTCCGCGCACATGCAGGCCCAGCACTTTCTTGCCCGGTGTCCAGCCGAGCGAGACCTCGAACGCGACGAAGTAGATGAAGGTAAGTAACCCTGAAAAAAGCCCGGTGACAAGGATATTCGTCACCGAATCGATCGAGATCACCACGAAACCGCTGATGGCGCTCACGATGATGCCGTCGATCAGCCGGGCGAGGAACCGCCTGCCGAGATTGCCCGCGACCGCAGGCTTCGGCGCCTGGTACTGCCATGGTTGAGACACCTGGTCACCACTGGTCATGACATCAATCTACGCAGGGGAACGGCCACCCACCAGGTTCGACGCATCCTCGTCCTCCTGCTCGGAGTCGTCGAAGGCGCGCCCACGCCGTTCAGCCTGCGGGCTCCCGCTGAACAGCGCCGAGTCGGCCTGCCGGGCGGGCTGCGGGGTGACAGCAGGGGGGCGCACGTCGTCGGTCTCGCCCAGTCCGTCGATCCGGCCGCGGGGCAGGGCACCGGGATTGGTCTGCAGCCACTTGACCATCCCCTCGCGGACGTCGCAGCGCAGATCGAACAGGGCTGCCGCGTTCTCCGCGCTCACCAACATCCGGACCCGCACTCGCCCGTCGACGGCGTCGGTCACCTGCAGCACACCGACCCTGCCGTCCCAGAGAGCATTCGCCCGCAGGAGACCGTCGAGTTCGGCCCGCATCGATTCGAACGGCACGGTGAAGTCCACATCGAGTTCGGCGGTGCCGAGCAGTTCGGTGGCATTACGCGTCCAGTTCTGAAAAGGCTTGGTGGTGAAGTACGTCGAGGGCAGCACCAGGCGGCGCTCATCCCACAGGTGGATCACGACGTAGGTCAGCGTGATCTCCTCGATGCGGCCCCATTCGTCTTCGAGGACCACGACGTCACCGACACGGATGGCATTGGAGAAGGCGATCTGGATCCCGGCGAACGCGGCACCCAGTGAGGTCTGCGCGGCCAGGCCGGCGACCACGGAAAGTACACCCGCAGAAGCGAAGAGCGTCTTGCCGACATCGCTGAAGGACGGAAACGTCATGAGCGCGGCGGCCGATCCGAGCACGACGACGACGGCGATGACGAGCCGGCGCAGCACGGTCACCTGGGTGCGGATCTTGCGCCGGTGCCGATCCGCGTCCGTCAGGCCCTCGTCCCCGCCGGCGAAACGCTCGGTGGCTTGGCGCTCGGCCACCATCACCAAGCTGGCGAGCACCCAGGTGAAGGTGGCGATGAGGGCGATCACCAACGCATGGTCGACCCCGCCACGCCAGCTCGCATGCACATCCGAGGTGCGGCGCACCGCAGCAGACGCGGCGATCACCATCAGGGCTGCCCGAACCGCGTTTCGGGTCAGATGCCCGATATCGCAGATCAGGCGACTGCGTCTACCCAGGCGGGCCAGCAGCCGGGACAGCGCGAAACTGAGTACGTAGGCGATGACGACGGACCCGGCCACCCACGCCGAGGTGACGGCGAAATTGGTGGCGGTATCGAGCTCGGTGGTGTCGGTCATGAAACGACGTGCTCCTGAAGATCGGGGGCAGTGTGCATCCGACGACGATGTCGACGTGTGGTGCCTTCCCGCGTCGGCGCGGCGGTCAAACGCGATGTGCCGTCGATCGGGCGTTTGGGATGAGGCTCACATAATTCGCAATTCATGAACAATATGTCCGCAAATATCACGTGGACATGAACGTTCTTGCTGCCGTTCAATGCTGGGATGACCTCCACCACCGCCCGGAACGGCGCATTCATGGCGATCGCCGCGATGTGCTCGGTGCAGCTGGGTGCGGCGATCGCGGTGAACCTCTTCGATGACATCGGCGCCGAGGGCACGGCCTGGCTGCGGCTGGCCTGGGCCGGCCTGTTGATGCTGGCGCTGGTGCGTCCGCGGCGCTCGGCGTTCACCCGGTCGGCATTCCTGACGTGCGTCGTGCTGGGCGTGGTGACGGCCGGAATCACCCTGCTGTTCATGATGGCCCTGGCTCGTATCCCGCTGGGGACGGCCAGCGCGCTGGAATTCCTCGGACCGCTGAGCGTCGCGGTGGCCAAGGGCTCGGGTCGGCAACGACTGCTGTGGCCCGGGCTGGCCGCGGCGGGCGTGCTGCTGCTGACCGAACCGTGGGCCGGGTCCGTCGACCCCGTCGGAGTGCTCTACGCGCTGGGTTCGGCCGTGTGCTGGGGTCTGTACATCCTGTTGACGCAGCGGGTGGGCGACGAAGTGGCCGGTCTCACGGGCTTGGCCGTGTCCATGCCCGTCGCGGCCCTGGTGGCGACCGCGGTGGCCGGTCCCACCGTCTTCGGCAGGCTGACACCGGAGATCCTGCTGATCGGCGTAGGCCTGGCCATCATGCTGCCCGTCGTCCCGTTCGCCCTGGAATTGTTGGCGCTGCGACGTCTCACCACCGCGGCCTTCGGCACGCTGATGAGCCTCGAGCCCGGCTTCGCGATGCTGATGGGATTGCTCGTCCTGCACCAGGTGCCCGCGCCACCGGCCGTGGTCGGCATCGTCGCAGTCGTCGCCGCCGGGGTCGGAGCGGCCCGCACCGGTGCGCGGGCCTCGACGGTCGTTCCCCCCTCCCGCGAGCGGCCGTGTCTGCACACCGACACGCCGGTCTAGGTGTGCAAACAGGGGCGCTCGCCGCTGCCATGCGGTACCGATACCCTCGGTCAGATGGCCAAGGGTTTCTCTGATTCGCCGTTCGTCCGCGCGTTCAACGGGGCGTTCGTCGCCCTGATGCACGCACCGGTGCTGGGCGCATTACTGCGCCGCGGCACCGTCGTCATCCGGTATCAGGGCCGCAAGTCCGGTCAGTCCTTCCAGTTGCCGGTCGGCTATCGGCGCTCCGGTGACACGCTCACCGTGCGCGTGGCCATGCCGGACAAGAAGAACTGGTGGCGCAACTTCTCCGGGGACGGCGCACCCCTGGTGTTCCTCGGGCTCGACGGCGCCGACCGGCCGGCGCATGCCGTGTCCGCCCGTGACGCCAAGGGCGGCGTCTCGGTCACCGCGACGCTGACCTGAATTCTTCGGCGAGCGCCCCCATTTGCACACCAAAAACGGCGTGTCGGTGTGCAGACACGGGCGCTCGCCAAAGAAAACCTAGATGTCGACGCGCTTACGCCGGTACAGGGTTCCGCCGGCGAGCAGGATCAGGCTGATCACCAGGATCGCCGTGGCCAACACGTTGATCTGCGGCGGCACAGCCGCTTTCACCGCCGCGTTGACATACAACGGGTAGGTGACGGTGGACCCGCTGACGAAGTAGGTGATGATGAAGTCGTCCAGCGACAGCGCAAAGGACAGCATGCCCGCAGCGATGATGCCGGGCACGATCAACGGCAAGGTGACCTTGAAGAAGGTCCGGCCCGGCCCCGCACCGAGATCGAGCGACGCGTCCTCCAGCGTCCAGTCGAAACCGCGCACCCGCGCCCGCACCGTCATGGCGATGAAGCTGACCTCGAACGCGACGTGCGCGATCACGATGGTGGTGTAGCCGGCCGCCCAGTGCAGATCCAGGAACAACGTCAGCAGCGACGCGCCCATGACCACCTCGGGTGCGGTCAGCGGCAACACCATGAAGGTGTCGACGGCCCTCTGACCGTGGAAACGCTGACGCACCAAGGCGATCGCCAGCAACGTGCCGAGCACCAGCGCGATCAACGTGGATACGAGCGCCACGTTGAGGCTGAGCTTGAGCGCCTCCACCAGGGCGGGATATTTGAACGGGTGCAGCCAGTTGTCCAGGGTGAAGCCCTGCCAGGTGTAGTTGAACTTGCCGGCTGGGTGGTTGAACGAGAACAGCACGATCACGAAGATCGGCAGGAACAGGTACAACAGCACCAGGCCCGCGACGATCCGCAACACCAGGTCACCCCACTTCGGGCGCGCCCGAACCGGTTTGGCGACAGACTGCGGCAGCGTGGCGGTCATACCAGGTCCTCCGTACCCAGCGCGCGGGTGTACATCAGCACGCCGACGAGGATCAGGGCCATCAACCCGAGGCTGAGCGCCGCGGCGACGGGATAGTCCTTGACCACCAGGAACTGCTTCTGGATGACGTTGCCGATCATGGTCGTCTGGGTGCTCCCCAGATAGTCCGCGTTGATGAAATCGCCAACCGCAGGGATGAAGACGAGCATGCCGCCGGCGAAGACGCCGGGCAGCGACAACGGCAGGATGACCTTGCGGAAGCTGCGCGGACCCGAGGAGTACAGGTCGCGGGAGGCTTCCAGCAGTCGGGGGTCGATCTTCTCCAGGCTGACGTAGAGCGGCAGGATCATGAAGATGATCCAGTTGTAGATCAGGCCTCCGATGACCGCCCAACTCGTCGACAGCAGTCTGCCCTCGCTGGGCAGCAGACCGATGGTGTTCAGGATGCTGACCACCCAACCGTCGTCGGCCAAGATCGTCTTCCACGCCAGCGTGCGGATGAGGAACGTGACGAAGAACGGCAGGATCACCAGGCCGAGGATCAGATTCTTGAATCTGCCTGCCTTGAAAGCGATCACGTAGGCCAGCGGGAAGGCCAGCAGCAGGCACGCCACGGTCGCGACGGCAGCGTACCCGAACGACCGCAGGATCTGATCCTGGTACAACTGGAACGCCTTACCGAAATTGCCGAAGTTCCAGTCGAATTCCAGCGTCGGCAGATACACCGACCCGCCCGAGGAGGACAGCGAGGTGCGCGCCAAGGAGAACAACGGCACCACGAAGAAGATCGCGAGGTAGGCCAGCGCGGGCAAGATCATCAGGTACGGCGCGATCTTGCTGCGCTGCCTGCTGCTGGTGGCGACTCCTGCCATCGTCAGCCGCCGGTGACCGCGGCGTACAGACCGGTGAACTCCTGGGTCTGCTCGTCGGTCAGCGTCGCCCACGACTTGAGCTTCGCCTGTACGTCGGCCGGCGGGTTGATCAACGGATTGGCCGCCAGCTTCTTGTCGATCTTGTCCAGCTCACCGGCCATGTCCGAGAGCACCGGCACGTACTGCGTGAAGGCGATCAGTTTGGCGTAGTTGGCCCTGTCGTAGACGTAGTTGATCCAGGCCTCGGCGGCCTTCTGGTTCTGCGTGGTGTACGGGATCACCTGGGTGTCGATGAACCACACGCCGCCCGACTCGGGGACGATGAACTCCAGATCCGGATTGTCGGCCTGCAACTGGACGACATCGCCCGAATATGCCTGTGCCACCGCGATGTTGCCGGCCGCCAGATCGTCGGCGTAGTCGTTGCCGGTGAAACGGCGGATCTGACCCTTGTCCTTCTGCTCACGGATCAGGTCCACGGCCTTGGTGACGGATTCGGTGGAGGGGTTCTCCGGCGAGTTGCCCTGCGACAGCATGATCATGCCCAGACCGTCCTGGACATCGGAGAGCAGGCTGACCCGGCCCTTGAAGGCGGGATCCCACAGATCGTCGATCTTGGTGATCGGCCGCTTGGTCGCGGCCTTGTTGTAGGCCAGGCCCACCATGCCCGTCATGTACGGCGCGGTGTACTTGCGGCCCGGGTCGACGGGGGAGTTCAGCAAGTCAGGGCGCAGGTTCTTACGGTTGGGCACCCCGGCATCGCTGATCTCGTTGAGCCAGCCCAGTCCCTTGATCCGGGCTGCCATGAACTGGGTGGGCACGACGAGGTCTGCCCCGATGTCCTGCTTGCGCGACAGCGGCTCCTTGTTCTTGGCGAACCACTGCTCGTTGTCGTTGAAGTCTTCCTTGTAGTCGACGGTGATGCCGGTGGCCGTCTGGAAGGCGGCGACGAAACCGTCGGCCATGTAGAGCGGCCAGTTGGATACGCGCAAAGTGCCCGACGCCGGTCCGCTCTGGGTGCTGCTGCTCGCCGAGGTGCCGCTGTCGCTGGAGCCGCAGGCCGCCAGGAACGACGGACCGAGGATCGCCGCCGCGGCCGCGGCCGCACCACCGCCGATGAAGCGCCGCCTGCTGGTCCGGTTGGAAGCCATGCGGGACAGCAGCCGGGGATCGATCTCGTTGGACATGCGGGACCTTTCGTCAAATCTGAACAGATGGGGGACAGGGATGTTCGGCGACCGCTACGAGTCGTCGAGCATCTCCTCAAGGTCCTCGGTGGTGGGGATGTCGGCGGCGGGAAGCACCAGGGATGCGTCCGGGGTCCAACTGACATAGACCTCGTCACCCGGCCGCAGCAAGGGCAGTTCGTGCTCCGGACCGACGTGTGCCACCACCACGGACTCATCGGGAGCGACGACGGCCAGCCGTACGACCGGGCCTTGGAAGGTCATGTCGCGCACGGTGGTTCGCACCGCAACCACCTCGCCGGTCGGCGCCTCGGTCGTGACCCGTACCCGTTCCGGCCGGATCATCAGCGTGGCTTGACCGCCGGGCTCGATGGTGGTGTCACCCGGACGGGACTTCAGGGTCG
>JAHFVC010000412.1 GCA_023264765.1 Mycobacterium sp. | reverse complement strand
TGCGGCTCACCCAGAACGCCCAGCCCGCGATATTCGCCGTGGAGATGGGCCTGGCCCGACTCTGGCAGTCGTGGGGCTTCGAACCGGACGTGGTGCTCGGCCACAGCGTCGGCCAGTACTCGGCGGCTTGCGTCGCCGGGGTGTTCAGCCTCGAGGACGGCGCCCGCGCGCTCGCCGAACGCGGCCGGCTGTTCGGTGAACTACCCGCGGGCGGCCGGATGGCCGCTGTCTTCGCCGACCCGGACCGGGTCGAGCGCCGCACCGACGAATTCCCCAGCCTGTCGGTCGCCGCCTACAACGGCGCCAACACCGTGCTGTCCGGTCCCGCCAAGGACCTGGAACAGGCAATCGCCGGACTGGTGGCCGACGGCGTCCGGTGCGACTGGCTCGACAGCAGCCACGCCTTCCACTCCGCCCTGCTCGATCCGGCCCTCGACGCTTTCGAAAGCTTCGCGGGTCAGTTCGAATTCGCGGCGCCGCAACGGATCCTGGTGTGCAACCGGACAGGGGCAGCCCTGGGCCGCACCGCCAAGCTGGACGGCCCGTACTGGCGCCGCCACGCGCGCCAACCCGTCGAGTTCGCCAAGGGTGTCGCCACGCTCGCCGAACTCGGCTGCGCCGTGCTGCTCGAGATCGGCCCGCAGCCGGTGCTGACCGCCGCCGCCATGCGGGCCTGGCCCGACCCGGCCACCGCCCCGCGCGCGATCGCGTCGATGCGCCAGAACGGCGCCGACCACCGCCAGATCGCCGACGCCCTGGCCAACGCCTACGTGGCCGGCCACCAGCCCCGGTTCGGCGCGCTGCTGACCGAGCCCGCACGCAAGCTCGACCTGCCGACGTACCCGTTCGAGCACCGGCATTACTGGTTCCGGGACAAGCAGGTCCAGCCGGTCAAGAAGACCGATTCGGCGCGCACCGAAGCCGTCCGGCTGCTCGAAGACGGTCGCATCGAGGAACTCGCCGCACTGCTGGGCGGTGCCGAGGGCACCGCCGACGTCCTCAACAGGCTTGCGACACAGCACAACCGGCAGCGCAGTGCCCAGTCGATCTCGGACGCCCGCTACGAGGTCCGCTGGCAGCAGTCCACCGCCACCAACCCAGATGCCGGCGAAGGCACCGCCTGGCTGCTCATCGGCGACGACGACGCCGTGCTGGCGCCGATCATCGGTGCGCTCACCGCGCACGGGCACCGCCAACGGGTGCTCGGGTTGCCGATGTCCGACACTGACGAGAAGCACCTCGAAACCGAACTGCGGGCCGCGGTGGAAGCCGAACCGGCCCTTCGCATCCTGCACGTCGCGGCCCTGGACGCCGATGGCACGCCGTCCATGCGTTCGCTGCTACGGATGCAGCACCGGGTCCTCGGCGGCACGCAGCGACTGTTCCGCGCCGCGGCCGCAGCCGAACTGCGCGTGCCCATCTGGGTGGCCACCCGCGGTGCGCAGCGGGTCACCGACACCGATGCCGTGTCACCCGAACAGAGCAGCCTCTGGGGCTTCTGCCGCGCCGTCGCGCTCGAATACCCCCAGGTGTGGGGTGGACTCGTGGATGTCACCGCGGGCAGCTCGGACGAGTGGTTCCGACTGATCCGCCAGGTGGTCTCCGCTCCCCGCGGCGAAGACCAGATCGCCCTGCGCGGCACCACCGCCTATGTGCCACGACTGGTCCGGCGGACGGGCCAGCCCAACCCGACTCAGCTCGAACTTCGCGGCGACGCAACCTATCTGGTGACCGGCGGGCTCGGTTCGCTCGGATTGGAGATCGCCGGCTACCTGGCCGGGCACGGCGCCAGGCACCTGGTGCTGACCAGCCCGCGTGCACCGAACGGCGACACCCAAGCGCGCATCGACGCCCTCGCCGTGCAGCACGGCTGCCAGATCCGAGCTGTCACCGCCGACGTCGCCAATCCGCACGACGTCGCCCGCCTGTTCGCCACCGCGGCGGCCGAGCTTCCGCCGCTGGCGGGCATCGTGCACGCGGCCGGCGAGAACAGCACCACCCCCTTGAGCGACCTCGACGCAGCCGAACTGGATCGGGTGTTCTCCGGAAAGGTCTGGGGTGCTTGGTATCTGAGCGAAGCCGTGGCCGACCTCAAGCTGGACTTCTTCCTGTCCACCTCGTCGATCTCCGCGGTGTGGGGCAGCTATGGCCAGAGCGCCTACAGCGCGGCCAACGCATTCCTGGACGGCTTGACGTGGCACCAGCGCGCGCTGGGCATCCCCGGCATGAGCGTCAACTTCGGTCCCTGGTCGGCCGGCATGGCCGACCCGGACGCCCGTGCGCAACTGGAACGCCGTGGCGTGCGCACCTTGTCGCCCGCCGACGCACTGGCGGGTATGGCCGACGTGATGGTCGGCGCGGACCCGCACGGGGTGGTGACGCGCATCGACTGGGCGCGCTTCCTGCCGATCTACACCCAGACCGGGCAGCGTTCACTGCTGGCCGAGGTGGCCCGCGAGGTCCCCGAATCGGTGACCGCCGCGGCGGGACCTACGGGCACCACCCGGTTCGTCGAGCAGCTCACCGCGGCACCGGTGCAACAGCGCAAGAAGCTGGTCCTGGAGTACCTACGCGATGCCGTCGCCGAGGTGACGCAGATAGATGCCTCCGAGATCCGGGAAGAGGGCGGATTCTTCGACCTCGGCATGGACTCGCTGATGGCCGTGGAGCTGCGGCGCCGGCTGGAACACGCTGTCGGTAAGGAACTTCCGGCGACGCTGGCGATGGACTACCCGCGCCTCACCGATGTGGCCGACTACCTGCTCGGTGATGTGCTGAACCTCAACGAACGGGCCGGGGCAAAGGTCGTCGCCCAACACACCTCGCTGGCGACATCGGCCACCGACGAACCGATCGCCATCATCGCCGTGGCGTGCCGATTCCCGGGCTCCCCCGATCCCGACGCGTACTGGGAGCTGCTGTCCACCGGCGTGGACGCCATCCGCGAGATCCCCGAGGATCGCTTCGACGTCGACGAGTTCTACGATCCCGAGCAGCAGACCCCGGGCAAGATCTACACCCGCAACGGCGGATACCTGGAAAGCGTCGACGGATTCGACCCAGAGTTCTTCGGCATCTCCCCGCGCGAAGCGGTCTGGATCGACCCCCAGCAGCGGCTCATGCTCGAAATCGCCTGGGAAGGACTGGAACGCGCCGGGTACTCCCCTGCGTCTCTGCGCGGCAGCCGCAGCGGTGTCTTCGTCGGCGTCGGCGCCAATGAATACTCGCATCTGCTCTCCGGCGACTCTGTCGAGAAGCTCGAAGCGCATTTCATCACCGGCAATGCACTGAACGCCATCGCGGGCCGGGTGGCCTTCACCCTCGGCCTGGAGGGGCCGGCCATGGCGGTGGACACCGCGTGCAGCTCGTCGCTGGTCGCGGTGCACCAGGCCAGCCAGGCCCTGCACTCCGGCGACTGCGATCTGGCCCTGGCCGGCGGCGTGAACGTGCTGCTCAGCCCGGCGTCCATCGTCGCCGCATCCCAGGCCCGGATGCTGTCCCCGGACGGCCGGTGCAAGACCTTCGACGCCTCCGCCGACGGTTACGTCCGCAGTGAGGGCTGCGGTGTCCTGGTGCTCAAGCGCCTGTCCGACGCGCAGCGCGACGGCGACAAGATCTGCGCGGTCATCCGGAGCAGCGCGGTCAACCAGGACGGCGCATCCAGCGGTCTCACGGTGCCCAACGGCGGTGCCCAACAACGACTCATCACCTCGGCGCTCAACCGCGCCGGCCTCGGTGGCGGCGACGTCGACTACCTGGAGGCGCACGGCACCGGCACCCCGCTGGGTGACCCCATCGAGGTGCAGGCCGCCGCTGCCGCCTACGGCGAGGGCCGTGACCCGAACCGCCCCCTGCTGATGGGTACGGCCAAGACCAACATCGGGCACCTGGAGTCCGCCGCGGGTGTCGCCGGTCTGATCAAGGTCGTGCTGTCGCTGCAGAACGAACTGCTGCCGCAGACTTTGCACCAGCACAATCCGTCACCGCACATCCCGTGGGACACGCTGCCGGTGCAGGTCGTGAACGAGGCCACCCCGTGGCTGCCCAATGGCAGGCCGCGGCGCGCCGGGGTCAGCTCCTTCGGGTTCACCGGCACCAACGCCCATGTGCTGCTTGAGGAAGCGCCGCTGGCAGCCGACGACCCCGCCGATGACGTGGTCACCCCGGAGCCGACGCGGGAACCGCTGAGCCTGGTGCCGCTGTCCGCCCGCTCCGCCCACGGGCTGACGGCGCTGGCGCAGCGCTACAGCGCCTGGCTGGACGCCCACCCCGACGCCGCGATCGACGACGTGAGCTTCACCGCCGGAGCCGGCCGCGCCCACTTCGAGCACCGGGCCGCCGTCGTCGCGAACTCCGTCGCCGAGGCCAAGATGCTGCTCGACGACCTGGTGGCCAACCGGCTGCGCCCGGGCGTGGTCCGCGGCGAGTGCACCGACCCGCCGACCACGGCCTGGTTCTTCCCCGGACAGGGCAGCCAGTACCCGGGCATGGCGCGCGAATTGTTCGAGTCCGAACCGGTTTTCGCCGACACCGTGCGTCAGTGCGCGCAGGCCGTGGACGGCATGCTGCCGCGCCCGCTGCTGGAGGTGCTGTTCGGGTCCGGGCGCGACGCCGCGGAAACGTTGAAGCACACCTCTTTTGCACAGCCGGCGATCTTCGCCGTCGAAATGGGCCTGGCCCGGCTGTGGCAGTCGTGGGGCATCACCCCCGACGTGGTGCTGGGTCACAGCGTCGGCCAGTACGCGGCCGCGTGCGTGGCGGGCGTGCTCAGCCTCGAGGACGGGGCACGCCTGATCGCCGAGCGCGGCAGGCTGTTCGGCAGTCTGCCTGCCGGCGGCCGGATGGTGGCGGTGTTCGCCGACCCGCAGTACGTAGAGGACGCCGCAGAAGCGTTCCCGCGGGTGTCGGTCGGTGCCTACAACGGCCGCAACACCGTGCTGTCCGGCCCAGGTGAAGATCTGGAACAGATCGTCGCCAACTGCAGCCAGGACGGCGCCCGCTGCACCTGGCTGGAGACCAGCCACGCATTCCATTCCGAGCTGCTGGACCCGGTCCTGGACGAATTCGAGTCGTTCGCTTCGCAATTCGACTACGCGGTGCCGACACTGCCGCTGGTATGCAACCGGACCGGCACGGTACTGACCGCCGAGACCCCGATCGATGCGCTGTACTGGCGGCGCCACTCGCGGCAGCCGGTGCAGTTCACCGAAAGCGTGCGCACCGTCGCGGCACTGGGCTGCTCGGTGCTGATGGAGATCGGCCCCCAGCCGATCCTGACCGCGGCCGCGCTGCAGAGCTGGCCCGAGTCCTCGGACGCTCCGAAGACCATCGTGTCGCTGCGCAAGGGCGCCAACGCGCAACGGCAGATCACCGAAGCGCTTGCCACCGCGTACATCAGTGGGCACCGGCCGGACTTCGCCGCCAAGCACCACACGCCCGCGTCGCGTCTGGCGCTGCCCACCTATCGGTTCCAGCGCCGCCGCTACTGGCCCAAGACCTCGGGGATCCGCGCCGACGGCACGGCCACCTCCGGCTTCCTCGGCAGCGCGAAGGACCTGGCTTCCGGCGACACCGTCTACAGCAATGTGTTCTCGGTGAAGACGCAACCGTGGCTGGCGCATCACGTCATCTACGGCACCGTC
>JAHFVC010000411.1 GCA_023264765.1 Mycobacterium sp. | reverse complement strand
CCGATCGTGGTGTTCCTGGCCAGCAAGGCGTGTGAACTGACCCACCAGAACTACTCCGCCGGTGCCGGACATTTCGCGCGGGTGTTCATCGGACTGGCCCAGGGGTGGAACGCCGGGCCCGGCGCGCTTCCCACCGCCGACGATATCGCCGCGCATCTGTCGGAGGTGAGTGCGACCGACCCGTACACGGTGCCCGGCTCGATCTTCGACGAAGTGCTGGCCCTCTGTCAGAGCGCCGGGGTCGACGCGTTCTGAGCCGGGCAATCCCCCATGCACCTGGTCAGAGGCCGTAGACTCGATCCTTCGGAGCTCACCACAGCGCAGCGCGAGGAGAAAGGAAGCCGATGACCGAGCAGTCAGCCCCTTCCACCGATACGCGTCGCACCCAGATCCTGCGTACCGCCAATGATGTCATCGCCGAATCGGGACTGCGGGTATCGCTCCAGCAGATCGCGGATGCCGCAGGCATTCTGGCCGGCAGTCTCTACCACCACTTCGAGTCCAAAGAAGCGATCCTCGTCGAGTTGACGCGCAGGTATCACGCCGACCTCGATGCCGTCGGCGAACGGGCGCTCGGGGGGCTGGACGCACCCGACCCGCGACCGATCGAGGATCAGATCGTGGAACTCGGATGCGCCATCGCCGGTTGCGCCGTGGCACATCGCGCGGCATTGCAGATGTCCTTCTTCGAGGGCCCCAGTTCCGATCCACAACTGGTCGCTCTCACCAAGCAGCGTCCCGCGGGTATCCAGTCGGCGATGCTGCAACTCCTGCGTGCCGGCCGCTGGAGCGGATACATCAGGCCGGAGATGGACCTGCCGATTCTCGCCGACCGGATCTGCCAGAGCATGCTGCACGTCGGCCTCGATGTGATCCGGCACAAGGCGTCCAGCGATCAAGTCGCAACGTTACTGTGCCGAATTCACCTGCAGGGCTTGGCCGCCCGCCAGATCCCCGATCTGGACCTGGATCGCTCGGCGGCCTTCGCCGCGGCCGATGAGGTGGTCAAGTCGTGGTCGGAGAACACCGAACCCGGTCTCAGCGACAAAGCGGCGCACGTGCGGCGCGTCGCGCGTGGCGAATTCGGCAGGCGCGGTTACGAGATGACGACCATCCGCGATATCGCAGCAGCGGCGGGGATGGGCACCGGTACCGTGTACCGGATCATCGGTTCCAAAGACGAACTGCTTATGTCGATCATGTTGGCCTTCGGTAAGAAGGTCGGTGACGGCTGGACCGAGGTGCTGCGCTCGGATTCCACGCCGCTGGCGAAATTGGATGCGTTGAGCTGGCTGAACATCAACGCGCTCGACCAGTTTCCCGACGAGTTCCGGATCCAGCTGGCCTGGATGCGGAACTCGCCGCCGGACACGACGGACCCTGGTTGGTCGTTCACCACGAGGGTTCGGCAGACCAAAGCGATGCTGTCCGAAGGTATTCGATCCGGTGAGATCCGGATCGACAGTCCGTCGGCCGAGATGCTGGCGCGCTGTGTCATCGGTGTCCAGTGGACACCGGAGAACATCCTGAATGCCCTCGGCATCGACCGTGCCCTCGCGCATTCCCGTGACACCGTCATCCGTGGTGCGGCCGTCCGCCATTAGCCGATCCTGGTCAGCCGCAACGGCATCTGGATCACCAACGACCGGTTGATGCCGCAGGCACCGCTCGGGCCCACCGTCTCATCCCAGCCGGTCAGCATCACCGGGTTGTATTCATCGGCACGCGGTGGCCAGAAGGTGAACGACTGTTGTCCCGGTGCGGTGGAGCCGTCGGCACAGTGCTCCCAGTCGTCGACCACCCTGGTGGCGCGCCAGCGCCCGCTCAGGTAGACCACGGGTGCGCTCCAGCCCTGGTCGCTGACGAGGCGGCCGGTGCAGTCCTGGAACGTCGTGCACGTCGATCTGATGGTCCATGTGCTGGGGATGGTCGACTCGTCGTGAAAGCTGTCGTTGGTCTTCGCCCATGTGCCGTCGGACACCGCGGTGAAGGTGCCGTTGAGTGCGATCCCGGTAAGGTCCGCGGCGGCAACCGGGGTACAAAGCCCGAGCAGCGCGGTGACCATCAACAGGCATCTGGCTTTCACGGCGCCGCCCCGGCCGGCAACAGCAGCCGTTTCCAATCCCCGGGGGGTACCGGAGCGGCCAGATCGGCCTGGGTGGACACCTGGCCGTCGGGTGTGGCGAACTTCCCCGTCGCCGGGTCGTAGTGTGCGAAGGCCACCGGCGGTGGCGGCGGCCCCGGCGGGGTTCCTTCGACGGGAGCGAACAGACGCTCGTCGGCCGTCACCCGATCGTCGGGGGGCACGCCCTGTGCGATCAGATTCGGGTCGATGGGATAGGGGCCCAGCGCATGCTGGCGCATCGCCAGTGGGGTGAATGGCTTGTCGCTGTAGCACTCCTGAACCGTGGGCGCGAATTTCCCGGGCACCCCCATACACGGGTAGTTGCGGGCGCCGCGCACCGCGACCGGTGAATCCTGGGGCAGCTTGCAGTACAGCCCGTCGGGGGTGTCGACGACCGTGGTGTCTGCGGGGCTACGCCACGACGAGGGCGGCAGGAACCCGACGGTGCAGGACGGTGGGTCGCTGACCGAGATGCGGAAGTCGCCGACGGGCAGGCCCGTCGCGTTCTGGCTGCCGTTGGACGCCTGGTAGTAAGCGACCAGTGGGGGCAGCAGCACCAGAACCTGCTCGAGCGCGGGGCGGTAGGTCACACCGATCTGACCCAGCGTCGCCATGTTCGCCAGCAGGATCGGCAGGGTCGGTCGCAATTGCTGGAAGAGTTGCGTGACCTCTTGTGCAGTACCCGGTCCCTGGTTCAGCAGGGTGCGGATCTGCGGGTCATCGGTGACCAGCGCTCCGGTGACGCCGGCCAGGCTCTTGGTCCACGACCGCAGTGAGTCGGCACTTTCGGCCTGTGCGGCCAGAAACGGCTGCGCATCCTCGGTGAGCCGAGCTGTCTGCTCCCCCGCGCTGTTCAGGCCGGCAGCCAGCTGAGCCGATGAGTCGAACAGGGACTGCAGATCCGGTCCGGCGCCGTTGAACGCCTCGAACGACTCGTCGAGCAGTCGGCCGAGCTTGTCTTTGGGCACACTCGCGACGAGTGCGTTGAGCTGTTCCATCATCGGACCGACCTCCTGCGGGATCGTGGTGTTCGCGCGGTCGATCACCGATCCGTTCCGCAGGTAGGGCGCCCCCTGCGTGCGCGGTAGCAGGTCCACGTACTGTTCGCCGACGGCGGACACACTGCGCACCGCAGCCTGCACGTCGGCGGGCACCGGTGGCGAGGTCTGCAGCGAGAGGGTGGCGATGGCACCGTCGCGATCGACGTCCATCTTCGTGACCTTGCCGATCTCGATGCCCCGGTAGGCGACATTCGCGAAGCGGTACAGGCCGCCTGCGGACGGGAGGTTGACCGTCACGGTGATGCGGTTCAGACCCAGAAGGGTGGGCACCTGAATGTATTTCACCACCATCACGGTGAGACCCACCAGGGCGGCGACGGTGAAGATCACCAGCTGCGCGCGAACCATCCGGGTGAGCATCAGCCACCTCCTGCCGGAGCGGGTGCCGCCGGGGGTGGCGGTGCAGGCGGGGGGTCGATCGGGGCTCCGAGCGGATCCCGTGAGTAGAAGGCGTCGTAACCCGGATCTCCCGGCGCCGGCACCAGAGGTGCGTTCTCGTCGCCGAATCGGGTACCGGCGAACAGCCCCCGCTTGAGCCGTGCGTGGGTGAGGTCGACGGTCACCCAGAGATTCATGTAGTCACCGCGGATACCGCGGTCGATGATGTTCTGGCCGATCGGGAACACCGGCAGGAAAGCGATGGCCCGGCCGAGTTCGGGACCCACGTCGGCGAGTGCCTTCAGAGTCGGTTCCAGATTCTGCAGATTGCGCACCAGATAGTCCTGGGTGTCGCCGATGACGGCCGTCGCCGTATCGCTGAAGACACCGAGCCGTTCCAGCGCCGTCACCAGATTCGGCCGCTCTCGTAGCAATACCTCCATCGCTCTTGGGATCTCACGCAGCGCCTCGGCAAGAGCGGTGTGCTGGTCAGCCAGAGTGCCTGCGAACCGGTTCAGTTCGGTCATCGTCGCGATGATGTTGTCGCGCTGATCGGCGAGGGTGCCCACGAAGGTGTCGAGCCGGCCGATCAGCGCCCGGACATCCTGCTGGCGGCCGGAAAACATGTCGTTGAAGTCGTGGATGATCGAGCCGATCTGACCGAGACCGCCGGGATTGACGACGGCCGACAGTGCGGCGAGCGTCTGTTCGGTGCTCGGGTAGGTCGACGACCGGTCGAGCGCGATCGTGGCGCCGCGGGGCAGCTCACCCTGCGGCGGTTGCCCAGGCGGCGTGCCGAGTTGCAGATGCATCGATCCGAGCAGACTGGTCTGCCCCACGGCGGCAGTGGCATTCGCCGGGATCGCGACATCCTTGCGCACCGAGATGTCCACCTGCGCGTGCCGGCCTTCGACGCCGACCCGATTGACCGTGCCCACCACGACGTCATCGATCATCACCGGCGAATTAGATTCCAGCGTACCGATATTCGACAGTTCGACGTGATACGGGTTGCCGTCAGAGCCGCGTCCGACGGTACCGGGCAACGGCAGGGAGTTCACCCCGTTGAAGGCGCAGCCGCTCAGGGTCAGCATCATTGTCGCGGCCAGCACCGGCAGTCGGTGACGCATCGCAGTGATCATGGCGCGGGAGGTCCTTCGGCGGGCAGCAGCATGTCGTCGACGGAAGCCGGTTGTGGACCGGGCGCACCGGTGTAGGCGGAGACCGACGGGACCGGCGCGGCAGGCGGGCTGCCTGCACCACCGGGAGCCAGTTGTGGCTCGCTGTAGACGATCTTGCCCGGCGATGGCGCGGCGGTGAGGAACGGATTGAAGGGGAACGGCAGATAGTTGAAGTTCGCCGTGCGCAGCGCCGGACCCAGATACTGAGCGCACAGCTTGCTGGTCTCGGTTGACGTCACGTTTTCCAGTGCCCCGGTCATACCGCAGATGAACTGCACCGGATTGGAGAAGTTGTTCAGCACGAACACTCCGCTGGCGCCTCCGGTTCGTGGGTCGAACATGTTGTAGGAGTTGGCAAGTGCGGTCGGGGTGACATGCAGGACCTGTTCGAGATCCATCCGGTGGTCGACCAGGTTCTGGGTGACGGCGCCCAGTCGCTGTACCTGCTCGGCGGTCTTGTCCCGGCTGCCGTGCACGAAGCGCTGCACGTCGGCGACGACATCCGACAGGTCGGTGAGCGCGGAGTCCAGGTCCGAGCGGCTGCCGTCCAGGGTCCCAGACAGCGTGGCCAACCGGTCTTGGAACTGCACGACCTGCTGGCTGCTGTCACGCAGCGTCGAGACGAACGTCTGCAGATTCTTGATGGTCCCGACGAGGTCCCCGCTGCCGTTGGCGAAAATCTTTGCCGCTCCAGATAATTGCGCGATCGTTTGGCGCAGTTTGGCGCCGTTGCCGTCCAGCGCCCCGGCTGCGCTGTCGATGAACCGACCGACGGAGGTGGCCGACATGTCGCCGCTGGGTCCCAGGTCGGTGGCCAGCCGGTGCAGCTGGGCTTTGACTTCGTCCCACTCGACCGGGATGGCGGTCCGATCGAGGGGAATGATCGCGCCATCGGCCAGCACCGGCCCGCCGGTGTAGAG
>JAHFVC010000114.1 GCA_023264765.1 Mycobacterium sp. | reverse complement strand
ACCAGGCTGATCTTGACTGCGCGGATCCCAACCTTGCTGGATTCGAGTACATCGTCGATGCTGTCGGCGGCATCGTGACTGTGCGGAGCGAAGATCTCCTTGACGACCGCGCGAATCTTGTTGCCGCTGTTTGGGTGCCCGTCTCCGTGTCCGTGCCCGTGGTTGTGGTCGTGGGCCTGAGGCTCGGCGTGTTCGTCTCCGGGGCCATCCGTTTTCTGGGTGTGGGTCACGGTCGACCTCCCGCGACGTCGTCGCCGTCGGTTCGCTCATGCGCGGAGGTCGGCTCGTCGGGGTCCGATTCCAGGCCGGTCTGTGGGTGCAGCTCACGCAGGCCCGCGGTGGCGCGGTGATGTCCAGGGATGCCGGGTCCCGCGTGCTCGGCGTTGAACACCGCATCGGTGACCAACTGTTGCACGTGTTCGTTCTCCAAGCGGTAGATGACCTGAGTGCCCACCCGCCTCGTACGAACCAGGCGCGCCATCCGTAGCTTCGCCAGATGCTGCGACACCGACGGCGCAGGCTTGCCGACGTGGTCGGCAAGCTCGTTGACCGACAACTCACGGTCGACCAGCGCCCACAGAATCTGCACACGTGTCGAATCCGCCAACATCCGGAACACCTCGACCACCAAGCCGACCTCATCGTCGACTAGCCGCCGCCGACATCCTCGACTATCTGCATTCATACGCAGACAGTAGCATCGCCTCTCGATCGGCCCTCGCACGCGCGCTACCCCTGGGGGGTATGCCCTGCTACCGTCGAAGACATGCAAGCAGTGATCCGGCGTCGTCGACGGGGCGCAGCCTTGTCGACCGGACTGCTGATCGCACTGACAGTTCTCGGAGTGCTGCTGATGCACTCGGTGACACCGACCACCTCGATGAATACGTCCAGCGTTGCGCACTCCGCGATGGCATCGATGGCTCCGGTCGACAGTTCGGCGCCGGTGGCGTTTGGTGAGCACGACTGCCCGTCTGCGCATCAGATGATGCATCCCTGTGTGGGGACAACGGTGTCGTGGCCTGCCCTGACGGTTCCGGCCGTGTGCGTCGACACCGACCTTGCGCCGACAGCAGTGGCCGGGACGGATGGCCGCACCGACTCGACGTTGGAGCGCGCACCGCCGTGGACACTGTGGGAGTTGGACAGATCGGTGACCTTGCGAGTGTGACAGGGAGCCCGGTGGACGCCCGTCCACCGGCGGATCGAAACATATTTCGATTTCCTGTATGACCACTCTTGCAAGGAGTTTCACATGCGTACCAAACTAGTAGTGTCGCTCGCTGCCGCCACCGTCAGCGCGTTCCTCGTCACCGGTTGCAGCGACAACTCGACCGACTCGTCGATGGACGGGCACTCGATGGGCTCGTCCTCGTCCGCTGCGTCCTCGTCGGAGGCGCCGAATGCGTCGGCGGAGTTCAACGATGCCGACGTGATGTTCGCGACGAGGATGTATCCGCACCACGCACAAGCGGTCGAGATGGCCGCGATGGCGAACGGCCGCACCGACAATCCGGAGGTGCTGTCGTTGGCGTCGGCAATCGAAGCGGCGCAGCAGCCGGAGATGGACCAGTTGACGGCGTGGCTCGCCGAGTGGGGCCAGCCCGCCCCCTCCGCCGACACGAGCGAAATGGGCGGGATGGATCACAGCTCGGGTAGCGGGATGATGACCCAGCAGGACATGGACGCGCTTTCGACGGCGTCGGGTCCGGAGTTCGATCGCCAGTGGTTGACGATGATGATCGCCCACCACACCGGTGCCATCGAGATGGCGAACACCGAGATCGCGGACGGTTCGAATCCTGACGCGCAGGGGATGGCTCGTACGATCGTGGCCACTCAGCAGCAGGAGATCGAGACCATGCAGCGCCTGCTCGGCTGACCTGACCTGACCTGACCTGACCTGGCCCGTAACTGGGCCGAAGGCCGCACCCTCGACCCAGGGGGTGCGGCCTTCGCCATCGTGCAGTGACTGTGCGGCTCCGTGCTGCGAACCTAGCGGCGCGTTAGTGGCTGGCGCTGCGGTTCCGCATCCCGGCTGTCCCTGGTCCGAGTGTCGGTGACGGCGTCGGGCGTGAGGTCCAGTCGACGCAGCAGTTGTGCGTTGGCGGCGACGATGATCGTCGACAACGACATCAGGATCGCCCCGATCGACATCGGGAGCACGAACCCGATCGGGGCCAGCACTCCAGCCGCGAGCGGGACGGAGATCAGGTTGTATCCCGCTGCCCACCAAAGGTTTTGCTTCATCTTCCGATACGAGGCTCGGGAGAGTTCGATCACCGACAGCACTGACCGGGGGTCGTCGCTGGCCAGGATCACTCCTGCCGATGCGATCGCGACGTCGGTGCCCGCACCGATAGCGATGCCGACGTCGGCTTGCGCCAGCGCCGGGGCGTCGTTGACTCCGTCCCCGACCATCGCCACGGTGCGCCCTTCCTGTTGCAGCGTTGCGACGTTGTGGGACTTTTCTTCCGGTTTCACTCCGGCGAAGTAGCGGTCCACGCCGAGTTCAATGGCCACGGATTTCGCGACGGCGTCGGCGTCGCCGGTGATCATGACGACCGTGATTCCGCGGGCGTGGAGTGCGTCGATCGCGGCACGGGATTCGGGCCGGATCTCATCCGCCAGCGCGAGCGCACCGATCACGGCGCCGCCGGAGAGGACGTGCAAGATGATCGCCCCGTCGCCGCGCCACTCTTCGGCGACGTCGAGTTCGGACACACGCTCTTGCGCGAGCAATGCTGGTCCTCCGACCTGAATGCGGATTCCGTCCACGTCCGCGGATACCCCGATCGCCGGAGACGACTGGAAGTCGGTGGCAGACAGCACGGTGAGGTTGCGCTCTCGTGCGGCGGCGACGATGGCGCGTGCCAAAGGATGTTCGGAATCGGCTTCCGCGGCGGCGGCAAGCGCGAGGACGTCGTCTGCGGTGCGCCCGTCGGTCACCTCGATCGCGGTGACGGTGGGTTCACCTTTGGTGAGGGTGTCGGTCTTGTCGAACAGCACGGTGTCGACTGTGCGCATGGTTTCGAGTGCGAGCCGGTCTTTGACCAGGACGCCGCCGCGGGCTGCGCGTTCGGTGGCGATGGAGACCACCAGCGGGATGGCCAGGCCCAATGCGTGCGGGCAGGCGATGACCAAGACGGTGATCGTGCGGATGACGGCGTCGTCGGGCATCCCGAACAGTGTCCACACGGCGACGGTGATGATCGCGGATCCGAGGGCGAACCAGAACAACCAGCCCGCGGCGGTGTCGGCGACGCGTTGGGCCCGTGATGTCGAGTTCTGGGCGTCGGCGACCAGCCGGCCGATCCCGGCGAGAGCGGTGTCCTCTCCTACCGCGGTGACCCGGACCCGGATGCCGGAGTCGGTGGCCACCGTCCCGGCGACGACCTGATCGCCGTCGCTGCGGCGGACCGTTCGGGATTCGCCGGTGATCATCGATTCGTCCACGCTCGCCGATCCGGAGACGATGGTGCCATCTGCGGGCACCCGTCCACCGGGGCGGACTACGACGACATCGCCGAGCCGGAGCTGCTCCGGGGACACCGTCACCAGGTCGTCGCCGTCGACGCGTTCTGCGGTGTCGGGTAGCAGCGCTGCCAGTGAATCCAACGCCGAGGTCGTTTGGGCGAGTGATCGCATTTCGATCCAGTGTCCGAGCAGCATGATCACGATCAGCAGGGCCAGTTCCCACCAGAAATCGAGCTGATGGTCCAGGAGACCGAGGCTTGCTCCCATCGACGAGGCGAACGCGACCGTGATTGCCAGGGCGATGAGGAGCATCATTCCCGGTGCGAGGGAGCGTATTTCGCTGACCGCGCCGGTGAGGAACGGGGAGCCGCCCCAGGCGAACATCACGGTGCCCAGCACCGGGGAGACCCACCCGATCCACGACGTGTCGGGTAGCGAGTATCCGACAAGCATTGCGAACATGTCGGAGGCGAGGATCACCGGGACCGCGAGGACCAGCATGATCCAGAACAGGCGACGGAACATGCCGACGTGATCAGCGTGACCGGCATGACCTCCGTGACCACTGTGGCTGGCATGATCGCCGTGCTCCGTGTGCTCGCCGTGTCCGGAGTGGGCTGTGCTGTGTCCGGGCGTATCGTGGCCCGACTGTGGGTCCGCTGTCTCGACCATCCCTGCGTCGACGGAATGTGTGTGGTTGTTCATCGCGGAAAGTCCTTTCCTCCACCGAGTTCGATGGTTACGCAGTGCGTGGGTCTGCGGGTTGCGGTTCTGCCGTATATCCGGCGTCGCGGACGGCGACGATGACCTGCGCCTGGTCGAGCTCTGCTGTGCTGGTCACCGTCACCGTCACCGTCACCGTCAGCGTCCCCGCCGACGCCGATACCTCGACCGTGTCCACCCCGACCACGGAGCTGACTTCTTCGCGAACCGATGCTTCGCAGTGCCCGCACGTCATGCCGGTGACTCGGTAGTTCGTGGTGATCATGTTGCGCTCCTTCGATCTCAATAGATACCCCCGGGGGGTATGTGGATTGTAAATCGGACCATACCCCCTCCCGGTATGTTTGGAAAGGGCTGGCGATTGCATCGACGTGACACCCCGCGCACGAAACCCGGCCGGTTGACCACCGGCGAACCGTAGCCACAGGAAGACGGGGGCCGAGCCGTCCACACCCCCGAGGGGTCTTCGAGGATGCGTGTGCGCAACCGCTCACATCGCCTCCTAGTAAATCCGCGTAGCGGAACTATTGGAGACTCGAAGCAAGTCTGTCCACGCCGACCTGACGGCTCGCCCTATCCTGAGTACAGAATCCGATGTACTGTCAGCTCATGAACGTGCTGAGCGATGTGTCGGTCCTGTCACGCTTCGGGCATGCCCTCTCGGATGAAACCCGAACCCGAGTGCTGATGGCTCTGAAGAATGGACCGGGTTATCCGGCGGAGCTCGCCGACGAACTGGGCGTGACTCGGCAAAAGTTGTCCAACCATCTCGCGTGCCTTCGTGGCTGCGGATTGGTGGTTGCAGTGCCCGATGGTCGACGTACTCGATATGAGTTGGCAGATAGCAACATCGGCCGTGCGCTCGATGACTTGCTTGCTGTGGTCCTCGCAGTGGACCCGGCCTGCTGCACAGCATCGGCAGACCAAGGCTGCTGCTGATGGCCAGCGAGTCGGGCATGCCGACTGCCACTTCGCCTGTGCCTCCTGCCCGCCGCACGTTGTTGTCCCGGCGGATCCGGTTGTTCGTGGCAGCGACGATTGCCTACAACGTGATCGAAGCGGTCATCGCGATCACCGAAGGGACGCGGGTGTCCTCTACCGCGCTGATCGGATTCGGATTGGATTCAGTCATCGAGGTCTCGTCTGCGGCGGCGGTGGCCTGGCAGTTCTCGGCCAAAGATCCAGAATCCCGAGAGAAGGTAGCATTACGCGCCATCGCGTTCTCGTTCTTCGCCCTGGCGGTCTATGTATCCATCACCGCGATCGCGTCTCTTTCCGGCGTAGGGGAAGCACGCCATTCCACGGTCGGAATTGGTTTGGCGGCAATAAGTTTAGCGATCATGCCCGTACTGTCCTGGGCGCAACAACGAGCGGGCCGCGAACTCGGTTCTCTCACTGCGGTCGCCGACTCCAAACAAACACTGCTTTGCACGTACTTGTCCGCCGTGCTGTTGGTCGGGCTGGTGCTCAACAGCCTCCTGGGGTGGTCGTGGGCAGACCCGATCGCGGCCCTGGTCATCGCCGCCCTCGCAGTGAAAGAAGGCCTCAATGCATGGAGGGGTGAGACATGCTGCGCGGTACCGACGTCAGCGAAGCCCGTTGATGGATCCCAGACATGCGACTGCTGCGACTGATCGATCCCTACCGCTCATTACCTCGCGGCAGGGAAGGCATTCCGAGCTCAGCCGATGCGGCGGCCTGCGTCATCCGGTCGAGACCAACTAGCTTGGTAGCCGCGGCGGTCAGGCTTATCTGCAGACCTTCTGCTTCACCGGTCCAACCGTTGTTGCGTGCTTCATCGATGCGGTCACGCAGGTTGGCAATGATTTCGGTCAGCCGAGTACGGGCGTGCGGATCGACTTGCTGGCTGGGACATCGGATGCAGGCATGTTCATGTTTGCAAGGAGTGTTGTAGGGGCGTCCGCACGTTCCGAGCTTGAGTTTGCGGTGCTCGAAGTGTTGATGGAAGTCGTTCCACTCCTCGTCGGTAGGCGTGCGGTACTCCTCGTCGGGTCGCTGCGCGCGCCGGCCGTCGAGAAAGGTCCTGTAGGCGCGGACGAGTTCTTCGTCGAAGACAGCTGTGTAGATCTGCGTTGTCGAAATATGTTTGTGCCCGAGCAGCTTGGCCACGATGTGGATGGGCAATCCGCTGCCGACAGATTCGGTGGCGAACATCCGCCGGAAGTCGTGCGCGGTATGGCGGAGCGGGTTGCCCACGTTGTCGACGATTCCGGTGGCGGCGAGGGTCTGATTCAGCCATTTTTGGATCAAATTCCGCGCCGGGACTGCCCACTGCCAACCCAATCGATGTTGGAACAGATGCGGTAGCGGCGGATCGACGATTCGTTCGTGACCGTCGTACCGGGCTGTCAACGGCACCACGCCATCATTGGCGGTCCGGAGGCGCGCGATGATCGTTGCCAGCACACTCGCCAGTTCCGGGCTGACCAGCAGCAGGCGTTCTTCACCTGTCTTGGACGGAACGATCTGCAACATCGGCACGATTTCGCCTGTGGACGGCAGGGTGTAGGACACGACCGCGAGATGAGTTAGTTCGAGCAGCTCCTCCACGCGAATGCCGTTGTGCCGAAACGTTTCGATCACCGCCCACGCCCAGAACGCCTCGTGCTCCTCGATCCCGATCTCGATGATCTCACCGGAGTCGAAGACCTCGGCGAGCACCGGTGGATGATCATGCTGGTAGCTGGACTTCGCGAACGAGGGCGCGATAGCCCGGCGGTAGCGCCTTCCGAGATGCTCGAATGACTCACCGACCGCCACCGACGTGGTGGCGGCGAGCAAGGCGGCCGACCGAGTACGACGACTGTGGGCTGCCTCCACCAACGCAGGCAGGTGCGGCAGCCGTTCGCGGATCCGCTGATGAATGATTGCTGTCGTCTTCGTCCGTTGCTTGCCGTATCCCTCGACGTCGCTCTTGCGGACGGGGTTCGGGACACTCCACCGCACCCAGCTGGGGTCTTCGGCCGCCCACTCGGCGATGTCGCGATAGAAACCGCGCACTGTCATCAGTATCGCCAGACGTCCTGCTCGTGGCCGCGTGGCTCCGTTCTTGTCGGTGATCACCGTCAGCCGTCGTTTCCACCCGTCAGCGACCTCGGGCGGCAGGTCGATGGTGTCTGTGCCCGGACTGTGCAGTTCGATATCTCCCCAGAAATTGCCGGCGAGAACTCCTGTAAGGGCCGCGAAGCCGCCGTAATCCAGACCCGGTCGCCGCTCGTCGAGGTAGCGCACCAGCACGTTCCGCACCGTGGTGCTCGACAGGTTGTATCGGTCGACGAGCTCACCGGTCGGTCGAGGTCCGCGCCGAATCGCTGCAGCGAAACTCGTAATGCCCCGCAGGTCCGCGATACCGTCGAGACCCCGCCCATACCAATTGCACGCTGGCCGACGTCGGACGATCGCTGACCATATTCCATGCGCGGTAGCCGAGCAGGTCCTCCGGCGTGAGTTCGTGAAGATCGCGCCCCGAATGCAGAACAATTTTGCACGCCACCTGCATCGCGGTGCGGGCTTGCCTGGTGTTCGCCGCCAGCACCGACACACGTGCTTCCAATGCTGCAAACGTCTCTGGGTGGTGAGCGAGGCGGAGTTTGGACTACAGACCGGTCCATTGCATTGCCGTCATCGACTCGTAGCTGGGGAAGACAACTCGCCCGACGAGCAAGAGGATCAGGCCGCGTCGTAGTTCTTGGCTTCGGGTCATAGCTGCTCGTGGGTCTGTGCTGTCATGGAGGGTGTCGAGCCAGTCCGATGATCCTGCGTCGGCACCCGAGCGAACCCAACGCTCCTGCCATCCCGCTCCGGGGAAGGTGAGTAGCCACGCCAGGATCGCGCGGGATGCGCGGTCGGCGCTGCGCTTACGAAATACGTTCGGAAACAGGAACATCGGAAGTGTTTCGAGAACTTCGGTGACGTCGAGAAGATCCTTGGCACCGCCGATCGGAGCGGAGTCGGCAAGGTCTTCGTGGCGTTTAAACCTGTACTGCAGGCGCGGATTGGCCCGCTGTGCGACTGGGAGATCGGTCGGTGTCAGGCTCATGACCCGGCCCCGCCGAACAACACGCTCATGTCTTACGCGTCATAACCTGCGGCCACGGTGGGCGGATGACTGGTCATGCGTTCGTGTTGATGCGCGAGGTGATGTTGAACCCTGCGAATGATGACGTCCTCGTCCTCGACGAGATAGATCTCGGTCGTCGTCGACAGGTGTGCATGTCCGAGGATCGTCTGGATGTCGCGCGCGGAGAGATTACCGTCGTGCGCCATCCGCAGCGCCGCGGTATGACGAAGGTCGTGCATCGTCCAGTTCGTGCCCAGAACGTCGTTGGCCCGAGTGAGCACCTTGCGGAGAGCGTCGTAGGTCAAGGGCCGATACTGAAGATCCTCGGATGAGCGCGAGCGTCGGCGCCGGGTGAGCCACAGCGGTCCGTCCGTCTCGAGCGGTGCACCGAGATCGGCTAGATAGAGCCGCAGCCACACGAAGGCCTCCGGACTCGCGGGGAGCCACTGCTCGGCGCGAGTCCCTTTGCGCGTCAAGCGAATCAGCTGGTCGCCCCAGTCGATGTCCGCCAAACAAATTCCGAGGACTTCCGCGGCTCGTGCCCCGTTGCTGACCGCCAACGCCAACAGTGCACGATCACGGTTGGAGCGCAACGCCCCGAACAACTCCAGCCACCGGCCATCGGGGATGGACCGGGGACGCTGGACGGGCAGCTTCGGGTTGTACCGCAATCGGCCACCCGGCCGGAACGGTTCGAGCGGGTTGTGGTGCGCGTTGGCCCGAGCCGACCTTCGTGCCACCGGCATCGGGTTGACCAGTGGGCCTTCGCCGCGTTCGATCCAGAACTCGTAGAACGCACGGACGACTGCATTCGAGTGGCGGATGGTGCGGGCGCAGTAGCGGTCGTCGAGGTACCGCTTACGGGTGATCGTGTTGACCGTTCCCAACGTTGCAACGGATTTGGTCCGTGCCGCGTTTCGCGGTTTGTCGGCGCGCATCATCCACAGAACCAGATCACGTGACTCTACAGAAGTAGCGCTTTTCCAGTCGATCTTGCATGCACGAAGCCATCGCCACCACCGCAGTAGGTCGTAGGCGTAGCTGCGAACCGACCACGGCCGATTGCCTCGTGCGACGAATTCGAGCAGAAACCGCCGTACCGGCTCTACCGGCACCAGGTCATCATCTACGACCAGCCACGGGATGACCCCGTCGGAGGCTTCAACCTTGCCCCACCGCGGAATCTGGATTCGCTCGATATCTCGTTCTGCTTCGTCGATCATGCGACACCGCTCTCTCGAAGGCCCATGTAGGTGATGTCTACCCCGGCCTGCCCAGATCGTCTTCAAGCGATCAGGCGCGTCGCGGCGTAGTCCGGTCAACGGAGCACGCATCAGTACTGGTGACAGTCGACGGCCGGATGCCCGGCATCGACCTCACCATCGCATCCCGGCCCATCGCAGTCGGCGGCATGGAACAACAGGGGAGAGGACGCCTACGTTCGATCATCATCGAAACCGCCGTCCACGGACGCGGAACACCCCTGCGCACAGGCCGTTACACCCTCACCGCACCCACCTACGGCTCCGTTCAGCAGACGACGTGTACACCCGCCGACGACGACCAGACAGCACGCACCGGCGCCACACGCCGAACGCTCGCGGCCGCGCAATGACCACACACCACGACCACGCCGCCGCTGGCAACCTGTTCGCCCGCTGGCCCGTCACCTTCGACCCACCCACACGCCGCCTCGTCGACCCACCCCAACCCGTCATAGTCTCCGTCTCACACGCCCTACCCGGATCCTCGAACACATCATTTCGCGACGGCACACCCCTACGCGTCAGAGCCGAGGGTCTCAGCGTTGATTTGAAGGTGCAGGGAGAACTTTTCGGCTGGGCGCGACTCACGAACGGAGCCTGGCTCGCGTGCGTGAACTTCTCCGTACCAACCGGAAACGGCAAGGGCCACTTGGACTTACAACGGCAATGGGTCCCCAGTAGCGCCATCGCACCCATGCACTGACCACCGGTGGTCAGCGCGGAACAATGAACACACGCTCGACCAGAAGAAACAGGGAGACACATGAACATCGGCGACCGCGTCCACATCGCCCCCGGCGCATCCAGCGTCGTCATCATCCGCCAGATCCAGGACGACGGCCTGGTCATGGTCGAACACGAAACCCCCGGAACCGGCGTCTACCCCTACCTCACCAAACCCGACCACTTCATCCCCGCAACCACCCCACCACCGGCACCGACCGCAGACAGCGAACCCGGCCCGGACCGACAACAACCAGTCGCCGGCAGCGACGACAGCTACCTCGACGAACTCAACAACACCTGACCCGCCACACAGGGGCCGGGCGCGGGCACCTTCTACGGCCTGCGCCGAGACCTCACGAATCCGGTGACGACTGACCCCGGTGCAGCGACCGCCGCGCCGCAGCCACACCCCGAGCACGCAAATACGCACTCAACGACACACCCGCAGCATCCGCCGCCCGGGTGACCTCGACATGCTCCGACTCCGTCAAACGCACCGACACCACGAAATCAAGCGTCGGCCCCTCCGACTTCGGCCTACCACGCTGCGCCATCCACCGATATTAGCAACTACACAAAATAGTTGCGGACCCCCATTTAAGCGCATACAATAAAAAGAGATGAGCGGACAATAACCGCTGCAGCGCAAACTCATTCGGGGGAGTCACATGAAATACGAAGCTCAATTGCCGGAAGGAGCGTCCAACGTGCTGGACGTCCTGCGAATAATCATGTGGGGTTGCACGCTCCTCGGGATCGGCGCAATCGTGATCGGCGGTTGGCAACTGTCCAGGGCGCACGCGACCGGACGTACGGAACACGCAGGAAAAGGAGGTCCACTGACATTCGGTGGACTCATCATCGCGGCGTCGGCCAGCATCCTGCCGATCGTGCTGTTCCCCGCAGATGACACCGACACCGACAATGACAGCGCGTCCGTCGACGCCCCACCTACGCCAGACCTAGCCTCACCCTCACAGGTCAACACGCCATCGACCGAACCTTTCGACTGGACACCGGTGATCTGGATCGGCAGTGGACTAGCAGTAATCGCAGTATTGATGCTCGCCGGTTACCTCGTCGTCCACACCCGACACCGCATCCTTGACCGCCGCACCGCCGCCGAAACATTGGCTACCGACTTCACGGCCGCGAAAGCCGTCTACGCCCAGGTAGCCGGTGCATACGCCGAGTAC
This sequence comes from Mycobacterium sp., assembly GCA_023264765.1. Classification (GTDB taxonomy): domain Bacteria; phylum Actinomycetota; class Actinomycetes; order Mycobacteriales; family Mycobacteriaceae; genus Mycobacterium. Next base: position 5,146 of record JAHFVC010000114.1, on the reverse strand, counting down.
CTCGCCGACCCGTACGCGATCTTCACCCGGCCACTCCTCGACGATGTCACCGAGCCACGTACCGCCGCGTTCATCACCGCATTCACCGACGCCGGCGCACTGGGCACCGAAACATGCCCCGCCAGCCCCGAACGCGTGAAAGCCTTCGCCGACGCCTCCCGAGCTGCGCTCACCGCCTGGACAACCGCAGACACCTACGCCCGCGCCATCGGCATGGGCGAGCAGAGCGAAGAGACCAAGCGCACCGTCCGCCGCATCCGCAGCGCACTCGAGCTCGCCCTCGACAACACCGCCGCCGCAGGTGAACGAGAGAACGCGATCGCAACCGTCCAGCGACTCTCGAACGGTCCGATCACCGTCCCCGAACGCGTATACACCACAGCCAAAACAGCCATAGAAACAGTCACACGCAAGCAGCTCACCAGCTGAACCCCGGCGTCAGGCGGGCGCGAACAAGTAGAACCTGTCGCACCCACCTGGCACCATCACAGCCACTACGACACCAATCGCAGGGGGAAAACACCGTGAACAGCTTCATCGACCTCGCCAGCAACATCGCCAAAGTGTTCGCCGCGATCAACATCCTCGCCGCAACCTACTACCACTACCGCTACACCGTCGGACCATCCACGTCGAAGAACTTCATGAACGCGGAGATCCACTGGATCCTCAGCGGGTTCTTCGTCATCGCAGCAGTAGCCACCGACACGTCACTGTCGAGCACTGCAACCGTCGTGATCGCCGTCGGAGCGCTTATCGCTCCCGTCGTGCCCGTGATCTACCTACGCCGGATCCGCGCAAAACGAGCACCGACATTTCTCGACGAAATCGCGATGGACGACATCATCGACCGCGCCCGCCGAGACCGAAGCAGCAACCGAAGCAGCGACTGACCCCACTGGTCCTCGCCGCCGGAACCCGCCTAGGCCGATAACTACGAAACAGGCATCGCAGCACCCACATCGAAGGAAACCGCCCACTGGGCACCGAAAATCCTCATCACCCTCACCACAACCGCGATCGTTGCGGCCGCCGCCATCACCTTCCGCACCCAGCCGCGACGCGACATCGAGCAGGAGAACCCATGAACATCCTCACCGCCCGCCGCGACCACATCAGACTCCGACGCCGACTCCGCAGCGACTACACCGAAGACAACATCCAGAAATACATGGACCACGCGCACCAATACACCCAGCTGCGCATCACCCTCCACACCCTCAGCGTGCACGCACTCGGCCTGATCGCAGTCATCACCGCCGCCTACAACCTCTACCTCGGCTTCACCGGAGAAGGACACCAACTCAGCATCATCGAACTCGCATTCCCCCTCCTCGCAACAGCATTCGCCACACACCTGCACCACACCAACAAAAACCTCAACACCAAATACACCAGCGACACCATCGACGACGTCAACACCGCCAAACACATCGACGAACTGATGAACCACACCCGCCACTGAACCGCTTACACACCAGAACTCGCCGACCACTACACCCACACACCCGAGAAATACCACTACAGCAAACGCACACTCCTCGACGCAGCCCGCACCCTCACCTGGGCAGCCCCATAACCCTCACCATCAGCGCAATCCTCATCACAACCAAAGCCACAGTCAACAACAACAGCATCACCGCCGAACTACTCAGCTCATGTTTCGGCAGCGGACTGCACATCATCGACTCCGCCAAAACTGCCCACGAAACCCGCATCAACAACCACAACGACTGAACAAACACAACACCAGCGCTACCGCGACACCGAGCCGGGTCACGCTCCGTCGCTCCCGCACAATCACTTTTGCAGCCGTACCCCACACCGCGCCGCCGTCGAGCACATTGCTCCGGCGGCGCTTCGCGTCCCACCACCAGCCGTCGCAGTTCACAGGCAGGCCCTGGCGGGCCATATGCGCCCCTCCGGGCCGCCCCGAATCGAACTCCGCTGCGCTCCGCTCTCAAAGCATGAAAAAGAATCAATTTCTTTTGACGTTGGTGGCTTGTGGCGAGCATCCATCACCCGTGACCTCCGCATCAACCGCCGGCGTCCGCTGCGCTCCCGGCCCAAGGGCTCCGAAAACTTTTCACAACGCCTCCGGCTGAAAACTTTCCGGCCCGACCGTTGACACTCCGGCCCCGTGCGCTGGTTTCTCTCCCCAGCCACCACGGCAAAAAGAAATTGGCAGGGCGAAGGTCCGGCCACCAGTTCACCAGGGAGGGTCACCATGCGAGCACAACACCCCAGCACCGCAGACGAAATCGACATCCTCGTCCACCGCCAAGGCAAGCCGAAGATCCGCCGCACCGTCAAACGCGCCAGCGCCCGACGCGACCGCCGCACCGCACGCCGCGAACTCCGCAACTAACCCACACCACCAGCCCCACAACCCAATCCAGAACACACCGAAAGGCTCACCCCATGACACAACACCGCATCTCCTTCGCCACCGCCGCCGACACCCTCGCCGCCATCCCCGCACTACTGGGCTTCACACCCGAAAACTCCGTCGTCGTCATCGCCCTCGCGAAAGAAGCCAACGGCGCGCACGTCATCGCTGTGGCCATGCGCATCGACGCATTCGCAGCCGAAACCGCAGCCCACAAGCTCGCTACCGCAGCAGCACACCAAGACGTCGACGGCGTACCCGTCACCTCCGTCATCCTCGCCGCCATCGCCGACCCCGCCCATACAGGTGCCGCATTGATCGGACTCGAAGCGATCCGCGAAGCAATGGCCGGATCCGCCATCGACACCGCCCTCGGCCTGCACGCCTACAGCCTCACCGCCGGATCGATCTACACCGACTTGGGCAACAACACCGACGGAATCGTCCCCGACCCCGCCATCAGCGAAGCAGCGACAGCGATGGCAGTCGAGGAAGGTCTATCGAGCACCGGCCGCCGTGAAGACATCGCAGCCAGGTTCGAGCAGGGCGACGTGATCCCCGAATCGCTCGGACTGGCCGCCGCGACGACGATGGGAGAAGACTTCCTACCCGTCACGTTCGACGAGCTCGCCGCCGTGATCCACGCCCGCGAAATCCCCAGCGCGGACCTCACCGCCCGCGTCGGTCTCGCACTTGCCACCGGTCACACCGAAGTCCGAGATGCATTCCTCGCCATGGCCACCCACGGCGCACGCGACGCGGGAGAGACATTCACCAAAATCGCCGCCAGGCTCACCGGAACCGCCCGCGCGCACGCCCTCACCATCGCCGGAATGTTCCATTACAGCACCGGCGACGGAGCAGCCGCCGCCATCGCACTCGAAGCCGTCAACCGCGAAGCCACCGCATCCACCGGTGTGCCGAGCCTGGCACGACTACTGCGTGCCGCCCTCGACGGCGGCGCGCCGCCGAAGCTCATCGGCGACGTGATCGCCGTGATCACCCCGCAGTACGTCGCCGACCACATCGGCCGAGTCCAGAGCTTCACCTAGAGCAACACCGGGCGCGGCCCCTCACACGAGGTGGCCGCGCCCGGCAGCCCGGCTCACGGCGCGGGGTCGGTGCTTCGGGCATCGAGCCCTCACACCGACAAACGCGACACCAACCGTGGCCGACCCGGAACAGGGCGGCCACCGGTACCGGCGTCAACGCAGAGAAAAGACGCTCAAAGACAGGTCCGGCGCGGTGGCCACGAGAACTCGACAGCGGCGGCCGACTCCGGGCGGGTCTCGTCCACCGGCAGACCAGCGACGATCGCATCCATCGCCAGATCAGACGGCGGCGGCGACGCATTCACCGCAACCTTCGACACTGCGTGTTCGACCTTCGAGCGCTTCATACCCGGCACACTACCGACCGGCCTGTGGCCGGCACCGACAACCGAACTCCGCTCCGCTCGTACCCACGACAAAAGAAAAGCGTTCTTTTCGGCATCTGGCTTCGAACGAGAATGCGGCCACCCGTGCGCCACCGGTCAACCCCTGGCGTCGCGGTGCTCCGGCCCAAGGCTCCGAACACTTTTCACCACCCGCACTCGCGGCGCTCGCAGTGAAAACTGCCCGGCCCACGCGTTGACCGGCGTACACCCGTGCACCGCTGTCTCTTCCCTGCGCCAGATGACGGCGAAAAGAACGTGGCACGACCAACACGAGCGGGTGATCGACAATCTGTTTCGCGCGGTGTCCAACAATATGCAATGTGGTTCCGATCGAATGCCGAAAATGGTTCGACAGCAGTCATATTGAACTATTTAGCGTAGTCGAATAAGTCTGGAAATAAGGCCGAATATCCGGTAGAATCAAACCAATCGAGCACATCCGAAACGGAGACAATCATGCCGATCACCGTCTACACCAAACCCGCGTGCAGCCAATGCGACGCCACCAAGAGCAGGCTCGACAAGCGCGGTCTCGAGTACCAGGTCGTCGACATCACCGAAGACGACACCGCCCGCCACTACGTCACCTGCGAACTCGGCTACCTGCAAGCACCCGTCGTGGTCGTCGACAGCGGCACCCACTGGAGTGGGTTCCGGATCGAGCGGATCGACCGACTCGCAGCCTGACCACCCCGCACACACCACCGAAGGAGAAGTACCCATCATGCGACTCGTGCCCACCTACACCCCCGACCCGGACTACATCGACCGCCAGCTCGACGCCGAAATCGCTGCCCTCACCGCTGATACAGAGCCCCGGACCGACAGGCACCGCGTCGACGTACGCAGTCCGCGACCCGGCCCGACACCCTGATCTTTTCCGCTCACCGACAACGGAAAGCACCCCGCCATGAACGCACTACGCGCAGTCCCGGACAACAGTGACGGATCCGCAGACAACGCAGGCACAGACTCCGCGTCGGTAGTGGAGGTCCTCACCTCCCTCGCCGACGAGCTCGCCTACGATCCCGCCACCGACCCCGAAGCACTGCTGCTGTGCGCTCTGATGTGGAGCAATCACACCGGGGGACTTCCAACCGAAGACCGGCGAATCGCCGCAGTCCTGACAGACCGCGACTTCGAGATCACCGCGTACGGACGACTGTTCACCGTGCTCGCAAGTCTCATCACCGCCGGTGAGCATTACGACCCGGCGAGTGTCACCATGGCCCTCGTCCGTTCCGGGGCAGACGGAGAAAAAGATGCAAGCTTGAGGCGACGCCTCAACGAAGTCATAACCGCCAGAGCTGACGGGTACA
>JAHFVC010000113.1 GCA_023264765.1 Mycobacterium sp. | reverse complement strand
GAGGAGATGTAGGCCTGAATCGCCTCGGCAGGCATGGCGCCGTCGATTGTCAGTTGGTCCGCGGCGCGCATGGCCGCCTTGAACTCCGCGGTGATGCGGACCATCGGGTGGGCGAGGTCATCGGTGCTGAGCGGTGCTGCGTCGGTGATCGTCACAGGGCGATTGTTTGATGCCGGCTTCGTACCGAACTGAGTAGTGCGATACTCGAATTCGTCTCACGTCGCGCATCGCCCGGTCGGTGGCGTTGCCGGCTGGTAGCTCAGCAAAGCGTTCAGTCCAGGTTTGCGAGAGCCTTGCGTGCGGCTTCCAATTCGGCCTCAAGGGTGGCGACCTTGGCGGCCTGCTGGGAGCGCGCCTCTTCGATCACCGCGTCGATCGGGGTGTAGAGGTCCTCATGCAGTTCCTTTGCGGCTCGGGACACCGCCGCGGCTGCCACCGCGAGGTCACGAGCCAGGAAGGTGGTGCCCTGCTTGAGTTCGGCACGCCATTCGCCGTCGGCCGTCCCGGTGACGGTGAGGGTCAACTCGATGGTCTTGGCTTTCCTGCCCGCCGTCTTTTTGGCTGCGGCCCTGGGCTTTTCGGCGACGGATGCGGGAGATTCCGCATCGACGGTCAACGTATCTGCTGCTGGGGTGTCCATGGTGATCGTCACGAAGCAATTAGAACACACGTTCGACCAGCGGTGTCAACATCTACGAATGATTTTGCGTGTCCCTGTTGTGTGGCAACCGATCTCGTCCCACGGTGAGTCCGAATCCGAGCGCAACTTGGCCTAGCAGGTTCGGATAGGCCGCCATGCGCTCCAGCGCACCGGCATGCCCGGGCGCCGTCAGCGTGAGCATCAGGACCGTCCCGGTCGCGCCGACCAGCCCGCCGACGCCGAAAGCGAGGACGGCAGCCGAGCTCCGTCCGTGCCGGCGCAGCAGCCACGCCGCCGCAAACAGCAAGAGATTGCCGGCCGGAATGCACATCCCGGCGCCGATGCTGTGCACCGTGCGTGCGGTGTCACCGTGGAACACCCCGGCGGTCACCATCCCCAGGCCGTAGATCGCGGACAGCGCCATCAGCGACGAGCGCAACGCCCCCGGGGTCTCGCGCCGCACCAGGGCGATCGCCGCGGCGCCGGCCAACAATCCGTTGAGCACGAACGTCACGCTCATCACGAGATCGTATGGTGGATGCCCGATCTCCAACTCGCTGATGAAATTACGGGCGTAGGAGTACGCGGGGGAGTCCCAGGCAGCCGCCGCAACGGCCTCGACGAACAGAAACCCGGCGCCGGCGACGAGCAGAGCCGGGCCCGGCCAACGGGCCATGTCCGCTATCCGGAACTCGCCCGGCGGGCCGGCGTGATCGACGAGGCGTCGCGTACCAGTTCCACGTTGTCGCCGACGTCGACGGTGACAACGGCCGTGGCCTGGAACAAGCCGTAGAAGTCATCCGTGCGCGCGAACGTGTGTGCGCGGGCGAACAGCGGTTGCACGTCGAAGACCCGCACCCGTAGCTTCTCGCGGGTGAGTCTGCCCAATTCCCGGCCGGATTCGGGGTCGGTGATCATCTGATCCGACTCGCAGTGCACGGCAAAGACCATGCCTGTGGTCACGCCCGCGTGTGCACCGCGGTTGATGATCAGGGTGTAGTCGTCCTCGACGAACGCAACCTGGCCGGAGAGGGCGTCCTCGTTCACGACGCCGCCAAGGAATTACTCTCGCGCAGGAGTGATTTCGCCGCCGATCCGGCGCGGATCCGCGGGCGCGCGTTGTGGTCGTCGATCGACAGCAGCGCGTCGATGTGGCTCGCTTCGTCCTGTTCGGTTCCGAGTGTCAGTTCGACAGCCGTCTTGGCCTGGAAGAGTGCGATCATCGCGTGCTGGTGACGCTCCGCGCCGAACGCGTTGAGGGCGAACGTCAGCTTCTTGTCGACGTATTCGACCGACCGCTGCAGCTCGGTCTCGGGGACTTCGGCGGCCGGGGCCCGCGTGCCGGCTATGCCTTGCCCGCTGAACCAGCGATACCCGAGCGCGCCGAGGACAACCGCACTGACCGGCACCACCACGACAATGCAGGCCAAGCCCAAGGAATTCTGCAGCGCGATCGAGCCGACGATGCCCAGCAGCATGACGACACCGGTGAGGGTCAGTACCCGCACCGCCGACGGCACCGCCTCGACGGCGCGGACCAGATGCCGGACGACGCCGGCCGTATACCGGGCAACGCCGGCGATGAACGTCGCGCCGCTCTTTCCGGCCTTGAGGGTGAGGCGCCCGAACTCGTCGGCGTGCTGTCGAGTCACCGCAGATGTGGGCATCGACCAGCTTCGCTGCTGCCGGGGTGGGTCAGCGTTGACGTCCGTCGCTGCTTCCACGGTCGTCGGCTCGTCGGGGGTGCCAGTCACATTTGCATCAACAACCACATGCGTATCATCCCGCCTCGGGCACCCGATCCCGGTCCGGCACGCCGAGCGAACACGACGAACGTGTGGCGATGGGCCGCACCGCGTCACACCCGGCTGGTCACCTCGGTCAACGTCCGGTCCAGGTTGTTCAGCGCCCGCACCGCCGCGCGGACGGGGCCGGGCGGAATCTCCGAGGTGGTCATCACCTCTAGAAGCATTGCCGTCGTAGGCTTTTCGGGTGCGTTCGCACTTTCACCCGCGACCATCTTCTTGACCCCGGCGACGGTGTCACAAACGTGGTCGGCCGCCTTGCGCAGCGCGACGGCCGTCGCTTCGGGCGGAGCACTCTCGGGGTCCGCCCGCGCCGCATTGACCCCGGCGCGGGCCAGGGCGTGCGCCGAGCGATTGCCGGCCTGCAGGCCACGCACGAGCCGCTGAGCTCCGCGCCGGCTCCGAACCGCAGGCCCCATCTGCAGTGGCTTGCCCGTCTTCACGACTTCCTGCAGGGCGTTGTCGAGGCTGCGGGTCTCGGCCACCAGGTCGGTCTCTCCGCCGGGGGCGACGACCGACTCGACGCCGGCGTCGATCACCTCGGTCAGGCGGTCGAAGTAGTCGTTGGCCTTCTCGATGAACGTCGCGCGGGTGCCGGTGGTGAAGACGAAGTATGCCGAGGCGATCCCCACCGCGCCGCCGGCCACCGTCTCGGCGATCCGCAGCTCGAGAACCTGGACGCTGAAGTTCCCGAGCAGTCCGTACAGCATCGCGAGCACGACGGTCACGAAGAACGTCAGCCACGCGTACGCCACGGTCACCAGATAGAAAGCGCAGAACACGCAGAACACCAGCACGATGATCTGCGCGGGCGGGTTCTGTCCGATCAGCGTGGCCAGCAGCACACCTGCCGCGACGCCGGCGATGGTGCCGACGATGCGATGGCCCACCCGGGTGAGGATCTCCCCGCGGGTCGAGACGCCGGTGAACACAAGAAAGGCTGTCAGCACGGCCCAATACCACCGATCGGGGGAGATCAGCTCACCGAGGATGGTGGCGGCGCTGGTGGCGACGGCTACCTGAACGGCGGCTTTGGTGCTGGGATCCAGTCCCGATGTCGCCTCGTCGGTCGGCGTCGCCGGCTCCGGCTCACTGGTGGTGGCGGTACCGAGGGCATTGGTGGTGATGTGGTGGATGGCCAGGTGCGCCTGCACCGCACGATAGGCCACCACCGTCGCGACACCGCCCGGCGCGGACATCTCGGCCCGGTCGGCAGCCGCCGCGGCACTCTTGCGGGCCGCGCGGAGTTCCTCTTCGGACGGCTTGTCCTGTAAGCACATTCGGAGGGCGATGATCGCGTCGACCAGGCCGCCCGTCCACTCGTCGCCCGAATCCAGATTCCACAGCAGACCGGCAAGCTGCTCGACGGAGATCTGCGCATCGAACACGCGCACGGCCAGTTCATCACTGGTGACGCTGAGTGTCTGCGCGGCGTCATGCCGATCCAGCCAGTCATCGATCATCAAGCCGGTCTCGCCGAGACGGTCCAATCTGCGCCGCACCGCCACCAGGTCGTGCTTCTTGCGGTCCTTGGTCACGGCGTCCAGCACGGTGATCGACACGCCGCGCAGCGCCCGCACCAGATGCAGAACCTCGGCGCGGGGGCGGTCCGGGAAGACCATCGTCCGCACTGTCAGCGTCGCGGCGATCCCGACGCCGATGGCCGCGGCGAGGATCGGGATCTGCGCCGGCGTGGCGTGGATGAACAACGCGAAGAAGTAGGACATGAACGCGACCATGCCCAGCGCGTTGCCACGGGGCCCGAACCGGCGGACCCATACCGCGGTGAAGAGCACGGCGATGAAGCCGACATCGGCGACCCAGTCGAACGGGGCCAGGATCGCGGCCAAGGTCACCGCACCCACCGCGGGCAACGGCAACAGCAGGGTCGTGATGACGCGGTCACGTTGGTGCTTGTCCTTGACCGCCACCGACGACTGCATGGCGACGATGGCACCGAGCATGGCGATGGTGACCGGCTGGTGGGTGAAGCGGGTGAAGGCCAGCAGCGCGATGATGGCCAGCACGAGCGACAGCGTCGTGCCCGCCGCGCTGCGCAGGCGCAGCCTCCCGGGGTCGGAGTCGACGACGAATCGTGCAGCGCGATCGCGAAGCGCTGACGAGTGCATCGCTCGATTGTGCGTCACGCGGCTGCGTACGCGCCGCTAGCGTTGCATCGACCCCAGGTAATAGGTCTCGTGCCCGGTCGGATATCCGCCACCGTCGGTGGCGATGTGCACGTGGTCGAAGTGGTTGGCGGTCTCGTTGCCGTAGTCCGCGGTCCAACTCGGCGCGCCGATACCCGGATAGAAACCCTGTCGCCAGATCACGTGCAGCACACCCCACCGTTCGGCGTTCGCCAGCGCGTAACCGGCGATCTGGTTGCCGAGCTCGATTCCGGCGTCGGAGTGGTAGTTCGGGATCATCACGTCGATGGCCAACCCGTTGGGGTGCCACTTGAGCGGATCCTGCCGGAATCCGCCGATGGTCTTGATCTCCGGAAACATCATGCTGATGGCGCGTGCCACCCAGATGGTCTTGACCTGCAGCCCGCTTTCCGGCGCGATGCCGGCTTCCAACGGATAGTCGAAGACCCGGGCTTCCTCGGGCGGGGCACTGGCCGCCAGCAACTCGGCTTGGGTGGTGGTCACCGTCGGGGCCGATGGGGCTGCGGCCGTCGTCTGGCTTTTCTCACTCGCCGTCTCGGCATTCGTTGCGGGCGTGGTGTTCTGGGCATACACCATGGCCGCGGACACCGCCAAGGACGCCGCGAGCGCGAGCCAGCGGCCGGCCGCTTTGGGCCGGCGCCTGGCCAGTAGCTTCACGCCCACGAACAGCACTGTAATCAGTGCGCCCGGCAAACATTGGATGTTCGCCATCTGCGGTTCATGGCGTAGCGGCACGCTGGGCGACCTGGCCGTGGATCACCCAAAACTGTGTGATCTCTGTCAGCGGCCGCGTAGCCTCCAATCTCGATATCGGATCGGAGAAGTCTTGTGAAGACCGTCAAACAGGTATGCCTCGGGGTCGCCATGGCGGGCGTGATCGCCGGTGCCGGATCGGCGGCCGCGACCGCGCAGGCGTGGGCCGACACCACCGACTCCAACGGGAACAGCGCCAGTGGAGACTCGCCGGGCGCCGACACCGGTCACGGTGCGAGCGGTGGGCCCGCGGCATCCAAGCCCAAGCCCAAGCCCGACACGGACACGGGCGCCGGTGCCACGGAAACGTCGACGGATTCCGCGCCGAAGCCGCGAAACACCGCGCGCGGTGACGCCGGTGCCGGCGCGCCGAAGAAGAGTCGCACACCTGGCGAAAAGGTCCGCAAGACAACGGAATCGGCCACCTCCACCGAGGTCGGGTCGACCGCCCCCACGCGCAAGAAAGTCACGCTGGACGTTCCGGCGGCGAAAGCCGTCGACCCCGCCCCGGCCGCCACCACCGTAGGGAGCAGTTCAACGCCGGTCGCAGTCGAGGCCGTCGATGTCAAGACCGTGGAACCGGCGGTCAAGTCGGCACCCACCCTGGAAGTGGCCACGCCCGTCACCCCGGCCCCCGATCCGGTCCCGTTGCCGCTCCCGCTGCCTGCCGTCCCCGCCACGCCGGCCGGCCTGGCCGGCGCGACGGCCATCACGACGACCTCCCGCAGCCGCAACATGAGCACCAGCGCGGGCGATGCCGTCGCTCAGATCACCGCTGCCCCCACCCAGCATGTGCTGGTCATCGGCATCGACGGCACCAGCCTCGGCCGGCTCCTGAACAACGACGACGTGGGCGACGACGGTGGGGCTAACAACGAGAACTTCCTGGATCTGTTGGACACCAGCACCTCTGGTGCATCGAGCATCCAGGGGCACACCACCATCTCCAATCCGTCCTGGACGACGATGCTGACCGGTGTGTGGGACACCAAGAGCGGCGTGATCAACAACATCTTCAACCCGCAGGTGTACAACGTCTGGCACACCGTGTTCGACCGGTTGGAGGCCTGGAACCGCAGCACCGTCACCAAGTCCATCGCCGACTGGGACGTGATCACCGACATCTCCAGTGCAGGCACCTACGGTGCGGATCAGTCCGTCCTCATCCCGCGCGTGCCGGGCGACACCAACTGGTCGCAGACCGATACCCAGGTGGCCGATGAAACCGTCAAGTCGATCCTGGGGGTCGATCCCGGATACGAGAACGTGCCGAATTTCCTGTTCAGCTACCTGGTCCAGGTCGACGAGGCCGGTCACGCGCATGGTGGGGCGTCCACCCAGTACACCGACGCGCTGACCCGGACCGACGAGAATCTGCGGTTGATCCTCAAGGCCGTCGCCGACCGGGAGAGCGCCACCGGAGAGGACTGGACCGTGCTGGTGGTCACCGACCACGGCCATCAGCCGCAGCTCGGCTTCGGTCACGGCTTCCAGACCCCCACCGAGACAACAACGTTCGTCGTAGCCGACGGACCCGATTTCGGGAACGGAAAAGTCAACCTGCAGTATTCGATCGCCGATGTCACCCCGACCATCCTGAGCCTCTTCGGTGCGCCGCTGTCGAACGATTTCGACGGGGTACCGCTCACGTCGCACGGTCCCGGCGTCGTCCCCGACGACGGTGTGAAGGACGCACTCAAAGACGCGATCGCCGACATCGGTTACCCGGATCTCGGCACTCAGGTGCGGCTGAGCGTGCGCACCATCTTCGCCTCGATCCCGTACTTCCTGAACCAGTTCACCGACCAGCTTGTCGCCGAGTTGCAGGCGGTGGCCAATCAGGGCATCTTCCTGATCAGCACGATCGCCTCGATCTCGGTGCTCCCGGTGCAATTCGTCGCCGACGTGCTCTTCCAGACGACGAACGTGCTGGGCAATCTGATCGGTCTGCTGACCGGAGCCGGCGTGGTCGGGCCCAGCCACACCGACCCCGCGCCGTTCTTGGTGCCCGACAACGCGATCCTGGTCTGAGGCGCCGATGCCAACAGATCGTGCGGCGCTGGTCGCGGGTGGAATCCGGCTCGCCTCCGGGGTGTCCTTTCTGGTAGATCCGTTGCGCGCCAACAAATTATGGGGCGAGCCGAACGATCCGGGCCCGTCGGCACGGCTGCTGCTGCGGTCCATGGGCTACCGCGATGCGCTGATCGGTGGTCTGCTGCTGACCGCCGGCCTCCGGGGGCGCGATACCCGCGGATGGTTCCTGGCCTCCGGTGGCGCCGACGCCGCCGATCTGCTGGGTGGTCTGCCGGTGCACCGCGACCTGACGCGTGGCCAGCAGGTGATCGGTCTGGGCGGCGCAATCGTCGGCATCGGCGTCGGCCTGTGGGGCGCCACCCGGGGTGTGGAGACGAAGTAGGGACTTTGGTCCCTCGGAATGAGTGCCTTCGGCAGGCGAATCCGCGGTGTCCACTCCGTAGCGTCGCAGTCATGACCTACGTGATCGGAAACGCCTGTGTGGACGTCATGCACAAGTCCTGCGTCGCCGAATGCCCCGTGGACTGCATCTACGAGGGCGCCCGCACCATGTACATCAACCCGGACGAATGCGTCGACTGCGGGGCCTGCCGGATCGCCTGCGAGGCCGACGCCATCTATTACGAGACCGACCTGCCGGAGGATCAGCTTCCGCACATGGCCGACAACGCCGCGTTCTTCAGTGCTGCCCTGCCGGGCCGGGACCGGCCACTGGGCACACCCGGTGGGGCCGCCGGGCTGGGGCGAGTCGGCGCCGATACGCCGCTGATCGCCGCGCTGCCGTAGATTTCCCCGTCGCTTCGCTCGCCCCGGTCGAGAAATCGGGTAGTCCTACTCATCCCCGGCGGCGGGATTTCGGGCAGGCTGGCCCTATGTCGCTCACCGAACCCGTGAACACGCGCACCGCACCGGTCACGCCGGGCCGCGACCGTGCCGTCGACGTCGCCCGACTCTCCGCCCTGGTGGTGGTGATGTTCGGGCATTGCGCGCTGCTGCTGGCCACCATCGACAGCGGCGGTTTGCATATCGGCAACATCCTGGGCGAACTGCCCGCACTGGCACCGATCACCTGGGTGGTCCAGGTGATGCCCCTGTTCTTTCTGGCGGGCGGGGCGGCCGGGGCCTACGCCTGGCACCCGGACCGAAACACCTGGGGGACATGGCTGTTCACCAGGGCGCAGCGGCTGTGCCGTCCGGTGTTCTGGTATCTGGCGTTCTGGACGGTGGCGCTGCTGGTGGCGCGTGCCATCCTCGGAGCGGACTCCGCAGCGGGCCTGGGTCGCGAATGCGTGGCGCTGTTGTGGTTCCTCGGGGTCTATCTGGTGGTGCTCGCCTTCGTGCCGATGCTGACCAGGCTGCGCACGCTGGGCGCGTTCGCGTCCGTGGTAGTCGGCCTGATCGCCGTCGCTGCCGCCTTCGACGGGCTACGCATCGCGCTCGGCACCGCCGAGGCGGGCCTGGCCAACTTCGTCATCGTCTGGCTCATTCCGGTCGCCATCGGCGTTGCCTATGCTCGCGGGCTGATCCGCCCTGTCGGGGCGCTGGTGACGGCCGGGGTGGCGTTCGCCGGCCAGGTGCTGCTGGTCGCGGCCGGCCCGTACGACCTCTCGCTGGTGGTCACCGGCACGGAGCGGATGTCCAACGTCTCGCCCCCGACCACGGTGCTGGCCCTGCACTGCACCTGGATGTCGCTGGTATTCGTCGCCGCCGCCGGCCCGATCCGACGCTGGGCGCAGCGCCCGCGGGTCTGGGCCGTCGTGGCGACGGGCAACGGGGGAGCGATGACGCTCTACCTCTGGCACATCCCGGCCATCGCGGTGGCGACGTTCGGTCTGCACGCCATCGGGTTGGACGCCTACGACGTGCACGCACCGGGGTTCGTCGGGGTGCTGGCCTTGCGCGCGGTGGTGTTCGCCGTCGTCATGGCGATCCTGTTCAAGCTGCTCTCCCCGCTGGAGCACCGCCCGCTGCCGTGGTGGGACGGTCCCGCGGGCGCCACTGGCGGACGGTCGGCAGCGGCCGGGGGCCTGGTGTGTGTGGCGGGTGTGGCGGTCCTGCTGATGGCGAAGTTCGGGCTCAGCGGGGTCGAGGGCTTCGGCGCGCTGGCCGCCTTCCTGGTGGCGGCCGCCGCGGCCAGGCTCGCGGCTCGGGTCCGGCCCGGGCTGCCCGGACCTGTCGCCGTCATTCGGTAGGGTCCACCGGGTGAGTCAGAGCGCCGTACACATCGTCAAGTCTGTAAACACCCGTCTCGCTGAGGAACTGGCCGTCGCGGAAGGCCAGGTGGCAGCCGCCGTGGCGCTGCTCGACGAGGGCGCGACGGTGCCGTTCATCGCGCGCTACCGCAAAGAGGTCACCGGGAGCCTGGACGACGGGCAGCTGCGCACCCTGGAAGAACGCCTGCAGTACCTGCGTGAGCTCGACCAGCGCCGGACGGCCGTGCTGGCCTCCATCGAAGAACAGGGCAAGCTCACCGACGCACTCAAGGCCGCGCTGCTGGCCGCCGACACCAAGGCGCGTGTCGAGGACATCTACCTGCCGTACAAGCAGAAGCGGCGCACCAAGGCGCAGATCGCCCGCGAGGCCGGCCTGGAACCACTGGCAGACCGCCTGCTGACCGACCCGGCCGTGGTCCCCGAGGAGGCGGCCGCCGCGTTCCTGGGGGAGACCGTCGCCGACGCCGCCGCGGCGCTCGAAGGTGCCCGGCACATCCTCATCGAGCGGGCCTCCGAAGACGCCGAACTGGTGGGCGAGGTCCGCGCGAAGTTCTGGGCCGATGGCACCCTGCGGACCCGCCCGTGGTCCGATGATGCCGCGAAGAGCGCTGCCGCACAGAAGTTCCGCGATTACTTCGATTTCGCGGAGCCGCTGGAGAAGATGCCCTCGCACCGGGTGCTGGCGGTGTTGCGTGGTGAGAAGGAAGAGGCACTCGCACTGACCTTCGACGCCGGCGAGGACGAGGTCTACCAAGCCCGGGTCGCACAGTCCCTCGGGATCGATATGACCGCGCCGGGTCCGGCGACGCCGTGGCTGGCCGCGACGGTACGCCTGGCCTGGCGTACCAAGCTGATGATCTCGGCTTCTGTCGACGCCCGGATCAAGCTGCGGCAGCGGGCCGAGGAGGAAGCCACGGCGGTGTTCGCGCGCAACCTGAAAGACCTGCTGCTGGCCGCACCCGCGGGCACCCGCACCACCCTCGGTCTGGATCCGGGCTTCCGGACCGGCGTGAAGGTCGCCGTGGTGGACGACACCGGCAAGGTGGTCGACAGCTGCGCCATCTTCCCGCACCAGCCGCAAAAGCAGTGGGACACCGCCAAGGCCACCCTGGCCGCGTTGGTCGCCCGTCACGGCGTTCAGCTGATCGCCATCGGCAACGGCACCGCCTCGCGTGAAACCGATGCTCTGGCAACCGAACTCATCGCCGATATCCGGGCCGCTGGAGCACCGGCGCCCACCAAGGCCATGGTCAGCGAGGCCGGCGCCTCGGTGTACTCGGCCTCGGCTTACGCCGCCCACGAACTACCCGACCTCGACGTCACCATCCGAGGCGCGGTCTCCATCGCGCGCAGGCTGCAGGACCCGCTGGCCGAGCTCGTGAAGATCGACCCCAAGTCGATCGGTGTCGGGCAGTACCAGCACGACATCACCCCGGGCACGCTGGCCCGCAGCCTGGATGCCGTCGTGGAAGACGCAGTGAACGCCGTCGGGGTGGACCTCAACACCGCGTCGGTGCCGCTGCTGTCCCGGGTATCCGGGGTGACCGAATCACTGGCCGAGTCCATCGTCGCGCATCGGGAGAAGGTCGGCGCGTTCGCCAGCCGCAAGGCCCTTCTCGAGGTTCCCCGCCTGGGGCCCAAGGCTTTCGAACAATGCGCGGGCTTCCTGCGGATCACCGGTGGCCAGGATCCACTGGATGCCTCCGGCGTGCACCCCGAGTCCTATCCGGTGGTGCGGCGCATCCTCGATCGCGCCGGTGTCAGCCTCGGTGAGCTGATCGGCGATGCGCGGTCGCTGCGGTCGCTCAAGCCGGCCGAGTTCGCCGACGACCGCTTCGGTATCCCGACGGTCACCGACATCCTTGCCGAGTTGGAGAAGCCGGGCCGTGACCCGCGGCCGGCATTCTCGACCGCCACGTTCGCGGCCGGGGTCGAGAAGGTGGGTGACCTGAAGGTCGGCATGGTGTTGGAAGGCGTGGTGACCAACGTCGCTGCCTTCGGCGCGTTCGTCGACGTCGGCGTGCATCAGGACGGGCTGGTGCACGTGTCGGCGATGTCCGACCGATTTGTCTCCGACCCGCACGAGGTGGTCAAGTCCGGTCAGGTGGTGCGCGTGAAGGTGGTCGATGTCGACGTCGAACGCCAGCGCATCGGGCTCACCCTGCGGCTCAACGACAACCCGCAGGCCGGGCAGGGCAAGCGCCCCGAGCGCGGCAATGCCGGTCCGCGCCGGGAGGGCGGCGAACGCCGTAATCCGAATCGGGGGAGTCAGGGCCGCCAGGAGACCCGGCCGGCGGCGGGTTCGATGGCCGACGCGTTGCGCAAGGCGGGCTTCGGCAGCTGACCGCAACAGACCGGTGACCTCTCGATGAACATCGGGTGACGGACGGGTCCGATCCGACAGGTGTACGCGACGGCAAGCCGGGTACACAACCCGCAGGTAACGCAGTGTTGTGCGAAGTGGATGATCGCATTACGACATCAATTCGTGCTTTTCGTCGAGATGCTGTGCCGAAGCGAGCAAACTAAGCTCGGCGCGATTGACGGTTGACCGATGTGAATGACGTGACAGGAGTTGGGCCAGGGGTGAAGACGGTATTGGGTCTGTCGGTGACCGCAGCCGGAGTCGGCTGGGTTCTGGTCGACGGCGCCACACCTGAATCTCCCACCCTCGACGACGACGCGTTCTGCGTCGCAGACGTCGCTGACCTGCACACACGTGCGCTGGCCGCCGTCCGCGGCGCTCAGTCCATCGCCGCCGCGACCGGTCACGAGATCGAATCGATCGGCGTCACCAGTAGTGACGACGTGGCGGAGCAGGCCGCGCAGCTGATCGCGACGCTGAAAGCGTCCGGCTACGGCGACGTCCGGTCGGTGCGGGCGGAGAGTCCCACCCGGTCGGCCGGGGACAGTGCCGCCCATACCGCCGCGGCCCGCGCCGTGACACTCACCGAAACCGATCTCTCCGAGCTGCTCGACGTGGACGTCGAACCGGGTGACCCGGAACCAGAGGACTCTCACACCGTCGCGGTTCCGCTGCCCGGCGACCTACCGACCACGCGTTTCACGCCCGCCTACGACGCGGCCCACGCCGTGGCGACCGACGCGGTACCGGCTGCCTCGACTGGTGGCGCCGCTCGCCGCCTGCGCACCTGGGCCCGGGATACCTCGCCGGCCCGGCTGGCGACGATGGCCGGTGCCGCCGCCGTCACCGCGGTGATCGCGCTGCTGGCGGTCGGATCCCAGTTCGGCGGCCCTGACGTCGCGGACCCCCAGGTCCCTTCCGAACGGCAGGCCAACCAGCCGGTCAGCCCAGCGGCGGGGACGTCGCAGATCGTCGGTTCCACCCGTGCACCCGCACCCGCCGCGTCGCCGCACGAAATGGCCGCGCCGGAGCAGGCGACCGCGCCGCCCGCCGACGCGCCGCCGCCGGTGTACTCCGAGCCGATCATTCCGTTGCAGGCCGGCATCCCAGCACCCATCGCTGTCATCCCGGTACAGCCCGCGGCACCCGAGCAGTTGCCACCCGCTCCGGCCGTCGCACCCGCTCCCGTTCCCGAGGTGGTTCCCGGTCTCGTCGAACAGGCTCCCGGTCCTCTGCCCGGCCCGGCTCCGGCAGCGGTGCCGCCCGCACCGGTGTCCCCGCCGGCAGCGGTGCCGCCCGCGCCGGCACCTGAGCAGCCGGTCCCGGCGCCACCCGCCGAGTCCGTGCCGCCCCCGCCGGTGGATCCTGTCCAGGCCGCGATCAATTCCTTGTTCCCGCCGCCAGCTCCGGCTCCGGCGCCCGTTCCAGTGCCGGCGCCTGCGCCCGTGCCGTAGCGCACGTCGCGCCGAGATCCACGAAAAGCCGGATTCCACTCGCACTTTGCGACCCGACTGCGCAATTGGGCGTGAAGGGGTTCAGCGCATGGTGGCGAGATTGCGCCACAGATTGCGCAGGCTGGCGGTGCCGCCGAACAGCGTGGTGAAGTGCGTGGAGTCGATGAGCACGATGTCGCCCGCGCGGGTGGGGGTCGGCGGCATCCAGACCAGTGCGTTGAACTCGGTGTTGCCCGCTGCGGTGTACGGGTGCGGGCGATGCGGATCGACCACTTGGCGTCCGAGCACCCGGAGGTCATCGCCCGCTGGTCTCGTCAACTCGTAGTGCGGGAGGTGCGGGTGAAAGTTGAAGGTGGTGACGTTGTCCAGCAGCCGTGCGGCATCCAGATCGGGGAACCCGGTGAGCGGGGCGATCTCGTTGGTGCCCTCGACCACCGCGGGGCGTAGTCCCCAGATGTTGTGCACCGGCACGTCGAGCGCCTTCATCAGGGATCGGGTGTACGCGCTGAACCGCTGTTGACGAGGTACCAGCGGGTCGCCGTGGTGTGCGTATTCCATTTGGCGTTGCGCGAAGTCGTCGGTGAAGCCCACGTCGTGATGGGGTGCGAGCAGCAGGCAGGTGCCTTCGCGTGTGAGCCACTCGGTGATCGCGGCGACCTCGCCGGCCGTGGCATCCTCCTGGCCCAGCAGGTGGTCGAGCCCGAACACCATCAAGGTGTCGGTGTCGGCGAGGATCCGCTCGTCGATTTCGAGCTTGTAGCCGGCCTGGTCGATGCGCTGGAACACCGCCACCTGATGGCCGGTGGCCTCTTCGGCGAGTGCCTGGAAGTCCAGGGTGGACCGGTGGAACAGTTCCAGGGTGCCGGCGATGCCCTGCAGGAAGTTCGCGGCGTCGTACTCGGGTTTTTCGTAGGCCGGCCACGTCGCGTTGCGCACCTCGGTGATGGTGGAGAACCGGTTGTACACCTCGGCCGGATCCCGTTGCGACTCCCAGGGATAACTCCACGTCCAGTAGATGCTGATTCGCCGCCGCCCGTCGTGCGGCCGGGCCCGGTGGGTCTGGTTGTAGGTGCGCGCCGTGCTCATGTCTTCTCCTCGCGCTCGAGTGCGGCCAGGTAACGCATGGCCGAGATGCCGGGCACGAAGAAATATGCACCGCCCCGCAGTGTCGTGAACGCAGGAATTCCCCTGTGCACCTTACGTATCGGCCTCTTCGGTACGGTGTAGTCGAGAGTGCCGTCTTGGGTCCCACAAATGGGGTCGTGCTCGTTGCCGAGTTCGTGGAACGTCTTGTCGTTGATCCACACGTTCTGCGCGAACTCGAACTGGCGCACCAGATCAGCACAGATGATGAACGCCGCGATACCACGGTCCACCCCGTCGTCGGGTGCACCGTCCGGCAACTCCGGACCGTAGGTGGCGCCGCGCCGGATCATCCGGCGCCGATTCATGTAGTGCGCCGTGTCGCGGGGATTCAACCGGCGGGCGTGCGAACCCAGCGGACACGCGTAGCCGAACGGATCGTCGTCCTTGTAGTTGAAGTCGTTGTTGCGCATGGGGTCGGCACCCAGCTCCGGGTCGTCCTTGTCCGGTGCGAGCACCAGTGGGGCGCCGCTGCGCCAACGGCCCATGAACTTGGCCGCGAGCAGTTCCTCGTCATCGGGTGTCTGCGAGTTGTCCCGGAGGTAGTCCCGGAAGACCGCGACGTGTTCCTCCAGCCGCCGGTAGGCCATGTAGCTTCCATTGCGGGACAACATATCCGGCTTGGGTAGATCACCCACCGGCCCGTTCTCATCGGGATAGCCGAGGATGAACTCACCGGGTTCCAGCGCGTCACCTGAGCCCGGTGTCGGTTCTTCACCCGAGCCCTTGATCACCGGCTGTGACAGCCGGTCACGGAAACCGAAGTGATCGTGGGCGTAGTTGAACGGCGGTGTCGCGTTCAGATCGAGGTGCGACAGGCTGCGCACACCCTCGGTCCTGGCGAGCAGATCGTCATGTGCCGCGAGCGAGCGGGCGTTCTGCTCGTCATTGCGGGAGAACAGGATGGCGATCGCGTGAAGGTCGTCTCCGGCGAGCCCGCCCACCCAGTGCTCGGGGGAGTTCGGACCGATGTCACCGAGAATCTCTGCGCGGGAAACCATCCCTTCGCGGAATGCATCGGGGAACGTCGCCAGTGAATCGTCGTCCACTCCGAGAGCCCGCAGGCCGTTCCACGTGAACGCCAGGGTGATCCAGCGGTCCGATTCGTCCATCGTCGACACGGCATCGGTCGCCGACTGCACCAGGTCGACCAGTTCGGACAACCAGGCTCGCCCACCGGCCGCCGTATCGAAGGTCAGAAATTCATAGCGCCCTGTGATCGCCGGGGTGCGGGTGAGCAGAATGTGCTGGATGTCGTCGAACTCGAGCATCTACTGCATCTGATCGAGCATGTCGGAGAAGGCGGCCTTGAGCTTCAAGGCTTTCTTGATCTCGTCGGCCGTCACATACGGGTACTCGCCGTATTCCAGGAAACTGGGTACCTGGTGATCGCGGACGAACTTGATGAAGGCCTCGGGGTTCTCTTTCCAGTCCTCCGGGAACCCTACGAGATTGGTGAACACCGTGGTGATACCCGTCGCACTGAACAGCTGGACGGCGTCCTCGGTGTACTTGTCGAAATCGGTGTCGAAGATGCCCATGTACTGGAAGTGCAGGCCGGAACCGACGTCGAAGAGATTCCACCGCAAGTAGTGCAACTTCAACGGCGCCAGCGCCTCCGGGCTGGCCTTGATGGTCTCTTCGATGGTTTTTCCGTAGGCCCGGACCACATCCTCGCGGCCCTCTTTCACCTTGGCGATGATCGAGAATCCGTGGCAGGCGGGTGTCCGGGGATAGATGGGCCCGAAGCGCCCGCGCTCCTCTTCGAAGTAGCCCTCCGGGGGGATGGCCACCGCAGCCGGTGTGGTCCAATCGTGGACAACTGCCATCTCGACCTCCTGTTTCGGGCCTGCGATTCGCCGCGAACACTAGCACTTACTCACCGGGCGCACCGCGTGGATGACAGATTCGAAATCACTTTGCTTGCATGGGGAAACGGTGGATCTTTGCAAGAATGGCAGGGTGACCGAGCGCTGGACCAGGGAACGACGGATGGAGCAGACCCGTACCGTGCTGCTCGACGCCGCGGAGAAGATCTTCGCCAATCGCGGGTACGCGGGG
>JAHFVC010000112.1 GCA_023264765.1 Mycobacterium sp. | reverse complement strand
TTGCGGGAGCTGGCCGCGGCACACATTCCGCCGCTGACCAAGGACAGCTATGCCGCGCGGTTGCGGCGTGCACTGCGGGCCGCCGGTGGTGAGAACGCGCGAGTTCAACAAAGGCGTCACACCAACGCTGCGTAATACACCGGACCGGGTGTATAGTTGCGACCATCGATCGTCACGACTCGTCGAAAGGCGGTGAGGCGCATGCCCACCGATATCACCATCCCCAAGACATCGGCATTGGTCATCCGTACCGCCGCCGTGCGTTCGCAGTGCCGCTGCGCCAAACCTCTACTCGGTTACCGCGTCGACTTCCTGACCGGAGACATCGTCACCGATACCTCGCCGGAGCCGCTGCCGACCAGAGAGGACGCAGCGGGCTGGGCGGTGGCCAAGGTTGCCCGCTCCTACACCGGAATGCGCATCGTCCCGGAGCCCAACCTCGACTACCGCCCCGACTGCTTGAGCGCGATTCTGCCCGGAGACCGCTACGTCGAGGACACCCGCGGTGACCGCGACGGGGACCGCTACTGCCTTCGGTGCGGCATCGGGCGCGCCGCAACCACAGGGGAGATGTGATGAGCGCTGCGATCATTCGTCCCGCGCTACCCACTGCCGCGGAGTCACAGACCGTCCGCGGTCGACACGGCGTCGTCGAGATCTACCAGCGTTGCGACTGCGAGCCCGACGACGCCGATTTCCAGACAACACATTTCGTCGTCGCCGACGTAGGCGTGACCTGTGCACGGGGACTGCTCTACGTCGTGTGCACCGAGTGCTGCTGTGGTGAGAACCACCAGCGCTGCGAGGACACCCACGTGCACGGCCACGGCCACCCCTGGTGCCCGAAAGCGGGCACGGACAACGGAAGGCATTGAGGGAGCGTCGTTGTGATGACCACATCTCTGATACAGAGCCACCAGATTGATCCGCCCGCCGAGGTACCGGTGCTGAGCGCAGAGGTAGAAGTCGAGCTCGCGAAATCGATCGAGGCAGGGTTGTATGCGGGCCATCTGCTCGACCACGGCGCAGTCGGCCCCCGTAAGGCCGAGCTACTCGAGGTTGCGGCCGAGGGAAAGGCGGCGTTCACCCAGTTCGTCACGGCCAACATCCGGCTGGCCGCCTGGCACGCGCGCCGGCGTGCCGCCGTCGCCGCCACCGGTGGCCTCACCATCGAGGATCTGACGAACGAGGGTGTGCTCGGAGTCATCCGGGCCGTGCAGAAGTTCGACTACACCCAGGGCTACAAGTTCTCCACCTACGCCTCGTGGTGGATCCGCAATTTCCAGCAGCGTGCGGTCACCGCCGCCAGCCCCGCCACCCTGGATGCCGCCGACCGGGAGCAGTGCACGACGATGCTGACCGAACGCCAGTATCTTGCAACAGAACTCGGTCGCATACCCACACCTGCCGAGATCGCCTCCGCCATGGGCACCACTGTCCGGGCGCTGAGTCAGTGGCAGGGCATGATCGCGCCGGCCTACTCGCTGGATGCACCACTGGCACCCGGGGCTGCCGTCAGCATCGGCGCTACCTTGGCCGCACCGGATCCCGGCGACGTCGCGGCGCTGCGCACACCGCGGCGCGTCAGTGATCTACTGGCCGTACTCACGGACCGCGAATGTTCGGTCGTGCGCGAAATGTTCGGCCTCGACACCGGCATACCCGCCCCGCTAGCTCAGGTGGCGGCCACCCGAAAGGTTGCCTCCGACAGAGTGGTTGCCGTCGTGGAGGCGGCGCTGAGCAAGCTGCGGGCCGCGGCTACCGGCGAGGTGGCGGCATGACCGTGCTCGCTGACGTCGATCAGGCCCCCCCGCTGTGTGGACCGGCCCCAAGGCCACACCAGATGCGTGCACTCGACGCCGTGGCCGAGGTATACGCCGGCGGTGCGCAGCGTGCGCAATTGCGGATGGCGTGCGGCACGGGCAAGACGCTGCTCGGTCCCTGGCTCGCGCAGCGCCTCAACGCTCGGGTCGTGGTGGTGTTCACTCCCAGCATCGCTCTGGTCGCTCAGACTCTGGACGAGTGGCGGTTCGCGCTCGGGGCGCTGCCGACTCTGGCGGTGTGCAGCGACCCGACGACCGCGGTGGGGCGCGCCGAGATCGGTGTCGATGGCATCGACCCGTTCGGTGGGCGCCACGACGTCGACGGGACGGTTACCACCCGCCCCGACGTGGTGGCCCGATTCCTGGACTGGGCCGCGGCCAACGACACGGTCTCCGTGGTCGTCTCGACCTACCATTCGGCTCCGGTCCTGGCCGAGGCGCTGCGGTTGACCGATCGCTGCCAGGCCTTCGATCTGCTCGTCGCCGATGAAGCCCATCATCTGGCGGGCCGGACGAATCCGCGTTTCCTGCCGGTGCTGGCCGAGCATGGAGTTCGGGCACGGCGGCGGCTGTTCACCACCGCCACCCCGGTCGTGATGGGCAATCTGTCGGTCGTCGATCCCCTCGACGACTGGACCGGGGCCGTCGACCACATCCGCTCCATGGACGACCCGCGACTCTTCGGGCCGGTCGCCCACACCCTCAGCGTCGGGGAAGCCATCGCCGACGGAATGCTCGCCGACTACCGCGTCGTGGTGACCACCCCCGCCACGATCTCGGAGGGCTCGGGGACCGAGCCACCTGAGACGGCCGCCCTGGCAGCGCTTGCCGACGTCGTGGGCCGCTACGGGCTGCGGCGAATCCTGACCTTCCACAACCGCGTCGCCGCCGCACACGCCTTCGCCGAGCGAGTCAACGAGCTCGGCGCTATCGGCACCATCCCGGTCCGCAGCTACGCCGTTGACGGCTCGATGCCAGACGCACGACGTCGCCAGATCCTCGGCCAGCTGGCAGACGAAACCAGCGGTGCCGTCACCGTAGTCACCTCCTCGCAGTGTCTGCGAGAAGGCATCGACGTGCCCGCCGTGGATGCGGTGCTGTTCGCCGATCCGCGCACCAGCCAGGTCGGCATCATCCAGGCCATCGGTCGCGCACTGCGCACCCACCCAGGAAAGACCGTCGGCACGATCGTGGTTCCCCTGGTGCTGCGGCCCGACGGCGACGACCAGGAACAGCTCGCCACCTCGGCCTACAACCACATCTGGCGGGTACTGCGGGGACTGCGCGCCCACGACGCCCGGATCGGATTCGACATCGACCGTGCCCGGCTCTCCCAGGGCCGCAACGGGATCGCGGATCCCGCCTCGCTCGGTTGGCTCGACGTCGTCGGCGACGATCCTGGTGCGGTCGTGGCTCGGCTCCTGGAGCGCACCTCGGCGGCCTGGGAGCATTACTACGGGCAGCTGCTGGCCACCGTCGCGCAGCTCGGATCGGCGGCCAGGATCACCATCGACGCCACCCGGATGGGCGCGTGGATCACCGCCCAACGCATCCTGTACCGCGATGAGGCGCTCGATGCCCAGCGTGTGCAGCGCCTGGAAGCGGTCGTCGGGTGGCGATGGGATGCCGCGCACGCCGCTGACGAGCGCGCCCTGGACGCGCTGCGGGCGGTCGTCGATGAGCATGGGACCGTCTGCGATCGCCCGAGCGGCGAGAGCATCTTTCGTGGCCGCACTGATGGGCTGGGTCGGCCGCTGGCGTTCTGGGTGGCCACTCAGTTGTTCAAGGACCGCGATGGCCAGCTCACCGCAGAACTGCGAGATGCGTTGTCGAAGATGCCGGGATGGTCCTGGACGCCGTTGGATCCTGGCGATGACGCCGGAGTCGAGGCCTACCGGTCGTTCGTGGCCTGGGAGGGGCACACCGACATACCGGCCGATCACGTGGAAGACGACGTCGCCGTGGGCTCCTGGATCCGACAGGTACGGCGCCGCAAAATCCTTGGGGCACTGCCGCCGCTGCTGGAGGCGATGGTGGTCTCGGTCGCGCCGACTGGGCGGCTGGGCGACCGACGCTTTGCGTGGGAGCCCTCGCAGACCTACTGGTCGCTGGGCATGGATGCTGCGCGCCAGTACCTCGCGCGGGCGGGAACGCTCGCCGATCTGCCCGTCGGTCACAAAGAGGTCCTCGACGGACACGAGGTCGACCTCTATGGGTGGATTACCCGGACGCGCTCCAGTTACCACCGCGGGAAGCTGGCCGCTGCGTATGCCGCTGAGGCCGAACGGCTTACGGGCTGGGTGTGGCGGGTCGCGCGCGGCGGACGACGTGGCATCGCCATCGGTGAGCCGTTGGCCACGGTCGACGAGCACGGGCATCGGGGCTTTCAGCAAGGCTGCCACTGCCTGACGTGCGTCACCGCTTCCCGCGCCTACAGCCGGGCCGCGGCGGCCTCGGCCCGAGAGGCCTATCGCGCGGACTGGGTTGCCGCCGAGGACGTGCGTGACCATGTTCGCGCGCTGCTGGCCATCGATGCCGGCCGGGACCGCTCCGACTCACAGTTCACCCTCGGCGCGATCGCGGCTGCCGCCGGTGTTCCACTCGGGCTGATCCGAAAGCTGACCTCCCCAGACCACGACCCGCGCTGCCATCCGCTGCACCGCCGCGTCCTGCTGGCCCTGACCGCAGCCGACATCGAGGCGGTCCGTTCCACGCCGCGCAGTCGGGGCCGGCGCGGTATCGCCGGACACCGCGATGCCGTCGATCCGGAGCCGACCTGGCGCATCCTGGCGGCGTTGACCGACGCGGGATGGACCACCGCCATGCTGGCGGCCGCGCTGGGCTACACCTCGGCAGCCAACACCCCTCGCAGCGGCCGGCCGGTGACCGCAGCGCAAGCGAAAATGGTTCGGCTACTGCATGACTCACTCGGCGGAGATCTCACCGCACCAGCAGTACCAGCCAAGCGCACGATTCGCCGCGATGGCAGACCCGTCAATCACGTCGACCCACAAGCCGAGCAGTGGGCTCGCTCGCTGCTGCGGCAGGGATATCAGGTGGCGCACGTCGCGCAGCGCACCGGGCTCTCGGCCGGGGTCGTGTCCGCGCTGCACACACAGATCGGAGGCAAGTCGTGACCATGACACCTCGCCAGCAGCAGATACCGCACCCTCGCGCGGCGGCCCGCCCCGTGGTGTGTGTGCTCGCCCCTTCCTGGCGGCGACGCCACAGCGCGTGTACGTGCGGATGGCGGGGGCGGCGCCGGCTGCTGCGTGCCGTGGCCGTACTCGACGCGCTCACCCACGCCCGCGACGTCGGCTGCGAGCCGGCGATCCCGCTGGTCTACCGCCAAATCCTCACCCGCCGACCCGGAGGTCCACGGTCATGACCGTGCTGCATCTGCCGCTGCGGTTGGGCCACCACACCGAGTCTTCGGCGGTCTTCAGTCCGTGCGGCAACTACCGTTATCGTCTTGTACGCGTGTGGGACTCGGCGCGTCCACTGCTGGGCTTGGTGACACTACAGCCCTTGATGGCCGACGGGCGGCGCAACGACGCAACCATCTGGTGCTGCAGCGAGGTTGCCCGCTCCTCGGGGTACGGCGGCATCATCGTGCGCAACTTGTACGCGCTGGTGTCGCCTCATCCCGACCGAATCGGCGACCACCCCGATCCGGTGGGCCCCGACAACGACGCCGAGCTGGCACAGTGCTCCCAGCACGACCTCACCGTGCTGGCATGGGGACCCGGCGCCGGGCCCGCGCGGGCCCATCACGTGGCCTTCGCGTTGTGGCGGGCCAGCTGCGCGCACGGCACATCCCTGGCAGTCCTGGGATGGACCGCGACCGGGCAACCTGAACACCCGCTGTCCGTGGCCGCCGGAACCACGTTGAAGTGCTACACGGCGGCGGCTTCGGCCGGCGCCCACGAGGACGAAGACCCTCGCTGGGGCCGGTTGTTCTTCAGCGGAATCGCGGCATGACCAATGCGGGCCGGAACCAAGTAGCTAACTGCGGTGGAGGATAGATTTATGATCAACGTCGGAGCCAAGGTGTGGATCGACGGAACCCGCATCGATCGCGGGCCCGGCAGCAGCAACGCCGACGCGGCGGGCGAGCTGTCCAGCCACGACGGCATGGTCGAGCTGACCGTACCTATCGACATCGGCGCACTGGGCAAGACGGTGACCGTACGGTTCCCGATGTCTGCGCTGATCCGCCTCAATCAAGCCTGAGCGTTGAAGGCCATGGTGCTGGCGCGGCGCGGCCATAGTTGGCCCTACACAGCTGGTTTCACCATCCCAGCTGGACTTGAGCGTTCGTTGATGTCGTCGCTGCGAGGCGTTGGTGGTGAATCCCGTTGGCGACCAGCACATGGTGCCGCAGAGACACCGATGCAGCCGGGAAGTAGCGTACGTCCCGAATTCTCTTGGGGCGGTTACACACCGACGCCGACCACCGGTGCGCGCGAGGATTGGCGATGAGCCGCAGACCAGCCACTCCCACTGTCGCGGTCCGCGACCAGATTCTCGCCATACTGCGCGGCGCGGATGATCCGCTGTCGACGCCGCAGATACTCATCCGAATGGGCAACGGCGGCCGCAATTGCAACGGACCGCGCCCCGGCAGCTGCCGGTCCCCAGGGGACTGTCCGGCGTGGTGCTGGTCCACGCCAGGCCCGCACGGGCCGCCGGTGTACCCGCAGCTGCGGGCGCTGGAGCGCTTGGGTCTGGTTGCTCGCGCGCACTACCCCAATCCCGACAGCATCGCCAAAGCGGTTGCGGCCGGAAATCTCTACCACCACATCGTTGATGCTGATCCGCGCTGTGTCTATTGGCGATACGTCGACACCGACACCGACGAGGTGTTCAACGAAGTACTCCGTGCGCTGGAAGGTTCCTAGACCTAGCCTCCCGAGCTCGAATCGAGCTCGTTGGTGGCAGCTGATCTACCAGGCCAGCGGTGGCGTGAGGCTGATCCTGCTCGTGGACGTGTCAGGGCGCCGCGGCGTCGGTGTCGATGGCGTCGATGGTCCATGGGCGGTGCGGGCGGTGGTACTCCACCAGGACATCGGGCGGCAGCCCCGCCACTGGCGGTTGCGGGTCGGGGTGCGCAGTGATCTGGGGGACGGCGGTGACCGCGGACAGCACGGCGTGCAGCCACTGCTGCTGGGTAGCGGAGCCGGTTGATTCACCGGGGTAGTAGATGCGGGCGCCGATGACGCTAGTGCCCGGCGCTCGGTAGGTGCGGTCACCGGCGTGCACGGTGATCGCCGCCTTGATGCGGTGCAGCGCCAACAGCGCCGCGAGGTGCTGGGCGAGGTGGTCCTGGTCGGATCCGCGAGGGTAATGGTGGCCGTCGATGACCGGGGCACTGAACAGTGCCGGTGGGTGGGGCCCGATCAGCCAACCGTTGAGGGTCGCCGATTCCTTGTGCGGTGCGGGATAGAGGATCACCGTGCCGGCCGGGTTCACGGTGAAGGTGAACGGCCATTCGCCTGGCTGACCCGAGTGCGCGGTCATGGAGCCGACCCGGTGGAACTTGCGGTAGTGGTCCTCGCTGATGGCGGCGAAGCCGGAGAGGTCAAGCCAGTCGGCCAGTTCGGTAACCAGCCTGGTACTGGTCTGGCGGGCGTGATCTTCGTCGACCGCACCGGTGGCTAGCACGGCGCGGATGCCGGCGACCTCGGCCAGACAGACAGACACGCCGTCGATGGTGAAAACCGGTGGCTGACCCGGCTTGGGGCCGTAGATGGCGGTGTCCTCCACCCTCAGAACGGTACACCCGATTAGATGTATAGTTGCTGGCCTACGGTTGAGGTTCCGCGTCGCGGCGGCGGTCATTGCGGCTGCTTTAGCCACCTGATGCGGTGTATAGTCCCTGGCGTGGCAGCGGACAAGGTCCCGGAACCGGAACGCTTTTTGTCGATGAACGAGGTGGCCGAGCTTCTTGGTGTCTCGGTCAACACCGTGAAGAGCTATGTGCTTAAGGATCTGGCCGGGTTTCCCGCTCCGAATGCCATCATCGGTCAGCACCGTGGCTGGCTGCCCCAGGCGATCAAGGACTGGAATTACAACCGGCCGCGGCCTAGTCGCCGCCAACCAGATCCTTCGATGTTGAAGAACCGCCGTGACCGGCGGGTCAAGCGCTAGCGCGCAGGCCGAGAAGCGGGGGCGGGATGTCTGCCAGCAAGGACCTGACAGCGGCCGGTGACGCGCTGCGAGACGCCTACCGCGCCGATCAACTCGCCGACGTCCACCGGTGCGTTCAGAACTGCCGCACGGCGGTCGACTACGCCGCTTCGGTGATCTTGGCGCCGGATGCCTCCAGCCAACAGCGCGCTCAGGCACGGCGACATCTGGATGAAGCCTTGTCACTCGACCCCGAGACGGTGTGGCGGCGGGAACGTCTGCATGCCCGCATCTACGGAACCCGGCGGCCCGCTTAGCACCGGTTACCGGCGCGAGTGCCGCATCAGCACCTGGTGGTCATCGATACGTCGTTGTGTGCAAGCAGAATCCGCAGCGCCAGCGCCATTTGCGGACCCATGACCAGGTCCAGCAGCGTCAGATAGATGTCCAGGAATTTCGGGCCGTGGGTGGCGCCGTCGCTGGTGTCGAAGTGGTGGGCCACCTCGTGGACCACCACGAGTTCGCGCAACATCGCGCGGGCCGAACCGGAGATTGGCATGGCGATCACGGCGGTGTCGGGTTCGTAGTGGGCCTTGTCGGCGGTGCTGTTTCGGGCCCGCACCGTGACCGGTGGCCGCTGGCCCAGGCGGTCGATGACCTGGTCAGACGACATCAGCCGGTCGACATAGCGTTGGACGTCGGCGATGGTGGCGAAACGCGCTTCAGGTGGCAGCGTCAAGGTGATCGAGTCGATCGTGACGGTGGGATTGCCACTGGCCGCACAGTTTTCGAGCATCCGGGACAAGATCGTCTCGGCGGTGTAGACCCGGCTGCGGTGGCGGTCGGTGATGGTCATGGTCAGCTCCCGGTCAGCGCGGCCGGGGCGCCGGCGAGTTCGGTCGGGGTGTTGAACTGGGCATTCTGGCCGGCGTGATCGCCGGCCGCGCGGCCGCGCGGTGATGGTGTCGAAGATCGGTGGCCACGGTAGCGGCGGCCTTTGGCGATGCTGTTGGCGGTGTAGTAGTCCTGGACTTGCAGCTGTTTGCCGGCGATCACGAGTGTGTTGCCGCCGGCTGGCCGCGCCGCCTGCACCCGGGCGGCATCGGTGGCGGCCGCGGCCTGGGCGTCGCGGCGGGCGTCGCGAAGGCGGGCCTTGATGCGGGCGGTGAAGGCGGCGTGAAATTCCAGGCGTGCCGAAATCTTGCTCACCGGGGTCTGTGGGCCGGTGTCATCCAGTGAGCTTGTGCGGGTCGTGGTTTCGTGTTTGTAGTCACCGGTGGCGAGGTAGTTCTCGCATGTGGTGACCATTTGGGTGACCAGCCGGGTGTAGAGGGCTTCGGTGACTGCGATGTCCTCTGCGTAGCCGAACACGTAGACCTCGGTGAAGTTTCGGGCGATGTCGATCTTGACGTCGTTGGCTCGGGCGATGACCAGGAACAGGTCGACGAAGGTGCGTAGCCCTCGCCGGCGGGCGGTTCCGATGGCGACGGTCTTCTGTAGCGGTGCCACCTGGCGGCCACGCTGGCCGGCGCGGGCCCGGGCCACGGCGAGGTCGATCGAGTTCAGTGTCGCCAGCGTTTGGGCCCTGGTGATGCACGCCTCGGCTTCATGCGGATAGTCGGTGTGCTCGGCGCGCAGCAGCAGCGCACCGATGCGGGCGATCGCCTTGTCTGTATTCATCCCTAAACTGCGCCTCTCTCTTGTGTCAACGCGCCCACACTATACACCGTTTCGGGTGTACTCCCGGAGTGTCGCTGGGGGATACGGTGGCCGCGAGGATTGGTGCGCGAAGCGATGGTCGGTAGGCATTAGGCTCGAAAAGATGGGGAGGAGCGGTAGGTGAGGAAGCTGGCCTGGTCGGTGCTGGGTGTGGCGCTGATGCTTGCTGGCTGTTCTTCGATCGTGGACGGCAATGCTGAGTTCGCGTTACCGGTGACTGATCCAAAGGCGTTGGCGGCCATGCTGTTGTCGCCCGAAGAGATCAGCGCGGTCATGGGCGGGGCGATGTCCACATCGGGGACCAAGACCGA
This sequence comes from Mycobacterium sp., assembly GCA_023264765.1. Classification (GTDB taxonomy): domain Bacteria; phylum Actinomycetota; class Actinomycetes; order Mycobacteriales; family Mycobacteriaceae; genus Mycobacterium. The sequence continues at coordinate 6,656 of JAHFVC010000112.1, read as the reverse complement.
TTTCGTGCGGACCCGCGCCCTCGATGACACCCGCTGCCAGAACCCGTGGGCGCCGGCTGATGACTGGAGCTACGACGGCACCCCCACGACTGGCGTTCAGGTGCGCACCTTGCAGTCTGCGGACACGGCGGGACCGGAACTGCGGCTGGTCTCGGAGGCACTCATCACCTTCTCGGACATCTACGCAGCCGATGCCTTCATCGCCGATTCGTTGGCGACGTGGAAGCTGTGCCAGAACCGTGCGATTACCATCACCCCGCCGACCGGTGAGCCGCCCTCCACGTGGACGTTCGGGCCGGCCGGTGTCGACCAGGACCACGGCACCATGACGATCTCGCGTACCTCCGCCGACGGGGCGGTGTGTCAGCGGGTGATGGCCGTGCGGGCCAATGTCATCGTCGACGTCGCCGCGTGCGGGTATGGGGTGAAAGATCAAGGCGCGCAGATCGCCGACAAGCTGGTCGCAAAGATCCGCGTCACCAAGTAGGAAGCGGCGGCGGGCCGATCAGGCTGCGGCGCTGAGGTGTGCGGGAGCCAATATCTGGTCATACCAGCGCGCGACCCAGCGCGCGTCGCCCATCGCGGTATGACGTTCGGCTTCGGTCGGGGGAGTAACACCGCATGCCCGTGAGGTGTCTTCGGAGCTCCGTTGCAGCGGTAGTCGGCGCCCGGCGAGGTAGCCGGTGGCCAGCACGGCGATGTCCCACGGTTGAAAGTGCCAGTCCCACTCCAGTCCGTGGCGGTGGAGCAGCGCGTCGAGGCATTCTGTGTCGAAGGACGGGACGACGCCGTAGACGCGAGCCCGGTGATTGGTCCAGGACTGCACCAGGGCGGCCGCCTCCGATGCTCGGCACAGCAGCTGCCCTTCACTCAGTGGTGCGCCGAATTGCGGATGGCGGCTGTGGAACCCGCCGATGCGCAGCGCGTCGGGGTCGGCATTGTCGAGGTCGAGATCGGCTGCGTCGACGAAGATGGTTAGTGCCTTCTCGCCGGTGTCGTCGCGGCGGATCATGGCGATCTCCCACGGCCGGCGGTCGCGGCCCGTGCTGGTCGTTTCTGTGTCGAGGAAGACCACCGTGTCCATCGCGTGCACCCCTTTTCGGCTGTCGTTGCCGCCAGTGTCGCGTGTGCGACTGACAACTGGCGTTGCGCGTGCGTGCGGTCTGTACCGCGTCGCCCACCCAGCAGCGTTGTTATCCCCGCGGTGCGCATTGTTGTTAACAGCCTTTGACATGCGGTGATGGACGTGTCGTCACCGATTAAGTGAGTGATCCACCCGGTCTCGTCGTGGTCGCCGACACGCCGGGCCATCGGCGAGCCGCGCCGAGAACGCCCCCCGATGGTCCTTCGTCCCGAGCTTGTCCGGGCCCCGGGCGCGGGCCGGTTGGTGCAGGGCATGGGGATGTCGCTCGTCGTTGCTCGTCGCCGCGGGCCGTCGATGCTGAAAGGTGCTCCCACGCTGGGTTGTTCCGCTTGTCGGTGCGTTGCGTTACCGTCTGGATTAATACACCTCTTCCGGTGTATACATGGATGACGACTCGACACTTCGGAGACTGAATTGACCCCCACGCTGAGCGCCGCACGCCACGCCGTCGCGGCCGCACGCACCCTCCTCGAGCTGTCCACCGCGACGCCCGATGCCCGGCAGCGCGCCGCGCTCGAGGCGTTCCCCGGTTGGGGGCCAGCGGCTACCCTGTTCGATCCGCAGCCCGGCGACGCCTGGGCCGAGCTGGCCGACGAGCTCGACGACGTCGCCGGACAGGCCATGCTCACCGCCGGGCGCGTGGTCGACACCTCGTTCTTCACCCCGGCGGCACTGATCGGGCACATCTACGGCGTGCTGCGCGCCGCTGGGTTCACCGGTGGCTCCGTGCTGGATCTGGGCTGCGGATCGGGGCGATTCCTCCGCCATGCACCCGCCGATCTGCCGATCGACTACACCGGTGTGGACGCCGATGCGATCTCGGCGCACATCGCGGCCACGCTGCACCCCGAGGCGCACATCATCACCGGTGAGTTGCAGTCGATATCTCTGCCGCACAAGCGATTCGAGGCCGCAATCGGGAACGTGCCGTTCTCGGCGGCCAACGTGCACGACGGTGCGATCGGCTTTTACGGACCGCTACACGAATATTTCCTGGTCCGCGCCGTATCTGCGGTGCGGCCCGGCGGCTACGTGGTGGTGGTGACATCGCGGCACACCCTCGACGCCAAGCACGGTTTGTCCTCCACGGTGCGTGCACACGCTGATCTGCTCGCCGCGGTGCGGCTGCCGTCGAGATACTTCAGCGCTGAGGGCACCGACGTGGTCGCCGACGTGCTGGTGCTGCGGGTGCGTAACGGTGACGATGGTCCCCGACACGGCTGGCATCCCGGATCGGCGGCCACCGTGGAACGCAGCGACGTCATCGCCGGGCGGTACTGCCGAACCTCGGTGAGCAGCTTCTGGGGTCAGCATCCGCAGTGCGTGGCCGGGCAGCTGCGGCTCACCGGGTTCGATCGCAATGCCTTGGCCGTGGACGCCGACGATCCCGACGCGGCAGTGGCGGCCGCGTTCGGCGCCGTGTCGCCGATGCTGGTGGCCTATCCCGATGAGGCGGCGCTGCCGGCTGAGTTGGTCGACGTGAGGTTGACTGATGCGCAGGGCCGCAAGGAGGGCTCTCTGCACGTCGTGGGCGGCCAGGTGGTCCGCGTCGTCGACGCGGAGCTCCAATCGGTCACGCGACCCAGCGCTGAACTGCACGCGTTGATCGAGCTGCGCGACAGGGCACTGGAGTTGGTGAGCGCCGAAGCTGATTGGGCCTGCCCGGACACCGCCGTGGAGCCGCTGCGCGTAACGTGCCGTGAGGCCTACACCGACTACGTGCGGCGGTTCGGGCCGCTGAACCGAGGCGTGGTCACCGAGGGGAAGGTCGACCCAGAAACCGGTGCCCCCAAGCTCGGCTGGAAGGTACCCACCCTCGGCGGTTTCCGTTCTGACCCCGATGCGGCCATCGTGCTGGCGCTCGAACACTTCGACCAGGATGGAGGTCAGGGGATACCGGCCCCGATCCTGACGCGTCGGGTCAACCGGCGCCCGCAGCCCGTACACCACGCAGCCACCGCCGGGGCGGCGCTGGCGATCAGCATGGGGGAGGGCCGCGGCCTAGATCTGGAGCGCCTGGCCGGGTTACTCGGCCTGCCCGGCGCCGATGCGGTGTTCACCGCGCTGGGTGATCTGGTCTACCGGGATCCCGGTGACGGGCGGGCCGTCACCGCCCGCGACTACCTGGCCGGCAACGTGCGCACCAAACTGCGCGACGCCTTGGCCGCGGCCGCCGGCGACGCGAGCTACGAGCGCAATGTGGCGGCGCTGCAGGCGGTTCAGCCGCCCTGGCTGGGTCGCCACGAGATCCGCATCGAACTGGGTTCACCGTGGGTCTCTGCCGGTGACATCGCCGACTTCTGCCACGAGGTGTTCGGTCATCAGGCCAGCGTCGAGCACATCGCCCCGCTGGCGGCGTGGGAGGTACAGGGGTCGCGCTACCGGCTCTCCGATCAGGCCAAGATCGCCTATTGCACCCAGCGTAAGGATGCCTTCGACTTGCTGCAGATCGGTCTCAACGGGGCCGCTCCCATCGTCTACGACGAGGTGTACGACGAGCGGGCCCGCACCACGCGGCGGGTGCGCAACGCCGAGGCTACCGAGGCGGCCGAGCAGAAGCTCGCCGCCATCGGTGAACGGTTCTCAATCTGGGTGTGGGAGAACCCTGATCGCGAGCAGCGCATCGTCGATCGCTACAACCACGCGATGAACTCCCACGTGCTGCGCCGCCACGACGGGTCGCACCTGACGTTCCCCGGCTTGGCCGAGGGAATCGACTTGTGGCCCTGGCAGCGTGACTTCGTCGACCAGGCGGTGTCGAGTCCAGCGGTGATGGCCAGTCACGAAGTCGGTCTGGGAAAAACGCTGACTGCCATCACGTTGGCGATGACACTGCGTCAGTTCGGCCTGGCCAACAGAGTGGGACTCGTTGTCCCAAATCACTTGATAGAACAGGTAACTCGCGAGGCCTACCAATCCTGGCCGGCGGGGCGATTCCTCATCGTCACCCGCGCCGATCTGCACAAGGATGCACGGCGGCGGTTCCTCGGGCGTTGCGCCACCGGAGACTGGGATCTGGTCATCATGACCCACGAGACGTTCTCGGCGATCCCGGTACCCGCCGAGGTGGAGCGGGCGTGGCTCGACGACCAGCTCGCCGATCTCGAGACCTACGCCCGCGGCGCGGGGTATACCGGCAAGCGAGTCGCGGCCGCCGTGCGGTCCCTCCAGGGCCGCATCCAGCGGCTGCGTAATTGCACCAACGACCCCGACACCATCACCTTCAAGCTGCTGGGTCTGGACTATCTGGCAATCGACGAGGCCGACCGATTCCGCCGGCTCCCGGTCACCACCCGCGCGGACGGGTTCAGCCTCGGTTCGTCGAAACGGGCCGTGGATCTGCTGCTGAAGATGTCAATGTTGCGTCGCGCCAACCCAAACCGGCCGCACGCGGCGTTCTTCACGGGTACTCCTTTCACCAACACGCTCGCTGAGGCATACGTGTGGACACAGTTCTTGGCGCCCGAACAACTCGCTGAAGCGGGGCTGTCGCACTTCGACGCCTGGGCGGCTCAGTTCATCCGCTACGAGACCATCGTGGAGGTTGCTCCTGACGGCGGAGGCTTCCGTAGCCGGCGCCGGCCGGCCGTGGTCCAAAACATACCCGAACTGCGCACCATGCTCGGCGGATTCATGTCGATGGTGCGGGCAGACACCACCGGGTTGAAGCGGCCAAATCCGGTGCGCCACACCGTGGTGGTTCAGCCCAGCACCACTACTCGCGACTTCATGGCAACCCTCGTCGACCGCGCCGACGCGCTGCGTACCCGCCGCGTCGGCGCCGACGAAGACAACATGTTGCTCATCTGCGGAGACGGCCGCAAGGTCGCGCTAGATCCCAACCTGGTCGGTTGCACCGAAGAAGCCCCAAAGCTGGAGGCGGTCGCCGAAACAGTCGCCGAGGTGTACCACCGCACCCGCGGGCTGACGTATCCCGGCTCGGTCAAGCCGGGGGCATTCCAGCTGGTGCTCTGTGACCTGGGCACCCCAAAACCGGGAGACAACCAGAGCTACGGACGGATCCGGACGGGCCTGATAGGCCGCGGGGTACCCGCCGAAAAGATCCGGTTCGCCCATGACGCCACCACGCCCAAAGCGCGCGAGGTGTTATTCGCCGGATGCCGCAATGGCGACATCGCCGTCTTGATCGGCAGCACACCAAAGGTGGGAATAGGAACCAACATCCAGACCAGATTGCACTCACTACACCACGTGGATCCCACGTGGACAGCCTCGGCGTGGGAGCAACGCAACGGACGCGCCATCCGCACCGGCAACCACCACGAAACCGTCGGGATCTACAGCTTCGTCACCGCCCACACGTTCGACGCGTTCATGTTCGGTGTGATCGAACGCAAGTCCCGGGGATTCGAGCAGCTCTACCGCGCCGACAGCCAGCTGCGCGAGATCGAGGACCTGGGCGATGGCACGCTGAGCTTCGCCGAGCTCAAAGCCGCCGCCGCCGGCAACACCCTGTTGCTGCGCCAGCACGAACTGTCCGTCCAGATCCGCAAGCTGCGTCTGGCGCACGTCACCGTGCAGCAGAACGTGCGGGCCATGCTCCAACAGGCCACAGCGGCCGAAGAGACCGCTGACATGCTGGCCCGGCGCGTCGAGCGGCTCTCCGAGTTCGCCGAGCACCGCGAGGGTCTGGGCCCGGTCGATCTCTCCGCCACCGCGAGCGCGGTCTGTGACCCGCGCGGACTGCATGAACACCGCCACCACCGTTGGTCGGATTACCACGTCAACATCGGCTTCTCCACCCTGGATCCGGGCTACCAGCTGCGGTTGTCCTTCGGGCCGCGGCGCACCCAGCTCTGGTCGCAGGTTCTGCCGCCCAAGGTCCGCCGGCGCGGCGCCGGCGCGGTCCAGGCCTGGGCGGAAGCCGTCGTCGGTGACTGGATGGCCGGACTGGCCGGCGAGATCGCCGACACCCAACGCCGTCGCGACGCCGCTCATCAACGGGCCGTGGAAGCCCGCGTTGCGGCAGCCTGCGCCGACACCAGCGAGCCGCACGCTCTACTCACCGCCCGCCGCGAACTCGACGCCGTCAACCGGGCCATCCACGATGAGCTAGGAGACGCCGGTCGCACCTCAAGCGCCGCGTAATCGGAGATAGGTTGCGGGGCCGATCTGCGCGGTTCTAGGCTGATCGTGTTTCCTCTTTGTGACGGGACGACCTGGAGTAGCTGCCCTACGCCGCACATTGCCAGATGTGCACCCAAAGGCGTAGGGCAGCTGTCTTTCTCGACAATTTTGGCCTTCACCACGAGTGACCGCGGAATCTGTCGTATACACCCGGTAAGGTGTATTACATGGATAGCGCACCAGTGGACGTCGTGCCACAGCCACCGCAGCACATCACCGATAGCGACGCGTTCGCCGCGTGGCAGTCCGCTGTCGCCGGGCAGCTCACGGATCTGTCATTCAGTGACTTCACGCGTTACCACCAGCGGGTTGATCATCCGCTGTCAACCGAGTTCTCGCTCGCACTCATGGTGCCGCCGTCCGT
>JAHFVC010000410.1 GCA_023264765.1 Mycobacterium sp. | reverse complement strand
CTAGTTCATCGGCCCCATGTCGTCAGGCATCTGCGCATCGCAGCGGGCGCGGAAATCGGCAGCCGGCTGCCGGACGGCCTTGATCTGGTCGCGGACATCGGGATTGGCCTGCAGGTAGTTGGCGACCTCGGTGCGCATGTCCTCGCGGGACTTGCCCTTGAGGCCGGTGAAGAAGGCGTTCACGTCGGGATGGGTGAACAGATACACCGACATGCCCGCGTTGACTCCCGACAGAACCTGAGTGAGATCGCCTGCCGTGCAATTGGGTTCATCGGCGGCAGCGGTTGCCGCACTGCCCAGGAGTGTCGCGCCGGCGATGACGCCGGCGGTGATCAAACTGCGGACCAACATGGGAGTGACTCCTTCACGATGGGGGATAGGGACAGGGCGTGCTCAGCCGCGCCCGGGTCTGCCGGGCCTGATGGGGGGTCGGTTTGGAGGACGGACCGGTGGCCGGGGATTCAGATCGATGTCGACGCCCCAGGCGTCATCGCAATACCAAGGATCGGCGCAGTAGCCCGGATACACCGGGCCGGCGTTCGGTGGGGTGGGCCCACCGCCGCGCACTTCACCCTGCGCACATACGGTGGCATAACCGGCGCTGTCGCAGTCGGCCAACGCGGGTGTCGCCGTGATGAGGGTGCCCGGCCCCATGGCGAAGGCCAGTCCTAAAACTAGGTAGCACGGGGTCTTTCGCATTGCCGTTGCCCCTATTCTCCTCGAGGGGGAGGCCGTCGCAATCAACCGACTGTGCAAGGCCCCCGACCTAACATTTGTGCAGCGTACACCCAGTGGGAGCTTTCTGACTATGTTGAATTCAAAATGCGCCGGGCTCGCCGGGTTCCGTCTCCAGCGCTTCACGTTTGAACATCATCATGTAGGCGAAGTAGAGCCCGCCGACCAGGATCAGCCCGAGCACGACCAGGCCGGGAACCCGTGCGTCACTGGGTGATACGAGCACAAAGATCGCGAAAACCACCCAGACGAGTGCGGCGTAGGCTACCGGCAGTTCGAAGCGGCCGAGGCTGAAGCTGCTCTCCTTGGTCTCCAGGCGCTTACGCACACAGAGGTACAGCACGACGATTCCGCCGTAGAGCAGGGCGGGCAGGATCGTCGAGGCAATGATCAGCTGCAGCAGCGCGGCGCCGGGCAGGGCGACCATCAGGACGACCCCGATCACCAGGATCAGGATGGTAGCTGGCACGGGTGTCTGCGTGCGTGGGCTGACCCGCCGCAGCAGCGTGTGGGCCGGGAAGCGGGAATCGCGCGACATGGCGAACGCTTGCCGCGAGCACGCGGCGATGATCACCATGCCCGCGCCGAACATTGCGAATGTGATGCCCGTCAACAGAACTCGTTCCATTACCGGGCCGAGCTGGTCGCGGATGATCGTGGCCACCGGCGACCCGCTGGTCGTTACCTCGGTGATGTCCTTGATCGCCAGCGTGAGGATCACGACGAACAGCAGTCCCAGCACCGCCGAGGCCGCCACCGAGGAGACGATGGCGCGCGGGACCGTCCGGAACGGATCCTTGGCTTCCTCAGCCAGATTCGCCGCGGAGTCGAAACCGACCAACGTTGTCAGGCCCATGATCATGGCCGCCATCAGTGGTCCGCCGATCGCGAAATAGTTCGATGCGTCGGCCGCAACGCCGCGCGAGCCGAGGTTGTCGACGGTGCCGGTTCCAGCGAACACCATGACCGCACCGAGGCCGATGATCAGCCCCACCAGTATGACCAGCTCGAGTCCCACCGTGGTGGACGTGACCATGCCGAGCAACCGGGTGGACGCGATGACGAGGATGGCCTCAGTGAGCATCAGCGCCAACGTGATCAGCCGGGCGACGTTCTCGTCGGGGGACATGCCGAGAAGGGGCATGAGGGCTTGACTGGCGAGTGCGTTGTTCATCGCGACGACACCGGTGGCCAGGAACCAGAACGTCAGCCAGCCGAAGAACCACCCGACTTTCGGGTTGGCCAGCCGTGAGGCCCATTGATAGGACGAGCCGGTGAGTGCGATCCGGGCGGCGAACTGCGCGACCACCAGTGCGACGAGTGTTTGGCCCACCGCGGCGATGAGCCACAACCAGATGCCCACGGGCCCTGAGGTATTGAGCACGGAGCCATAGGTGGCGAAGATGGCGACGAGGACCGAGATGAACGCGAACGAAATTGCGAACACTTGAAACTGGCCCAGGGTTCGCTTCAGCTCCGGCTGATATCCGGAATGGCGGAGTTCCTCGTTCGTGGATTCCAGGGTCATCCCGGCACCGAGCCTTCCTCACAGTTGGAGTCACAATAGGGCAGAAACTGCTGGTGGGGCGGCGGCTTGAGCAGGATCCAGACCGCGAGGGCAGACGCTAACAGCAAGGCCGCGCCGATTCCAGCGGCGGCGGCCAGCCCGCTGGCGAAAGCATCGTGGTCTGCGGCGATTGCCGCCGCGAACGGGTGGGTGTCGGGCGCATGCGCCAATTGCCGGTACACACCGGCGATCACGCTGCCCAGCAACGCGATCCCGAGTGCGGTGCCCAGCTCGTAGGCGGTCTCCGAGATCCCGGCCGCGGCACCGGCGTTCTGCGGTGGAACGCTGGCGATGACGACGTCGTTGGCGACGGCGAACGCCACGCCGAGCCCGGCGCCGATGCCGAACAGGGCGATCCCGATCTGCGGGTAGGTGGTGGACGGGCTCAGCGTCGTCAGCGATCCCATCGCGACGCCGATCACCACCAGCGCCGTGGCGAGGACCGCGCGCTGCGACCAGTACCGCACGGCGACGCCGGCCAGCACACCGAACGCCATCGCCGCCACCGCGGCTGGCAGTTCGGCGAGCCCGGCCTGCAATGGGCTGTACCCCTCCACGAGCTGCAGGTACTGGGACAGGAAGTAGAGCAGAGCCGAAGGGCCCAGCACGGTAAGCGTATTGGTGACGACCACACCAGAGAACCGGCGATTGGTGAACAACCGCACATCGATCAAGGGATGGGCCGTCTTCAACTGGCGTCGCACGAACAGGGTCAGCGCCGCGGCACCGGCGAGCGCGGCCAGCACGGTATCGGCGTGTAGTCCGTGTGCGACGCCCTGCTTGGCGGCGTAGACCAGACCCAGAATGCCGGCAAGCGACAGACCCACGCCGACAAGATCCCACGGCCCCGGTATCGGGTTGCGCAGTTCGGGCAGCAGCAGGCTGCCGCCGACGACGAGCACGACGATCACCGGAATGTTGATCAGGAAGACCGAGCCCCACCAGAAGTGCTCCAACAGCGCGCCGCCGACGACCGGGCCCAACGCGGTTCCGGCGGCGAACACCGAGGCCCAAATGCCCACGGCCACAGAACGTTCCCGCGGGTCGGCGAACAGACCCCGGATCAAGGCGAGGGTCGACGGCGCCAGGCTCGCGCCCGCGACACCGAGAAGCGCGCGGGCGGCGATCAAGGTCTCCGCGGTCGGCGCGTAGGCCGTCGCCAGGGAGGCGAGCGCGAAAGCGGTTGCACTGCAGAGCAATAACTTCTTGTGACCGATGCGGTCGCCGAGGCTGCCCATCGTGATCAGCAGACCGGCGAGCACGAACGAGTAGATGTCGCCGATCCAGAGGATCTGAGTGGGCGTGGCTCCGAGATCCTTGGAGATCATCGGTGTCGCCACCGCCAGGACGGTGCTGTCGACCCCGATGAGCGCCACGCCCAGGCTGAGCACACCCAGCGCGAGCCAACGGTGTCTCATGGATCTAGGCGTGGCAGAACACGTGGACGTAGGCGGTTTCGAAAGCGTCGCGACTTTGGCCGCCGTGATGCTCGTGGCGGTCCTGATGGACCGAGATCACCGAGCACTTGTCCAGGGACACCGAGGCGTCCTTGTCGACGACCACGCGCATGCCCTCGTCGCGCAGCTGGCCGATGGTCTCGGCCGCGGAAACCGTGCCGCCGCTGGAGTCGGGGGTTTCGGCGGCGGCGTGGCCGGCCAGCCCGACCGCGAGGGTGGCCAGAACCGGGGCGGCGAAGGCGACCAGTGCGAGCTTGGCGGTGTTGATCATGGTTTGAACCTATGGCGCACAGGCACCTCACAACATCGGGAGAAAGGTGCGTTTGTGCAGGCAGGCTATGGTGCAAATGATGTAGACGCGGCCGGCCGCACCTTGTTTTCGTGGGCCCAGGCCGCCGCGGCGGTGCGCGAAGAGACGCCGAGCTTGACGTAAATGTTGGCCAGGTGCCGGCCGACCGTCTTTTCGCTGATGAACAACTGCTTGCCGAGGTCGCGATTGGAGGCGCCGGCGGCGATGCCGGCCAACACCTCGAGCTCCCGCTTGGTCAGGCCGCCGGGCGCTACTGCGCTGGGCACGGTTTGGCTCGGGACGGCGCCGAGCTGCTGGTAGATCGCCTCGGCGTTCGCGGTGTCGGTGGCAGCACCCGCCGGGTCGCCGGCGCCCTGGCGGGCCAGCGACATCCACTCGTACACCTGGGCCATCTCATAGCGGCACTGGGTGCTGCGGTAGCGGCGCAGCGCGTCCTGCAAGACGGGCAGCGCGTCGGCTGCGCGGCCCTGCTTGACGAGCACCGCGCCGCGGGCGTGGCGGGCCCAGGCCCGGAAGCCGGGGGAGTCGAATTTCTCTGCGCCAGCTTCTAATTCGGTGCAGTACTGGTCGGCCTCATCGAGTTTGCCGCGGGCCAGGGCGATCTCGACGGCGGCGGGCAGCAGCCGGGTGCGGTTGATGTCGTCCTGCTCGGCGTCCATCCGCATGCGCAGGTCGGTTGCGGCGGCGGCGTCCTCGCCGAGCTGGCAGCGCAGCAGGGCTTCGCCGGGTTGGGGGTCTTTGTTGTATTCGCGTGCGGTGGCGAAGGCGGCGCGGGCGCCGTCGATGTCGCCCTTGCGGCGACGGATCTCGCCGAGTTCGTAGTAGCCCTTGCCCGCGGTGCCGGGGAAGTCGCCGAGCGCGCCGATCGCGTCGAGCAGGCGCTGTTCCACCTGGTGGTAGTCCTTGGTGGCGCTGTGCAGGTCCATCTTGTGGACCTCGCAGGTGGTGCCGTACCAGGTGGCGGAGACCTGCGGGCCCTTGCGCCAGACCTCCATGGCTTCGAACCAGGTCTTCATGCGGTTGAGGTCGGCGAGGCGATGGCATTCGTGGATGACGGCGCAGTAGATGTCGCCGGCCCAGTCGACGGGGACCTGGTCGGCGAGCACGGGCATCATCGCCTCGTCGAGTTGCGCGAAGGCATCGGCGGTGCGGGCGAACGGGAGCATGGTGACGCCGCTGGCCGTCGAGCACAGGGCGTTGAAGCCGGGGTCGTTGAGTCTCGTGGTGACCTCTTGAAGCTCCTCGGCGAGCTGGGCGGCGACGTCGTTGCGGCCTTCGTCGATGGCGACGAGGGAGTCGAGGTAGAGAAGGTAGGCCAGGACTTGGTCGTCGGGTTGCTTATCGTGCAGGCGGCGCGCGCGGTTGATCCAGACGCGGGTGATGGTCAGGTCTCCGCCGTTGAACCACTGCAGGGCGACTTCGACGGCCTTCATGGCGGCGCCGCGGGTGTCGTTGGCGGAGTTGAGGCGGTTAAAGGCCTGTTCAGAGAGCTGCATGGAGTGCCGGCCGTGGCCGAGGCGCCAGGCGGCCAGGCCGTAGGAGGACAGGTCGTCGGTGGTCAGCTCGGCGGATTTTTGGGCCGTGGTGAAGTGGTCATAGGCGGCGCGCCAGTCGCCTT
>JAHFVC010000409.1 GCA_023264765.1 Mycobacterium sp. | reverse complement strand
AAAGTTACGGCGGCCATAGCGGCAGGGAAACGCCCGGACCCATCCCGAACCCGGAAGCTAAGCCTACCAGCGCCGATGATACTACCCATACGGGTGGAAAAGTAGGACACCGCCGAACACACATTAGAATTACCCCCCACGATTACGTGGGGGGTAATTCTATTTATCGGGCCAATTCGGATGCCATTCGGCGTCCGAATTCGCGCGAACTGTCGGGATTCGCCGGCACCCGGCTATCCTTTGTCGGTACACCCGTTTCAACGAGGCAGAGATCGACCTAGGAAGGCCAGCGTGGCGCAGGACAGGCAGGATGGCAGCGGTGAACGGCGTCCGCGCCGCACCGACGGCGGACCGCAGCGAGGAAACCGTGACCGTCCGAATGCCCCGCGCACATCCGGGCCGGGCCGAGGCCGCGGTGAGCAACCGCGACGCAACGACGGCGACGGCGATCGGCCCAGCGGGCCGGCGATCCCCAAAGAGATCGAGGCCAAACAACTCTCCCCGGAGATCCGCAGTGAGCTGATCACTCTGGACAAGTCGACCGCCGACGTGGTGGCCCGGCATCTGGTGGCGGCCGGCGAACTCCTCGACGAAGACCCGGCGGCCGCGCTGGAACACGCCCGGGCCGCGCGGGCCCGCTCCGGACGGATCGCCGCAGTCCGCGAAGCCGTCGGAATCGCCGCCTATTTCTGCGGCGACTGGGCCCAAGCCCTGGCTGAACTGCGGGCCGCCCGCCGAATGGGCAGCAAATCGTCCTTGCTGCCACTGATCGCAGACTGCGAACGCGGCGTCGGACGTCCCGAACGCGCGATCGAACTCGCTCGCACACCCGAAGCCGAGCAGCTCACCGGGGACGATGCCGACGAGCTTCGCATGGTGGTCGCGGGTGCCCGTTCCGATCTCGGCCAGCACGAACAGGCGCTGGCTCTGTTGTCGAGCCCGCCGTTGGATCCGACCCGGACCGGCCAGACCGGTGCCCGGCTGTATTACGCCTACGCCGAGACGCTGGTCGCGCTCGGCCGCACCGACGATGCCGTTCAGGCGTTCATCCACGCCGCCGCCGCCGATGTCGACGGTGTCACCGACGCCGAAGATCGCGTCACCGAGCTGACCTGACATGGCGACTCTCGTACAGGAGCATGACTGCCTGCTCCTGGATCTGGACGGCACTGTCTTCCGCGGCCACGAGCCCACGGTCGGGGCGGTCGAGAGCCTGACATCGGTGGGTCCGCGGGCGCTGTATGTCACCAACAACGCGTCCCGCTCGGCGGCCGAGGTCGCACAGCACCTTCAGGAACTCGGGTTCTCCGCCGCCGAGGACGACGTCGTCACCAGCGCCCAGAGCGCCGCGCGACTGCTTGCCACCCAACTGCCCGCCGGTTCGGCGGTGCTGATCGTCGGCACCGACTCGCTGGCCGCCGAGATCACCGCGGTTGGACTCCGGCCCGTCCGCACCTTCGCCGAGAACCCCGCCGCGGTCGTCCAGGGACATTCCCCGACCACCGGCTGGAGTGACCTGGCCGAGGCGGCGCTGGCCATCCGGGCAGGCGCGATCTGGGTGGCGGCCAATGTCGACCGGACGTTGCCATCCGAGCGTGGGCTCCTGCCCGGCAACGGCTCGATGGTCGCCGCGCTGCGGACCGCCACCGATCAGGATCCCCAGGTTGCGGGCAAGCCCGCGCCCACGTTGCTCAACGATGCGCTGGCCCGTGGCAGTTTCGGCACACCGCTGGTCATCGGCGACCGCCTCGACACCGACATCGAAGGCGCGAATGCCGCCGGACTGCCCAGCCTGATGGTGCTCACCGGAGTCAACACCGCGGCTGACATGGTGCACGCCGTCAGCGATCAGCGCCCGGTGTTCGTCGGGCCCGACCTGCGATCCCTGCACATCGACGGCGAGGCGCTGCGGATCGCTGCACATCCCGCCTGGCAGGTGCACGCGGACGCGACATCGGTCACCGTTCGTGCGACCGGGGCTGATCCGGTGGACGAGTTGAGTGTCGTGCGTGCGGTGGCGCACACGGTATGGGCGACCGGTGCAGCCGGTCCGCTCGAGGTCACCGCTGCCGATGACACGGCCCGCGCCGCACTGCAACGCTGGTCGCTGCTCAGCTGAGCGGATCGACTAGCGTGATCTCTTGAGATGAGTACCGATCCCGAGCAGATCCGCTCCGATATCGCCGCGTTGCTGACCGACCTCCCAGATCCGGCTGCGGAGGGCACCGAGTCCGCCGATATCGAGGTCGTCGCCGTGCGCCTGGAGCAGGCCCACGAGCTGCTGGTCCGCGCGCTGGAGTCGGTGGAAGGCCGCGGCGAAGCGATCCGGGAGCAATAGGCCGATGACGCGGCGGGCGCGAGTGGACGCCGAACTGGTGCGACGCGGGCTGGCGCGTTCGCGCCAGCAGGCCGCCGAGCTGATCGGAGCCGGCTTGGTGCGCATCGACGGCATGCCGGCCGTCAAACCCGCCACCGCGGTGTCGGTGGACGCCGCACTCACCGTGGCGGCCGACGAGAAGACCTGGGTGTCGCGCGGCGCCCACAAATTGATCGGGGCGCTCGACGCGTTCGGGGTGACCGTGCAGGGCCGGCGCTGCCTGGATGCCGGTGCATCGACGGGTGGCTTCACCGAAGTGCTGCTCGACCGCGACGCCGCGCACGTCGTCGCGGCCGATGTCGGATACGGACAGCTCGCGTGGTCGCTGCGTTCGGATGACCGCGTGAGGGTGCTGGAGCGCACGAATGTACGCGAACTGACCCCGGACGCCATCGGGGGCGTCGTCGACCTGGTCGTGGCCGATCTGTCGTTCATCTCGTTGACCACCGTCCTTCCCGCGCTGACCGCGTGCGCATCCGCCGACGCCGATATCGTGCCGATGGTGAAACCTCAGTTCGAGGTCGGTAAAGACCGGGTCGGCGCCGGTGGCGTGGTGTCCGATCCCGCGCTGCGCGCCGACGCGGTCCTGGGGGTGGCCCGACGGGCCGCCGAATTACGTTGGCACACTGTCGATGTGACGGCCAGCCCGTTGCCCGGCCCGTCGGGGAACGTCGAGTTCTTCCTGCGGCTGCGGGCGACCACCGACCACCCGTTGGAGGGTGACGATCTCGAGCGCGCGATCGCGCGCGCCATCGCCGAAGGACCACAATGACCTGCGAACGCACTGTTTTGGTGGTCGTCCACACCGGCCGCGACGAAGCCACCGACACCGCTCGCCGGGTAGAGAAGGTGCTGGGCGACCACGGCATCGGGCTGCGGGTGCTGACCGCCGAGGCCGTCGATCGCGGTGCGCTGCATCTGAACCCGGAGGACATGCGGGCCCTCGGGATCGACATCGAGGTCGTCGATCCCGACGAGCGGGCGGCCGAAGGCTGCGAGGTGGTGCTCGCCCTCGGCGGTGACGGCACCTTCCTGCGCGCCGCGGAGTTGGCCCGAAACGTCGATATCCCGGTACTGGGAGTCAATCTGGGGCGTATCGGATTTCTAGCCGAAGCCGAGACCGAAGTGCTCGACATGGTTCTGGAGCACGTGGTCAACCGCAATTACCGCGTCGAGAACCGGATGACGCTGGACATCGTGGTGCGCGAAGGCGGCGAGATCCGGGAACGTGGTTGGGCACTGAACGAGGCCAGCCTGGAGAAGGGGCCCCGGTTGGGTGTGCTCGGCGTCGTGCTCGAGGTCGACGGACGCCCGGTGTCCTCCTTCGGCTGCGACGGGGTGTTGGTGTCGACCCCGACCGGGTCCACCGCGTACGCGTTTTCGGCAGGGGGACCGATCCTCTGGCCGGATCTGGAGGCGATTCTGGTGGTACCCAACAATGCTCACGCACTGTTCGCCCGTCCCATGGTCACCAGTCCGGACGCGGCTATCGCCATCGAAGTGGAAGCCGGGGGACACGACGCGATGGTGTTCTGTGACGGCCGCCGGGAGATGGTGGTGCCGGCGGGTGCGCGCGTGGAGGTGACGCGGTGCGGCACCTCGCTGAAGTGGATCCGCCTGGACAGTGCACCGTTCACCGATCGGCTGGTGCGCAAGTTCCGGCTGCCCGTCACCGGATGGCGCGGCCAGTAGTGCTCTCCGAGATCCGTATCGAGTCGCTGGGCGCGATCAGCACCGCGACCGCTGAATTCGACCGGGGCCTGACGGTGCTGACCGGTGAGACCGGCGCCGGTAAGACCATGGTGGTCACAGGCCTGCATCTGCTCGGCGGTGCCCGGGCCGACGCCAACCGGGTGCGCACCGGCGCGCCGCGTGCGGTGGTCGAGGGTCGGTTCAGCACCGTCGATGTGCAGACCGAGGTGATCGGCCGCATCGACGAGATCCTCGATTCCTCCGGCGCCGAACGCGATGACGACGACAGCGTGATCGCCGCCCGGTCGGTGAGTCGTGACGGCCCGTCGCGGGCATACCTGGGCGGCCGCAGCGTGCCCGCGAAATCGCTCAGTACGTTCACCAACGAACTGCTGGCGTTGCACGGCCAGAATGATCAGCTGCGGTTGATGCGCCCGGACGAACAGCGCGGGGCCCTGGATCGGTTCGCCGACGTGAGCGCTCCGCTGGCCAAATACCGTGCCGTGCGCGAGGACTGGCTGGCGGCCCGCCGGGATCTGCTCGACCGCACGCAACGGGCCCGCGAACTGGCCCTGGAGTCGGATCGGCTGACCTTCGGCCTCGGTGAGATAGACGAGGTGGCGCCACAGCCCGGCGAGGACGATGCACTGGTCGTCGACATCCGTCGGCTCTCCGAGCTGGATGCACTGCGCGAGGCCGCCGCCGGTGCGCGGGCCGCGCTGGCGGGCGCACCCGATGACGATGGCGGCGAATCCGTCTCGGCCGCCGGTGCCGTCGCCCAGGCCAAAGCGGCCCTGCAGGGTACCGACGACGCCGCGTTGCAGGCGCTGGGGGAGCGGCTCGGGGAGGCGGTCGCGGTCATCGGTGACGTCTCCACCGAGCTGGGCGGTTATGTAGCCGACTTGCCCAGTGACGCAAGCACTCTGGAGAGCAAGTTGGCGCGCCAGGCCGAATTGCGCGGACTGACACGTAAATACGCCGCCGATATCGACGGAGTGCTCGCCTGGGCGAAGCAGTCCCGGGAACGGTTGGCCCAACTCGACGTGTCCGAGGAGGCGCTGTCTGGTCTGCGGGCGCGGGTCGACGAACTGCACGCTCGCCTGATCGTCGTGGCCGCCGACCTCACCAAGGCCCGCACCAAAGCCGCCAAAGGCCTGGCAAAGGCCGTCACTGCCGAACTCACCGGGTTGGCCATGACCGGTGCGGACTTCGGTATCACCGTGTCGCCGCTGCCGGCGCGCGCCGATGATTCTGCGCCCGTCACGCTGCCCGACGGTACGGTCGTGCACGCCGGCCACGACGGCGTCGACGCGGTGGAATTCGGATTCGCCGCCCACCGCGGCACCGACCTGCTGCCCCTGGCCAAGAGCGCGTCCGGCGGCGAACTGTCGCGGGTGATGTTGTCGCTGGAGGTGGTGTTGGCGGCCTCGGCGGCGGGCACCACCATGGTGTTCGATGAGGTCGACGCGGGTGTCGGCGGCCGGGCCGCCGTACAGATCGGGCGGCGCCTGGCGCGCCTGGCGCGCACCCATCAGGTCATCGTCGTCACCCACCTTCCTCAGGTGGCCGCGTATGCCGACACCCATCTGGTGGTCGAGAGCGGGCCGAAGTCCAGCCGGGTGGTG
>JAHFVC010000111.1 GCA_023264765.1 Mycobacterium sp. | reverse complement strand
CGACGAGCCGGATCTGTGGCTGGCGTACGACCGGCTGGGCTCGGAGACCGAGATCTACACGCGCACGGTCGCCAACCGCGACGCCATGACGGTCGACTATCACTGCGCGTGGGACCAGGGGCACCACCTCTGGATGGTCTACCTGATGCGTGTCGTCGACGCGCAGGTGGTGTTGAACAAGCCCGGCTCGGTGGTGCTGTGGACCAACTGTCACCACCCGTTCTATGACGAGAACCCCTACCCGGAGGCGGCGCCGCCGCAACGGCCCGTGTGGGTCGGAGATTTTTGGGACATGTTCGGCGCAGGCCACGAACTCGAGCTGCGCAATCTCAAGGCGATCGCCGAGTACCGGCACCACCACGGCCTGCCGATCACGCCGGACTGGATGAAGTGAGGTGACCACGATGACGAAGACCGCCGTCAGCCTGCTCGACGTCTCGACCTATCTGCCGGGAGAGCCTATCGGCGCGGACTACTACGCGCAGTTCGCCGATTCCGATGACCTGCGCGACAACCTGATGTTCCGCGCCCCGAGGCATCGCCATCACGTCGCGCCCGACGAGACGGCCACCGACATGATCGAACGGGCCGCCGCCGGGCTGGTCGAGCGGCACGGAGCCGACGTCCTGGCCGATGTCGATGTGCTGATCACGCACACGCAGTTGCCCGACATGCCGTTCTATGGTGGGGGTGGGGCGATAGCGCACCGGCTCGGCATGAAGCCGGGCTGGGTGGTCGATCTGCACAACGGTGGCTGCGCGGCGTTCGTGCTCGGGCTCAAGATGGCCCGCAACCTGTTGATGTCGGGGGAGGGGCGCACCGCGCTGATCGCCGTCGCGCAGAATGCGGCGGGACAGATCTTCGATCAGGAGACGGTGCGGCGCAAGGCCCAGGCCTCGGTCCCGGGCGACGGCGCGGCCGTCGGACTGGTCACGTTGTCGGACGTCTCACCGATCCTGGACGTGGAGTGCCGTACCTACGGGGAGTTCGCCGGAGACATGACCATCGCCGTGGACCCGCCGCGAAAGTGGTGGGCCGCAGGACCGGGTGAGGGCTGCATCGGGTTCACCGACTCGAAGATCACCAAGGTGCTGGCCCGCGGGAACCGGCAGGTGCCCGAGGTGTCGTACGCGGTATGCGATCGAATCGGACTGGCACCCAAAGAGATCGACCTGCTGGTCACCAACCAGCCGAACCGGGTGTTCCTGCGCAACTGGCGTGACGCGCTGGAACTGCCCGAAGAGCGCCACGTCGACACGTTCGACGACTGCGGCAACCTCTTCGCCGCGGGGATCCCGGTGAACTTCGACCGCGCGATCACCGCGGGCCGGGTGAAAGCCGGCGACACCGTGCTGATGGCAGCATTCGCCCACGCGGGCGATTTCGCCGGCGCGGCCGCTCTTCGCTGGGGCGGACGATGAGCATGCCGGACCGGGCGCTGTCCGATGTGCTCGACGCCTTCCCCGCGGGGCAAGATCCGTTGGCGTTGTCGCTCAACGAGAATCCGTTCCCACCGTTGCCCTCGGTACGGGCCGCGCTGGTCGCCTCGCTGGGTTCGGCCAACCGGTACCCGGAGTTCCTGCCGCAACGCCTCCGCACCCTGATCGCCGGCCATATCGGTATCGACGACTCCCAGGTCGTGATCGGCACCGGCGCGACCGGCGTCATCATGCAAGTGCTGCAGGCAGTCACCCAACCCGGGGACACGATGGTGATGGCAGCGCCGACCTTCGACGGGTACCCGATCTTCGCGCAGATCGCGCGGCTACGATCGGTCACCGTTCCGCTGGATGCCCACGGCCACCACGATCTGGATGCGATGGCCGAAGCCGCTGCCGCGGGCGCGCGGGTGGTGGTGGTGTGCCGCCCGCACAACCCGACCGGCACCATCGAAGCCGCGTCCGAGATTCAGCGCTTCCTGGCCCGCACACCCGCCGACACGATCGTGATACTTGATGAGGCCTATGTGGAGTTCCTGGCTCCCGAACATCGGCTTCCGGTCCGCGAACTGATTCGGAGTTTCCCCAACGTGGTTGTCGTTCGCACCTTTTCGAAGGCGTACGGATTGGCGGGGCTGCGCGTCGGATACGGCTTCTGTGGCCAGGACCTGGCCCGCAGGCTGTGGACCATGCAGATGCCGTTCGGGGTGGGGCTCACCGGGCTGGTGGCGGTGGCGGCCTGCTACGACGCGGAAGACGAGATGCGGCAGCGTATCCGGATCATCGGCTCGGAGCGCAGGCGGATGCGGGCACACTTGTCCCGGCTCGGTGTCTACAGCACCGATGCTCAGGCCAACTTCGTGTACCTGCCCCCGCCGAACGGTGACCGGATGGCTTGGCGTCAGGTGTTCGACGGAGACGGACCGCGCGTGCGGCACTACGGGGACGGCGGTGTGCGCATCACCATCGGTATGCGCCAGTCCACCCGCGCGGTGCTGTCCGCGGTCGCCGCGTTTCGTGCCTGAGGATCCCGTCGCGCCCGAGGTGTGCGGTGTTCACGGCGTGATGCGGTAAGAACTAGGGAATGTCCCCGCAACCCGGCAAACGTGACCCCATAGCGCAGGCCCGCGCCAACTGGGAACGCGCGGGCTGGGGAGATGTGGCCGACGGGATGGTGGCGGTCACCTCGGTGATGCGGGCACATCAGATCCTGCTCGCGCGGGTGGAAACCGCGCTGCGCCCCTATGATCTGAGCTTCTCGCGTTATGAGCTGTTGCGGCTGCTGGCGTTCAGCAGCAGCGGCGCACTGCCGATCACCAAGGCCTCGGACCGGCTGCAGGTACACGTCACCAGCGCCACGCACGCTATCCGGCGCCTGGAGGCCGACGGCCTCGTCGAGCGGCTACCCCATCCCACCGACGGTCGCACCACCCTGGTGCGGTTGACCGATCTGGGCAGGTCCACGGTCGAAGACGCCACGGAAACGGTCAACAAGGACGTCTTCGCCGACATCGGGATGTCGGCGGCCGACTCCCAGGCGCTCACCAAGGCCATCGAAACCCTGCGCCGCAACGCCGGCGACTTCTAGCGGCGCTAGCCCGACGGCACCGGGATGGTCGCGGTAACCGCTGTACCTGCGCCGGGGCGGGATCGAATGTTGAGCCGGCCACCGACGATCTCGGCGCGTTCGGCCATCGACAGCAGCCCGTAGCCACCCATCTCGTCACTGCCCAGCGGGTTCTCCAAGGTGTCGAAACCTATTCCGTCGTCGATGATTTCCAGACGAGCGGTGTCTTCGTGCACCCCGAAGCTGAGCCGGGCCGAGCTCGCCCGCGCATGTTTGACGACGTTCTGCAGACATTCCTGAGCGATCCGGTACAGCGCCACCTCGATGTGGTCGGGCAGTCGCCTGTCGGACAGGTCCAGCTCGAGGCGCAGTTGCGGGATGGACCGCGCCAGGCTGGCCAGCCCACCGGCCAGCCCGAGATCGTCGAGCACCGGGGGCCGAAGCCCGCCGATGGCCGCCCGCGCCTCCTGCAGGGTCAGGTCGACGAGCTCACGCGCCCGACCGAGTTGCTCCCCGGCGGCAGAGGGATTCTCGGCCACCGTCCGGGTCGCCGCGTCCAGCCAGTACGACAAGGTGATCAGCCGCTGCGATATCCCGTCGTGGATGTCGCCGGCCAGGCGCCGGCGTTCGATCTCCTGCGCCTGGATCACCTGCTCGACGAAGTTCTCGTGCGCACGTTCTCGTACCACCAGCTGCCGGTGCAGCCGCGCCTGGTGCATGGCGCCGGCGATCAGCTTGCCGATCACCAGCAGCAGCTCCACGTCGCGGGCACTGAACTCACGGCGCGCCACCGTGTGCACGTTGAGCACCCCGACCAGTCCGCCCGGATCGGTCTCCATCGGCACCGACACCATCGAGGTGAAGTCGGATCCGCGCAGCGACTCGAAGGGCAGGTAGCGCGGATCGGCCTCCTTGTCGGCGATGATCACCACCGGTTCACGGTGGCTGGCCACCCAGCCGGAGACGCCGTGGCCGAGCGGAAGCCGGATCTTGCCCAACTCGCTGTCGAAGGGCGGTGTCGCGCCCGTCAGCGTCAGCGACCGTTCGGTGTCGTCGAGCACGTGCACGAAGCAGACATCGGTGCCGGTGGCGGCGGTGATCATCCGGGCCGCGGCGGCCGCGAGCGGTTCGACCCCAGGGCCGCTGGACGCTGCCTGGATCAGCTCGCGCAGCAGGGCCAGTTCGCCGTCGGCGGTCAGCACGTTGCGGCGGGCCGGCGCGGAGCGATTCGGGGTGTGGTCGGCGTCGGTCATCGGTAGATCCCCTCACGCAGTGCGGTGGCAACCGCTCCGGTGCGGTCGGTGACCCCGAGCTTGCGGTAGATGGAACTGAGATGGCTTTTCACCGTTTCGTCGCCGATCACCAATTTGGTGGCGATCCCGCGATTGGACAGGCCGTTGACCACGTAAGACAGGATCTCGCTCTCTCGCTGCGTCAGACCCTGCCTGGCGCCCGGCCAGAATTCGTCGCGCTGCAGTCGGGCGGCGGTGTCGGCGGCGCGGGCGGCCATCCCGGGATCCAGCGCGGTCTGCCCCACGTGCACGAACTCCAACTGCCGGACCAGCTCGTCGCTGCCGATGCTCTTGAGCAGATATCCCGAGGCCCCCACCCTCAGTGCCTGGAACAGGTATTGCTCGTCGTCGTAGACCGACAGCATCACGACCTTGCGGTTGGGGTCGCGTTCCCGCAGCTCGAGACACAGATCGAGGCCGCTGGAGCCCTGCATCCGGACGTCGCAGAGCACGATGTCCGGGTTGAGTTCGTCGACGACATCCAACGCACGGTCGGTGCCGACGGCCTGGCCCACCACCTGCACCCGGCCGCCGAAGGCGGCCAGCATCGCCTTGAGCCCCTCGATGACCATCTCGTGGTCGTCGACCAGAACCAGCCGCAGGGGCACGTGCGTTCCGTCTTCGGCTTCTCGCGGCGACGGCATGGCCACCATTGTCCGCAAGTTGGCCTGCCGAATCCCCCCTTTGGGGGAGGCCATCGGAGTGTGACCTGGGCCACGATGTGTGTATGCGGGGTGATATCGGGGTGCGAGCGTTCTGGTGGGACACCGGCAGGCCGGCAGGTGCCGTGGTGGAGCCGCTGCAAGCGGTGGTCTTCGATGTGGACGGTGCCCTCGCCGACATCGAGCGGGATGGCCAGCGGCGCGCGTTCAACGCCGCGTTCGCGGAGCATGGCTTCGACATCAGCTGGACCGCGGCCGAGTACGGCAGGCTGGTCTGCATCGGCGACGAACGGCGTCGAATCGCGTCGGCCCTGCGCAGGCGCGGCTACGGACGGATCAGCGCAGAGATAGCCAGCTATATCCAGCACACCAAGAACGACGCATTCGCCGAATGGGTGCTCGACGGTGACGTGATCCCGCGCGCGGGCCTGGTCGACCTGGCGAACAGCCTGTACGCGGCGGGCATCTCGATCGCCGCGGTCAGCACCGGCTCCTCGTACTGGGTGGAGCCCCTGGTTCGGCAGCTGATCGGCGAGGGCATGGCCGAGGCCATCGTCACCCCCGATGATCTGCCCCGACCGTCCCGCGAGCCCGATCTACACGGCCATGCGCTGTGGGAACTCGGCCTGGGCCCGGAGTCCGTGCTCGCGGTCGCCGGCTCGGCGCGCGGGCTGCGCGCCGCCACCGCGGCCAAGCTGGCCACCGTCGTCGTTCCGACGACGTATACGGCCGAACAGGATTTCACCGGCGCCGCCGCGGTGCGCAGCGACTACGACGGGTGGACTGCCGACGGCTGCGCGCGGCTGCACCGCCACTGGTGGATGTCGCGCTGACCGCGCGCCCAACTGACCGCGCCCAATTGATCAAACGGGCGCAGAAGTGCGAGTTGATCGCACCATCGCGTCAATTTCGGTGGGTGTCAGCCGCGGATCAGTTCGATGACGGCGCTGAAGTCCTTGTCGGCGTGTTCCTCGGCGAATTTGGCGTAGATCTCGGCGGCGTGGCTGCCCAGCGGTGCGGCCGAACCCGTCGAGGAGACGGCGGCCATCGCCAGCCCGAGGTCCTTGTTCATCAGCGCGGTGGCGAACCCCGGCTTGAAGTCGTTGTTGGCCGGCGACGTGGGAACGGGTCCCGGAACCGGGCAATTGACCTGAACGGCCCAACAATTACCGGTCGCCCCGGTGATGACGTCGAACAGCGACTGCTTGTCCAGCCCCAGTTTCTCGGCGAGCACGAAGGCCTCACCGATGGCGATCTGCTGGACCGCGAGCACCATGTTGTTGCACACCTTGGCGGCCTGCCCTGCGCCCGAATCGCCACAGTGAATGATCTTGCCTGCCATCGGTTCCAGCACGGGCCGGCCACGTTCCACGGCCTCGCTCTCGCCGCCGACCATGAAGGCCAAGGTGCCCGCGGTGGCGCCCTTGATGCCGCCAGACACCGGCGCGTCGAGCTGGGCGAAGCCGGCGTCGACCGCCTCACGGTGGATCTCGCGGGCGTCGTCGACGGAGATCGTCGACGTGTCGATGAAAAGGGCTCCTGCCTTGGCGGCCGGCAGCACGTCGGCGTAGCAGCGTTTGACGATCGTACCGTTGGGCAACGAGGTGATCACCACGTCGGCTTCGGCAACCGCTTCGGCACCGGTACCAAAAGTCTTGATGCCCTTGGCTGTCGCCTGCTCAGCGAGCGCGGCCACCGGGTCGAACCCGTGGACGGTGTAGCCACCGGCCACCAGGTTGGCGGCCATCGGCCCGCCCATGTTCCCCAGTCCGAGGAACGCGATCGTGCTCATTGCAAGTCCTTTCTAGGCGCTGGCGCGCGCGGCGGCTGTCGAATTGCGGGCTCCGGCCGCGACGGACCGGCCTATCACCACGCGCATGATTTCGTTTGTTCCCTCGAGGATGCGGTGCACCCGCAGATCGCGGACGATCTTCTCCAACCCGTATTCCTTGAGATAGCCGTAGCCACCGTGTAACTGCAGCGCCTGGTCGGCCACCTGATAACAGGCGTCGGTGACGTAGAGCTTGGCCATGGCGCACAGGGTCACCTTGTCGGGGTGGTTGCTGTCGAGTGCGGAAGCAGCCCGCCACAACATGATCCGCGACGTCTCCAGGCTGGTGGCCATATCGGCAAGCGTGAACCGGATGGTCGGCTCGTCGAGCAGGGACCCGCCGAATGCGCGTCGGTCGGCCAGGTAGGCCACGGTCTTGTCGTAGGCGGCCTGCGCGCCGCCCAGCGAGCAGGCGGCGATATTGATGCGGCCGCCATTGAGACCGTTCATCGCGATCCCGAAGCCGGTACCCTCGGCGCCGCCCAGGAGCGCCTCGGCGGGCACCCTGGCTCCCTCGAACACGACCTGGGCGGTCGGCTGGGCGCTCCAGCCCATCTTCTGTTCGTTGGCGCCGAAACTCAGTCCCGGCGTGTCCTTTTCGATGACGAAGGCCGAGATGCCGCGCGGTCCGTCGGCACCCGTGCGCGCCATCACCACGTACAGGTCGGATACTCCGGCACCGGAGATGAACTGTTTCACCCCGTCCAGCACGTAGTGATCGCCGTCCCGAACGGCCTTGGTGCGCAACGCCGCCGCATCCGAGCCGGCACCCGGCTCTGTGAGGCAGTAGCTGGCGATGGTCTCCATCGACGACAACTTGGGCACCAACGTCTTACGTTGTTCCTCGGTGCCGTAGCTGTCCACCATCCACGCGGACATGTTGTGGATGGACAGGAACGCCGCGACGGTCGGGTCGGCACCAGCGAGTGCTTCGAAGATGCGCACCGCATCGAGGCGGCGCAGGCCGCTGCCACCGGCATCCTCGGAACAGTAGATGCCCCCCATGCCCAGTTCGGCTGCCGCGCGCAGCACATCGGTCGGGAAGTGATGGTTCTCATCCCATTCCAATGCGAAAGGGGCGATGCGTTTTTCGGCGAAAGAGGCCGCGGTCTCGGTGATGACGCGTTCGTCGTCATCCAACTCGAACATGGTGACTACTTCATGGTGGGGATGACGAACTCGGCGCCATCCTTGATGCCCGACGGCCAGCGCTCGGTGACGGTCTTGACCTTGGTGTAGAACTGGATCGAGGCGGGGCCGTGCTGGTTGAGATCGCCGAAGCCGGACCGCTTCCAGCCGCCGAAGGTGTGGTAGGCCACCGGTACCGGGATGGGGACGTTCACGCCGACCATGCCGACCTGAACGCGGGAGACGAAGTCGCGGGCGGCGTCACCGTCGCGGGTGAAGATCGCCACGCCGTTGCCGTACTCGTGCTTGGTGGGCAGCTCGAGGGCGGCTTCGTAGTCGTCGGCGCGGACGATGCACAGCACGGGCCCGAAGATCTCGTCGGTGTAGATCGACATGTCGGTGGTGACATGGTCGAACAGCGTGGGCCCGATGAAGTAGCCCTTCTCCAGGCTCTGGTCATCGAAGGTCAGTTCGTCGGTCGCGCGTTCGCGGCCGTCGACGACGAGTTCGGCCCCGGCTTCGACGCCCTGGCCGATGTAGTCGCGCACGCGCTCCAGCGCGGCGCCGGTGACCAGCGGTCCGTAATCGGCCTTGGGGTCCAGGCTGTGCCCGACGCGCAGCTGGTTCACGCGCTCGACCAGTCTGGCGCGCAGGCGGTTCGCCGTCTCCTCACCGACCGGGACGGCCACACTGATGGCCATGCAGCGCTCGCCGGCGCTGCCGTAGCCGGCACCGATCAGTGCGTCGACGGCCTGGTCCAGGTCGGCGTCGGGCAGCACGATCATGTGGTTCTTGGCGCCGCCGAAGCACTGCGAGCGCTTTCCGTGCGCCGCTGCGGTGGAGTAGATGTACTGGGCGATGTCGGAGCTGCCGACGAAGCCGACGGCCTGGATGTCGGGATGGGTGAGGATGGCGTCGACCGCCTCCTTGTCGCCTTGCACCACCTGGAAGACGCCAGGGGGCAGGCCGGCCTCGATGAACAACTCGGCCAGCCGCAGCGGCACCGACGGATCGCGCTCGGAAGGCTTGAGGATGAACGCATTTCCACACGCCAGCGCGGGCCCGGCCTTCCACAGCGGGATCATGGCCGGGAAGTTGAACGGGGTGATACCGGCGACGACGCCGAGCGGCTGGCGGATCGAGTACACGTCGATGCCGGTGCCCGCGCCCTCGGTGAACTCGCCCTTGAGCAGGTGCGGGATGCCGATTGCGAATTCGATCACCTCGATGCCGCGCTGAATGTCGCCCAGCGAGTCGGCGACGGTCTTGCCGTGCTCGATCGACAGCAACTGGGCGAGTTCGTCGGCGTTCTGGTTCACCAGATCGACGAACTTCATGAACACGCGCGCACGGCGCTGAGGATTGAACGCAGCCCACACCTTCTGGGCCTCGACCGCGTTCGCGACGGCGGTCTCGACATCGGCGGTCGAAGCCAGCAACACCTTGGCTTGAACCTCGCCGGTGCTGGGGTTGAGCACATCAGCGGTGCGGGTGGATGCGAGGTTGCTTCGCTCGCCGTTGATGAAGTGCGGAATCTGTGTGGTCATGACGTCCGTCCCGAAGTTGTGCGCAGAAATCGTGCTCAGAGAAACCAGGCCCCGCGGCCCGAGATACTTGCATATCCTAGTAATGGTCCCGTGGAGTTGGCAAGAGGCCTTAAGCCGGGCATTTGGGCGCCGCAATGGCGACCTATATTTGCTTCGAGTGCGGCGCTCCCGCGTCGACGACTACCGACCGGCGAGGTGGCGGATGTCCGGGATTCACGAGTACGAACTGGATGTGGCGTGGACCGGGAACACCGGCACGGGCACCAGTGGATATCGGGACTATGCGCGATCGCACGACGTGAGTGCGCCGGGCAAGGCCACGATCCAAGGCACTGCCGACCCGGCCTTTCGCGGTGCGGCCGACGCATGGAATCCCGAGGAATTACTGGTGGCATCTCTGTCTCAATGCCACATGCTGTGGGTGTTGGCGTTGTGCGCGCAACAGGGCGTCGTGGTCACCGGCTACACCGACCATCCAACGGGCACCATGGCCGAGATGCGAGACGGTGGTGGGCGCTTCACCGGCGTGGTTCTGCGTCCGCAAGTGGAGATCGCCGATCCCCGGGACGCCCACAAGCTTCCCGGGGTGCATGAGCGTGCACACCAGCTGTGCTTCATCGCCAACTCCGTCAACTTCGATGTCCGTTGCGAGGCGCGACATTCGGTGCGCGATCAACAGCTCACCTGAGGTCGCTGCGGCGCGCGGCCCTGCCGAGGGCCGGCTGACCGACACCAATTTCGAAGAATTTTCCGGCGGCTGAAAAACGGGCGAAGCCGGCGTTCGAGCTTTTGCGGTTTCCGCCCGGATTCGGTCGTCGGTTGCTGGAGGCGTTTCGCCCAGACCGCCAGACACGTCAATTCCGCTGGTTACCGCAGGAAAAAGGTGTATCGGTGCCTGCACCATTGCTAGCGGTTCTAGCTAATTATTGTCAGGGTCGTTGATTTGCTGAATCTGCCATTGAACTGCGTGATTGACGGCTTTGCCATTTTTTCTAGTTACTTTCTTTTGCAAACGGAGTGAATGACGCCATGGGACCCCGGGTATGGCCTCTAGTGACGCAGCTCACCAAGGGGAAAGGAAACTACCGTGAGGCACATCGTTTGCAGGACCAATAGATTCGTCGTCGGATCCGTCGCGATCATCAGCGCCTCGGCGGTGCTGGCGTACACGGGTCCGGGGGCCACACCCATGGACGTGGCACTGGTGGCCGCGATCGATACGTCTTCGGACACACTGGGTATCGCAGATTCAGACCTCATCTGGGACTCGCCTGCCGCGCAGGACCAGGCGCTGGATGCGATGCAGGCCATGGGAGTCAACGCGATTCGCATCGGTGTGTTCTGGGCGGGTATCGAACAGGCACCGGGGTACTACAACTGGACCGCGCTGGACAACCTGGTCAATGCGGCGGCCGAACGCAACATGGGTGTGCTGGCGGCGGTCACAACCACGCCGTCGTGGGCGTCGGCGCCCGGATCGGGTTATTACACGCCGCCGTCGAACCCGCAGACGTTCGGCAACTTCACGGGTGTCCTGGCCGACAGGTACGCGGGCAAGATCTCCGCCTACGAAGTGTGGAACGAGCCGAACGCCGGCTTCTTCTATAACCCGCAACCGGATCCGGCTTCCTATACCGAATTGTTGAAGGCCGCCTACCCCGAGATCAAGGCTGCCGATCCCGACGCCACCGTGATCGGTGGTGTGGTCGGCGCGGGTCTCACGTGGGGCAATCTGACGATGAATCCGGTGGACTTCGTCAAGGGTATGTACGCGGCCGGTGCCGAGGGCAGCTTCGATGCGCTGTCCTTCCACCCGTACCAGTACACGACCAAATTCTCCGAGGGCGAGACGCTCGCCAATTCGCCCATCAATCAGCTCACTGACATCAGGAACCTGATGGTCGCCAATGGTGATGTCAGCAAGCAGATCTGGTCCACGGAGTACGGCCTGCCGACCAACGCCGTCAGTGAGCAGCAGCAGGCGGACTACATCCAGGACATGGTCACCGACTGGCGCACGCTGCCTTACGCCGGGCCTGCCTTCATCTACACCTTGCAGGACACCAACACCGGGTCCGCCAACGACGAAGATAACTTCGGTGTGTACCGCACCGACTGGACACCGAAAGCCGCAGTGGCGGTGATCAAGGCGTTGACCAGTAGTGCGGCAGCGGATCCGGCAGTGGCCTTGACGGCGCTGACGACGCCGCTGGATTCGTCGCGGATGGTGACGCTGGACACCGCGTCGACGGCCACGGATGCCGCCGCTGCGGCCGCAGCGACGCCGGCTCAGCAGCTCGCCGCCATCGCCGCTGCGGATCCGACAGTGGCGGCACAGCTCGAGACACTCACCGATCAGCTGGCCACGTCGACCACTGATGCGACGGACCCGGCTGTGGCGGAGCAGCTTTCGACGTTGAGCCAGCAGCTGCAGAGCGTCGATTCGGTGGAACCGGCGACCGCCCTGGCTGCGGATGTCGAAACGGCAGCGGCCGATCCGGCGGTCACCGAGGCTGCCGATCCGACGGTGCCGGCGGCCGCCACCAAGAGCGCTCCGACCATCGCGCAACGGCTTGCCGCGGCGGTCAAGAAGAATCCAGTGGTGGCCAGAATGCTTGCGGCTGCCAAGGATCGCGCTGCCGCTGAGCAGGACTCGACTGTGACCGACACTGCGAAGCCCGCTGAGCGGCAACTGGCCGCGGCGGCTGAGCAGAATCTGGCCGCTGCGAGGCGTCTCGCGTTGGAGGTAAATCGTGAGGAGTCGGCTACCACGCCGGCCACCCCCGCGACGTCGGCAACCCCGGCGACCCCCGCCACTCCGGCGACTCCGGCGACGCCCAGCGCTGCCGATTCGACTGCGGGGCAGGAGGATGCGTCCAAGCTGGCCCGGCAGGACGCGCCTCGCACGCCCGCCCGGGATGACGCCAAGGGGCCGTCGGCCAACGGACGGGACGACGGTTCGTCGGATGGCCCGCGCCGGGCGGCAGGCCGCCACGACCGCGGTGACCGGCATGCTGACGGTGGTGGTGACCACCGCCGCGCCGAACATGCCGGGAGTGGACGCCGCTAGCGGGTATCGATACCGAGGGACCCGTCGCCATAGGGCGTCGGGTCCCTCGTCATGTGCATTAGGACCGCAAGCCCAGCGGCCCCGCGAGTGCGGTCAGGGTCGGCAACAGCTTGTCCCATCCGCCGAGCACCTGGATGGTCACGTGGTCGGCGCCCGCGTCGACGTGCTCCGCCAGACGTGCAGCGATGGCATCGGCTGTGCCGTGTGCGACGACGGCGTCGATCAACTTGTCGCTGCCCGGCTTGGCGATGTCCTCTTCGCTGAAGCCCAGTCGGCGCCAATTGTTCAGGTAGTTGCTCAGATTCAAGTAGAAGTCGACGGTTTCGCGGCCGACCTCGCGCGCGGCCTCGGTAGCTTCGGGGGAGCCGTCGGTCAGCACCACCTTGTGTTCGGGAGCCAGAAAAACACCTTCTCCCAGCACCTTCCGCGCCTCGGCAGTGTGCTCGGGCGTGGTCAGGTACGGATGCGCACCGGCACTTCGATCACGGGACAGGCGCAGTACTTTCGGCCCGAGGGCCGCGACCACCCGCCGCTCCGCGGGCACCCCGGCGGCATCAAGTGCGTCGAGGTATTCGACCAGCACGTCATAGGGCTTGCGGTATTCCTCGGTGTGCTCTGGATGTCCGATGCCGATACCCAGCAGGAACCGTCCCGGATGGGACTTCTCCAGGCGGTGGTAGGTCTCGGCGGACTGCTCGGCCGGTGAGGTCCACACGTTGATGATGCCGGTGGCCAGTTGCAGCGTGTCGGTGGCGTCCAGGATGCCCTCGGCGAAAGGCAGGTCCCCGGCGGGCGAACCGCCGATCCACACGGCGCCATAACCGAGCTTCTCGATGGCGACGGCCTGCTCGGGGGACACCTTGCCGAACGTCCACACCCCGTAACGGCCCACGTTGATCGTCATGGCTATCCCTTTCGATTACCGCAGGCCCAGCGGGCCGGCGAGTTCGGTCAGCGCGGAGATCAGCTTGTCGGGCGAGGTGAGCACCTGCACCGGGACGTGGTCGGCGCCGGCATCGCGGTGCGCACGCAGTCGGACCGCGACCTCATCGACGGTCCCGTGGGCCACGACTGCGTCCACGAGGCGATCGCTGCCCGGCTTGGCCACATCAGAGTCGGTGAACCCCAACCGCTTCCAGCTGTTGAGGTAGTTGTTCAGATTGAGGTAGATCTCCAGGGCCTTTCGGCCGACCGTGCGAGCCTGCTCCGCGTCGGTGGTCAGAACCGCCTTGTGCTCAGGGGCGATGAACGCCGCGGCGCCCAGCTGCGCGCGGGCCTGTGCGGTGTGCTCGGGCGTGGTCAGATACGGGTGCGCACCTGCAGATCGATCCGCCGACAACTGCAGCACCTTCGGGCCGAGCGCGGCGACGACGCGACGGTCCTGGGGGACACCGTGTTCGTCGAGCTTGTCCAGGTAGTCGTTGAGGGCGTCGAGTGGCTTCTTGTATTCGGTGATCGCCTCCCGGTGGCCCACGCCGATGCCCAGCAGGAAACGGCCAGGGTAGGCCTTGTCGATGCGGTGGAACGACTCCGCCGTCGGGCCCGCGTCAGCAGTCCAGATGTTCACGATGCCGGTGGCCACCTGCAGGGTGGTGGTGCTCTCCAGGATCGGCTCGACCCAATCCAACTCGGCGGGCGGGGATCCGCCGGCCCAGATGGCGCCGTAGCCGAGCGCTTCGATCTCCTGCAATTGAGCGGGGGAGAACTGCTGCCACTGGGTGTAGTGGCCGAAAACGCCGTACGGGCCAAGGTCGGGTTTCGAGGAGCGCTCGCGTGAAGAGGATGTGGCCTGTGTCATGGATCAAGTCAACCCGTCGCGCCATCGACGGTATTCCGATTCGATCCGCATGACCGAAACTATTCGGCGGGATCCGCCTCGTCGGGCCGGGGCGCGATCACCGGCAGACAGACGATGAAGCGTGTGTTTCCCGGTTCGGACACCACACGCATGTCGCCGCCGTGCTTTTCCACGACGATGCGCCAGGCAAGGTCCAGCCCGAGGCCGGTGCCCTCACCGAAAGGCTTGGTGGTGAAAAAGGGCGTGAAGATCCGGCCGATGATGTCCTCCGGGATGCCCGGCCCGTCGTCGCAGATCTCGACGCGGATCATTTCGTCGCTCTCGCGCGCCGTACGCATCGTCAGCGTGCCGTGTCCGTTCATCGCCTGGATGGCGTTGTCGATGATGTTGGTCCACACCTGGTTGAGATCGCCTGGGTAGCACTGCAATTCGGGCAGCGACTTGTCCAGGTCCTTGATGAGGGTGATCGGCTTGCCCTGATGTCCGATCTTGTCGCCGAACATCATGATGGTGCTGCGCAACAATTCGTGGACGTCGGCACTCTGGTAGGACCCGCGGTCCATCTGCGAATACTGCTTGGCTCCGGCCAACAGGGCGGAGATCCGCCGGCTGGCTTCGGCGATCTCGTTCATCCGCAACTCGTTGTCGATCGTGTACTTCAGCCAGCCCGTCGCCGCTTGCAGTGAGGCGGTGGCGTCCACGTCGTCGATCTGCGCCGAGATGCCCTCCAGCCAGTCGATGTCGAGGCCGGCCTCGACGAAGGTCGGTGCGTAGTCCCACGCGCCCACGATGCCGCGGTCCTCGAGCCACTCTCCGACCTGGTCTTCGCGGTCGGTGGTTTCCAGCGCGGTCAGTTCCAGGCCCTTGTTCTTGGCGACCTGCTCTGCCACCTGATCCTGAATGGTCACGAGTACTCGCAGCGCCTCGGGGGAGAACTTGCCGTCGGCGAGCATGGCCAGCTTGTGCCGCATCTTGCCGACACCCTCACGTAGGTCGGCCACGGCGCGGGCGGTGGCAGCCGCGGGGTTGTTGAGCTGGTGGGTGAGCCCGGCGGTGATGGTGCCCAGCGCCAGCAGTTTTTCGCGCTGCCCGATGATCTGGCTCTGACGCCTGCCGCCGACGAGGTGCCCCTCCAGAAGATGCACGGCCATCGGGAACTGCACCCGCATGAACGTGGCGAAAGCGTCGGCGTCCAACACGAACACCCGCGAGGGCTCCACCAACCGGACCGACGCCATGTAGACGTGTTCCTCGCCGGGGATGTAGGCCGACCACGCGCCGAAGTAGACGCCGCGCTGCGACGTGCGGTTGGTCTGGATGTCGACGCCTCCGGAGCGCTTCGACATGATCAGCTCGCCATCGATCAGCACGTAGAAGCACGTGGCCTGCTCACCCTCGGTGACGATCGGACCCGCGGGGTACGTCTCGATGGTGCCGGCACGGCACAGCGTGTCGAGCTGTTCGTCGGTGAGGTGCTCGAACAGGAACAGGGTCCGCAGTTCGTCGCGCACGCAGGTTTCGCCCATCGTGTTCAGGTCCTTTTCTATGCCTCGGCCAAATAGCGGTGCACGAGCATGACGGCCATCGACCCCTCGCCGACGGCGGCCGCCACCCGCTTCGCGGAATCGGCGCGTACATCTCCTGCAACAAACACACCGGGCACACTTGTTTCCAAATGGTGCGGCGGACGTTCCAGCCCCCATCCGCAGACGTCGCGCAGGTCGGGTCCGGCCAGGATGAAGCCGTGGTCATCGCGGGCCACCACGCCGTCGAGCCAGTCGGTGCGCGGCGTGGCGCCGATGAAGCAGCACAGCCGTGTGGAGCTCACCTCTTCGCGTTCGCCGGTGCGCCGGTCTTCCAGCGTCAACCCCACCAGGTGGTCGTCCCTGCCGGTGGTGCCGACCACCTCGGTACAGGTACGCACGTTGATGTTGGGCGTCTGTTCGATCTGCTGGATCAGGTAGTACGACATGGAAGCTTCCAGCGACGGCCCGCGCACCAGCAGGGTCACCGCCTTGGCCTGCTTGGACATGAACATCGCGGCCTGGCCCGCCGAGTTCGCGCCGCCGACGATGTAGACGTCTTCGCCGGCGCATTCGGAGGCATCTGAGACCGAGGCCCCGTAGTAGACGCCCTTGCCGATGAGGTTCGACTCTTCGGCAGCCGAACAGCCGCTCACCGTCAGCTCCCGGTAGTCCACGCCGGTGGCGAGGATCACGGCGCGCGCACCGATGGTGCCGTGGTCCTCGAACGAGATCGTGCGGGCCGTCCCGACTTCACCGGCCTGGAGCTTGACCGCCTTGCGCGTGGTGATCACCTCGGCGCCGAACCGTTCGGCCTGCCGCCGTGCGGTGGTGGTGAGCTCGATCCCGGAGACGCCGTTCTCGAACCCGAGGTAGTTCTCGATCCGGGAACTGCGGCCGGCCTGGCCGCCGGTGGTGGCCCGCTCGATGAGCACGGTGTTGAGACCTTCGGAGGCGCCGTAGACCGCGGCCGCGAGGCCTGCAGGCCCGCCGC
>JAHFVC010000110.1 GCA_023264765.1 Mycobacterium sp. | reverse complement strand
GGATGGTGGAGGCCGGATTCGCCACGATCGAGGACGTCGACAAGGCCGTCGTCGGCGGGTTGTCGCACCCCATGGGCCCGCTGCGGCTGTCGGACCTGGTCGGCCTGGACACGCTCAAGTTGATCGCCGACAAGATGTACGAGGAGTTCAAGGAGCCGCTGTACGGGCCGCCCCCGCTGCTGCTGCGCATGGTGGAAGCCGGCCAATTGGGCAAGAAATCGGGCCAGGGTTTCTACTCTTACTAGCGTGGCCAAGTATTTAGCCTAGCTAACATGGGGTAGCATCGTCGAATACGGTTCGACACTGCCCTCGTGGGGTACCCGAGCCGCGGTCGCCAAATCAACAAACGAGGTTATTTTTCGCATGTCAAACGTCGAGTCCGATCTTGCGCCGTACTACGAGGAGTCGCAGTCGATCTACGACATCTCGAACGAGTTCTACGCCCTGTTCTTGGGCCCGACCATGGGCTACACCTGTGGTTACTACGAGCGCGAGGACATGAACCTCGAGGAGTCGCAGAACGCGAAGTTCGATCTCGCGCTGGGCAAGCTGGGCCTCGAGCCCGGCATGACCCTGCTCGACGTCGGCTGTGGCTGGGGTGGCGCGCTGGAGCGGGCGCTGACCAACTATGACGTCAACGTCATCGGCATCACGTTGAGCAAGGAACAGTCCGACTACGCCCGCAAGCGGCTGGCGAAGATCGACACCAAGCGCAACGTCGAGATCCGGCTGCAGGGCTGGGAAGAATTCAACGAGCCCGTCGACCGCATCGTGTCGATCGGCGCGTTCGAGGCCTTCAAGCAGGAGCGCTACCCGGTGTTCTTCGAGCGGGCCTACAGCATCCTGCCCGACGACGGCGTCATGCTGCTGCACACGATCCTGGCCCACACGCAGGAGTTCTTCCGCGAGAACAAGATCAAGCTGACCATCAGCGATCTGAAGTTCATGCGGTTCATCGCAGCCGAGATCTTCCCGGGCGGACAGCTGCCGGCCGTCGAGGACATCGAGAAGCTGGCCGCCGACTCCGGTTTCGAGCTCAAGCGCACCCACCTGCTGCAGCCGCACTACGCGCGCACGCTGGACATGTGGGCCGCCAACCTCGAAGCGAAGAAGGACGAGGCCATCGCCCTGCAGGGGCAGGTCGTCTACGACCGCTTCATGAAGTACCTCACCGGCTGCGCGGACTTCTTCCGTCGCGGCATCACCAACATCGGTCAGTTCACGCTGGCCAAGTAGGTCTTACGCCCGTCCGAGGGTGCATCTAGATCGCCAAAACGGCCGCGGTCGCGATCTGGGTGCACCCTCGACGCGTGTCTGCCGCACTGACGCGGCGGGTCAAGCCTTGGCCAGCCGCTTCTTCTCGGCCTTGACGTCGAAGTCCGCGGGCGGCCAGGCCAGGTTGAACTCCTTGAGCGCCTCGATCAGCAGCTCCAGGATCGCCAGCCGGCTGTACCACTTCCGGTTGCACGGGATGACGTGCCAGGGCGCATAGTCGGTCGACGTCTTGTCGAGCATCGCCTGGTAGGCCTCCTGGTACTTGGGCCACAGCAGGCGCTCGTCGATGTCGGCCGGGTTGTACTTCCAGAACTTGTCGGGCCGGTCCAGGCGCTCGGACAGGCGCTTTTTCTGCTCGTCGAGTGAGACGAACATCGCGACCTTCACGATCTTCGTGCCGCCGTCGACCAGTTCCTTCTCGAAGGCGTTGATCTCGTCGTAGCGGGTGCCCCACACTTCCGGTGGCACCAGATCGTGCACCCGCACGATCAGCACGTCCTCGTAATGGGAGCGGTCGAACACCCCGACGTGACCGGCCGCGGGCAGG
The DNA here is from genome assembly GCA_023264765.1 of Mycobacterium sp. Lineage (GTDB taxonomy): Bacteria > Actinomycetota > Actinomycetes > Mycobacteriales > Mycobacteriaceae > Mycobacterium. The sequence goes on along the minus strand of JAHFVC010000110.1, from coordinate 15,077 downwards.
GCGTTGCGGATCCGCCACAGATAGTGGTGCGCCAGCTCCTCCTCGGTCGGCTTGCCGAAGCTTGCGTAATCGATGCCCTGCGGATTACCTGCTCCCACAACATGTTTGACGATCCCGCCCTTGCCCGCGGTATCCATGCCCTGCAGCACCAGCAGCAGGGAGCGGGTGTCGCCGGCGCGGCTGTTGGCGTAGAGCATCTCCTGCAGCTCGGCGAAGCGGATGTTGCGCTCGGCCTGCAGCACCGGGGCGTCACGCTTGGACCCGACGAATCCCGGCGTGGCATCCGGGTCGATCCTGGCGACCTGGTCGCCGGGCTTGAATTCAAGATGCGTGTGCGGCTCGTGCGTCCACAGCGCGGGCAGGTCGGTGTCGGTCACACCGGCCAGTCAAGCAGTTAGGTGGGCAATGTGGGCGAAGGATGCGGCAGTGAGTTGAACTTGTCCAGCGAGCCGCCGACCTCGACGATGCCGCACAGTGCGCTCCAGGACAGCATCGTCAGATAGTCGATCAGCTCGTCGGTGGTCATCCGCGGGTTCGACATCCAGGAGTGGGTGGCCAGCTGCACCCCGCCGACGATCATGAACGCCCATGCCTCCACCCCGTGGGTGTCCATCCCGTTGAGCTGCATGCGGCGGCGCAGCATGACGGCCAGCATGCGGGCGATGATCTGTTCGGAGTCGGCGATCGCCTTGGTGCGGCTGGCCGAATTGTTCGACATGACGAACCGGTAGGTCTCGGGTTCGGCGGCCACGGTGTCGACGTACACCCGGATGATCTCGCGGACCAAGGCGTACCCGTCGGAGTTGGAGGACAACGCCGCAGCCATGTTCGGGATCAGGGTGGTCTGGGCGAAGCGCATCATCACCGCGGTGGTGAGGTCGTTCTTGTCGACGAAGTAGCGGTAGAGCACCGTCTTGGATACGCCTATCTCGGCAGCGATCTCGTCCATGCTGACGTTGCTGCCGCGCTGGCGAATCGCTCCCAGGGTGCCGTCTACGAGCTCATTGCGACGGTCAACCTTGTGCTGATGCCAGCGTCGTTTACGGCCATCGGTTTTTACCGCCGCCGCCGAGCTCTGTTGCGCCACTGTCCGTGAAGATCCGTTCACTAGGTCATCTTGATAATACGGTGGTTCCGGCCTCCCGGTCGATTGCCTGCCGCGCGCCGGTGGCGCGGTAGCGGATGATGTAGGTGTGGCGCACAGACCAGCTCCGGGCCCGCCCTCGTTGACGGCGAGTTTTGCCGCGGCGATGACGGGCTCCGACTCCGAAGCAGACCGCGAACGCCGGCGCGCGCTGAGGCGGATGAAGGCCGTCGCGCTCGGGTTCCTGATCGGGGCGACGGTCATCTTCCTCGCCTGCACGTGGGCGCAGTCCCGCGGCGCCGCCGGGTGGGTCGGTTACGTCCGCGCGGCCGCCGAGGCGGGGATGATCGGCGCACTGGCCGACTGGTTTGCGGTGACGGCGCTGTTCAAACACCCGCTGGGCATACCCATTCCGCACACCGCGATCATCAAGCGCAAGAAGGACCAGCTCGGGGAGGGGCTGGGCACTTTCGTGCGGGAGAACTTCATGTCAGCCGAGGTGGTCGCGACAAAGCTGGCCGACGCCCAGGTCGCCGGTCGAGCGGGCAAGTGGCTCTGCGAGTACAGCCACGCCGAGCGGGTGGCCGCCGAGGCGTCCACGGTGCTGCGGGTGCTCGTCGAGATGCTCCGCGACGAGGATGTCCAGCATGTCCTGGACCGGATGATCGTCAAGCGCATCGCCGAACCGCAGTGGGGACCGCCGGTGGGCCGCGTGCTGTCCGGCCTGCTGGCCGAGCAGCGGCAGGAAGCGCTGCTGCAACTGCTGGCCGATCGGGCGTTCCAGTGGTCACTCAACGCCGGTGAGGTGATCGAGCGGGTGATCGAGCGGGATTCGCCCACCTGGTCGCCGCGCTGGGTGGACCACCTGGTGGGCGACCGGATCCACCGTGAGCTGATGGATTTCACCGACAAGGTGCGCCGCGACCCCAATCATGAGTTGCGCCGGTCGGCGACGAAGTTCCTCTTCGAGTTCGCCGACGACCTGCAGCACGACGATGCCACCATCGCGCGCGCCGAGAAGGTCAAAGAGCAGATCATGGCGCGCGACGAGGTGACCAAGGCCGCCGAGACGGCGTGGACCGCCGCCAAGCGCATCGTGCTGGAGTCGGTGGACGACCCGTCGTCCGCGCTGCGCACCCGGATCGCCGATTCGGTGGTGCGGATCGGGGAGTCGTTGCGCGATGACGCCGAGCTGCGCGACAAGGTCGACGGCTGGATCATCCGGGCTGCTCAGCACCTTGTTTCCCAGTATGGGACGGAGATCACAGCGATCATCACCGAGACGATCGAGCGGTGGGATGCCGACGAGGCCAGTCGCCGGATCGAACTGCACGTGGGCCGTGACCTGCAATTTATCCGGATCAACGGCACCGTGGTGGGTTCGCTGGCGGGCCTGGTCATCTATTCGGTAGCCCAGCTACTTTTCTGAGCCGTGCTAGCAAGTGCTTGCAATAGCTAGCACTCGGTCGTACCGTGGGTTGTGCCAGCAGGAAACCGACGGATCGAGGCTCAGATGTCGCACGACGAAGACTCTGCCTCGGACAAGATCGTCTCCGTCGTGGCAAACGAGAAGATCGTCGCGGTAGTCGGCAACGCCGCCTCCGATATCGGCAGCTTCATCCGTGCTCAGCGTGAGGCGGCGCAGGTTTCGGTGCGCCAACTCGCGGAGAAGGCCGGCGTCAGCAATCCCTACCTGAGCCAGATCGAGCGGGGACTTCGCAAGCCGTCGGCCGATGTGCTCAGCCAGATTGCCAAGGCACTACGCGTCTCCGCGGAGGTGTTGTACGTGCAGGCAGGGATTCTCGAGCCGTCCGAGGGTAGTCAGGTACGTGACGCGATCATCGGCGATAACGCGATCACCGAGCGGCAGAAGCAGGTGCTGCTCGACATCTACACATCGTTCTGTCAGCAGAACGAGGCCGAGGCAGAAGCCGAGGGGGAAGCGGAAGGGGTGCCGCCCACGTCTGAATCTCAAGCTACGACAACCGAATCCATCACCGAATCACACACACAACACAGCTGATCTGAAGGGAACAACCATGACCGAGAAGACCGAAAAGGCCCAGCCGACCATCGAGGACCTCAAGGCCCCGCTGCTCGCCGCCGTCGGCGCCGCCGATCTGGCCCTGGCCACCGTCAACGAGATCGTCGCCAGCCTGCGTGAGCGCGCCGAGGATGCGCGCACCGACGCCCAGGGCCGCGTCGAAGAGGGCCGTGCCCGCCTGACGAAGCTCCAGGAAGACCTGCCGACCCAGTTCGAAGAGCTGCGCGACAAGCTGACCACCGACGAACTGCGCAAGGCCGCCGAGAAGTACGCCGACGAGGCGCAGACCCGCTACAACAGCCTGGTCGAGCGCGGCGAGGCCGCCCTCGAGCGGCTGCGCAACCAGCCGGCTCTCGAAGAGGCCGCGGGTCGCTTCGAAGAGGTCACCGACCAGGCCGTCGAACTGACCCAGGACGCGCTGGGCACCGTGGCCTCGCAGACCCGCGCCGTGGGTGAGCGGGCCGCCAAGCTGGTCGGCGTGGAACTGCCGAAGAAGGTCGAGAAGGCCGGCGAGAAGGCGACCGCCCCGGTGAAGAAGGCCGTGCCCGCCAAGAAGGCCCCGGCCAAGAAGGCCGCCCCCGCGGCCGCCGCGCCGGCCGCCAAGAAGGCCCCGGCCAAGAAGGTCACCCAGAAGTAAGTTCGACGCATCCGATGGCACCCGCCTAGGCTGCAAGTGTGATGCTTGCAGACCTGGCGGGTGCCATTATGTTTGTGCTGGTCGGGATCGTCGTCCTGGTCGGCGTCTATTCATTTGTGCATGCCGCCATCCAACGGACGGACGCGTACACCGCCGCGGGCAAGCTCACGAAGCCGGTGTGGTTGCTCATCCTCGGCGCAGGCGTTCTGCTCGCCCTGCTGATGCGCGATGCCTTCGGTGCGGCCATCTGCGCCTGCGCGGCGGGTGTCTACCTCGTCGACGTCCGACCCAAAATTCTTGAGATCCAGGGAAAGTCGCGCTAACCACCATGCGTAACCTGATCGCCGCACTCGGTGCGGCGGGTGCCCTGATGTGCTCGGCCCCCCTCGCGCATGCCGGCGGCCACTACGTGGACCACACCACGTGGTCGAAATGGGGTGACCTGTCCAGCCTGCGGGTGTATCCGACGGCAGCCGCCCGCGCCGAGTCTGCCCGCCCGAACACCCTCGCCCAGGCCGATCAGGCGTGGGCCGAGGTGCTGGCCGATGCGCCCGACGCCGACCTGCCCGGTATGCGCGCCCAGTTCCTGTGCCACTGGCAGTACGCCGAGATCGCCGAGCCCGGCAAGTCCAGCTGGAATCTGGAGCCCTGGCGGCCCGAGGTCAGCGATACCGCCATGGTCGCCGCGGGCTGCAATCCGGGCGGCACGGAGGAGCCGTTCTGATGTGGACCCGCGCCGAGGTTGCCGCCCTCGTCGACCACACCCTGCTCAAACCCGAGGCCACCGCGGCCGACGTCATCGCCCTGGTGGCCGAGGGGGCCGACCTCGGGGTCCTCTCGGTGTGTGTGTCCCCGCCGCTGGTGCCCGTAGCCGCCCAGGCGAGTCCGGCCGGCCTGCTGGTGGCCGCCGTGGCGGGATTCCCGTCCGGCAAGCACCTCGGCGGGATCAAGGCGGCCGAGGCCGCGCACGCGGTGGCCGCCGGGGCCGCCGAGATCGACATGGTCATCGATGTGGGCGCCGCCCTGTCCGGTGATCTGGACGCGGTGCGCGACGACATCGCCGCGGTACGTGCGCAGACGCCGGGGACGACGCTCAAGGTGATCGTGGAGTCGGCCGCGCTGCTCGAGCTTTCCGGCGAGGCCCTGCTGGCCGACGTGTGCCGGGCCGCCCGCGACGCGGGGGCCGACTTCGTGAAGACCTCCACGGGATTTCATCCCAGCGGCGGGGCGTCCGCGCGGGCCGTGCAGATCATGGCCGACGCCGTGCCCGGGCTCGGGGTCAAGGCCAGCGGCGGCATCCGTACTGCCGAGGCAGCGCTGGCCATGCTCGACGCCGGCGCCACCCGTCTGGGCCTTTCGGGCACCCGGATCGTGCTGGACGGCCTGACTTAGTCGAGCCCGGCGAAGCAGGGGTCGCCGCCGTTACCGCTGCGGCCCGGGGGCATCGTCGCGTTGCGGGTCAGGAATTTGGCGGACACGCCCTTGTCGGTCACCTCGACGCTGTCGGCGTGGATGCCCAGCGGGATGTTCTTGGTGATCTGCTCGAGGAAGGCGTCGAGCGCGGGCTGCACCGTTTCGCGGGGCAGCATGAAGCCCAGGCCCGACAGGCTCTGCACCGTCAGGGTCAGGTTGTTGTTCTGCACCTCGGGCTTGACCACGATGCTGCCCAGGGCCGCCTGCAACTCGATGGTGCCGTCGCTGGGGTGGGTGGTGACGCTGCTGACGAAGCTGCCCACCAACGGGATCTGGTTCTGGATGGTGTTCTTGATGCCGTCGGCGGTCCAGGTGATGTTGGCGTCCAGGGCGCCGATGGTGCCCGGCGCGCTCTGGTTCCCGGTCAGCCGGACGTCGTTGATGATGATCTCGGCCTTCATCCCGTCGGCCTCACGGACGCGATTGCCCGCCGTGGTCACGGTGATGTTGTTGTAGTGCTTGGCCAGGTGCTGCAGCAGGAACGGGGTCTTGCCGAACGACACGTTGACGTCGTCCTGCACCACGCAGGAGGTGATCTGGGTGACCGTCTTGTCCGCGATGTGGCGCGCCACCAGCTCGGAGCCGACCGCGCCGGCGACGATCAGCGCCAGAACGATCACCACCACCAACACGATGGAGAGCGGATCGCGGAACAGCCTGCCGATCTTGGCGCCCACGGACGACGGGGCCTTCGGCGGCTCCGGGGCAGCCGGCGAGGGCGGCAGGGGAGCGCCGGCGGGCGCGGGAGACCCGGCGGGCACTGCTTCGGTCGGTTGAGCCCAGGGATCGGTCACGCAGTCGATTGTGCCTTAGCGAACCGCGTGCGATTGCGCAGCACCGCGATCGACTCCTTCGCCCGGGCGGCCGCATCGAGGTCGATATCGGTCACCACCAGCTGCGGTTCGTCCCCGGCGGACTGCAGAATCTCGCCCGTGGCGGACGCCACCACACTGCCGCCCACCCCGGTCGGGCCGAGCGCGGCGATCTCGTCGCCCGGGTAGGCCTGATCCACGGCGGCCACCACACCGGTGGTGTCGATGGCCCGGGCCCGCGCCAGCAGCGTCCACTGGTCGAGCTTGCCGGGACCGGTGCCCCACGAGGCGTGCACGGTGATCAGCTGCGCGCCGCGGTCCGCCAGATCGAGGTAGAGCTCCGGGAATCGGACGTCGTAGCAGAGCGTGAGGCCCACGGTCACCCCGTCGACGGAGATCACCACCGGCTCTGTGCCCGGCGCCACCGTCTTGGACTCGGCGAACCCGAACGCGTCGTAGAGGTGGATCTTGTCGTAGTGCGCATCGACGCCCGGCCCGGATGCGAGCAGCGTGTTGGTCACCCGGCCGTCTCCGGACGGGCAGAACATCCCGGCCACGACGGTGATCCCGGACTGCTGCGCGATGGCCCGCACCCCGTCGGCCCAGTTGCCGTCGAGCGGTTCGGCCACCGGCGCCAACGGCACCCCGAACCGGCACATGGTGGCCTCGGGGAACAGCACCAGCCGGGCGCCCGCGTCGGCGGCGTCTCGGGTGTATTGCGCGACGAGGTCGAGGTTATCGGCGGGACAGGTGCCGGACCGGATCTGTGCCAGGGCAATCCGCATGGGATCAAGACTAGTGCGGTGCGACCGTCTCCCACGGCACGGTGAGCACCCCGTCCCGCAGCCGCCGTCGTGGGGCCTGTACGGCGACACCGTGGGCGCGCAACTCGTCGAGCATGGCGCGCCAGCGCACCCGCGGGCCGAACACCCCCTGTCCGGCGGCGGCCGCCCAGGCGCGGTCGGCCAGGCTCAGCAGCTCGTGGATCGGTTGGCCTGGAACATTGTGGTGGATAAGCACTTTCGGCAACCGCTCGGCCAGATCCGAGGGACGGTCGATGGCGAACGGGTCACACGCCAGGGTCAGGCTGCGGGGGCCCGCCGCGTCGAGCAGCACCCAGCAGCAGCGCCGCCCCACCTCGTCGCAGGTGCCGTCGACGATCAGCCCGCCCGGGGCGAGCCGGCCGCGAAGCTGCGCCCACGAGGCAGCCACCTCGTCGACCGGGTACTGGCGCAGCACGTTGAACGCCCGCACCAGCACCGGCCTCAGGCCGGCCAGTTCGAAGCCGCCGAGCGCGAATTCGACATCGGTGTTCGCGGCCCGGGCCGTCGCCACCCGCTGCGGATCGATCTCCAGGCCGACGACGCGGATATCCGGCCGCACCGTGCGCAGCCGGGACGCCAGTTCCACCGTCGTGACGGGCAGCGCCCCGTAACCGAGGTCGACCACCAGCGGTTCGGCGGCGGCCAGCAGCGCGGCGCGCACCGCCGGGGAGTGCACCAGCCAGCGATCGCTTCGGCGCAACCGGTTGTATCCCGTGGTGCCACGCGTGGCGTGGCCGATGGGCTTGCTCAGCCGTGGTCCTGGATCCACTTGCTGGTGAAGACCTGCTCGAGGCGCAGCAGGTCCACCAGTTGTCCGCCGAGATAACTCTCCAGCTTGCCGCCGACCAGCGGGATCTTCACCTCGACGGTGACGTGCACGTCCGCACGCGCGTGCGGCGAGGTGTCCGCCAGTGCCACGGTGGCGGTGACGCGCGCCGGCGTGCCCAGCAGATCACCATCGATGGTCCCGGTGGAACTGCCGCCGGCCAGCGCGGTCCAGTGCTCCCGACGGCGCAAGGTGAGGTCACCGCGGTGGAACTGGGTGACGACAGCGGGCAGCTTGGCGGGCCGGACCGTCTGGGTGGTGATCACCTCGATGCTGCCGTCGGCAGTGGTCTCCAGGACATCCAGTGATGTCTCATCGCAGCCCGACTTCTCCAACCGAGTGAGCCAGTACGGCTTCTCGGAGAACGCCGCGAGAACCTGGGCGGCGGTGCATTCGTAGGTGGCTGCCATGTCGAATGAACGTGGCATGTCAGCCACGCTACCGTTGTGCCCCGTGGTCAGTGAGTCTTTCGAGGGCGCGGCGGTCGCCTGCGATGTTCCGCTGGCCCCGCTGACCACGCTGCGGGTCGGCCCCGTCGCGCACCGGGTGATCACCTGCGACACCACCGACAAACTCGTCGACGTCCTGCGCGCCCTGCCGGTCACCCCGGATGTGTTGGTACTCGCGGGCGGCTCCAACGTGGTGCTGGCCGACGATCTGACCGGCCTGACCGTGGTGGCCGTGGCCAACACCGAGATCACCGTGCAGGACGCCACCGTGCGCGCCGAGGCCGGCGCGCTGTGGGACGACGTGGTGGTGGCGTCGTTGGCGCACGGGCTCGGGGGCCTTGAGTGTCTGTCCGGCATCCCCGGCTCCGCGGGGGCGACGCCGGTGCAGAACGTGGGCGCCTACGGCGCGGAGGTCGCCGACACCCTCGCGCGGGTGCGCCTCCTGGACCGCCGTACCGGCGCGGACCGCTGGGTGGACCCGGCGGAGCTGGGTTTCGGCTACCGGCACAGCGTGCTGAAGAACTCGCCGGACGCGGTGGTGCTGGAGGTCGAGTTCACCTTGGACGCGGCCGGCCGCAGCGCCCCCCTGCGCTACGGCGAGCTCGCCACGGCGTTGGGCGTGGCGCCAGGGGAGCGAACGGACCCGCTGCGGGTCCGGGAAGCGGTGCTGGCCCTGCGCGCAGCCAAGGGCATGGTGCTCGATGAGCAGGATCACGACACGTGGAGCGCCGGGTCGTTCTTCACCAACCCCGTGGTCGCCACGGAGGTGTTTGACCGCATCCAGGCGGGTTTCGCGGGCCGGGTGCCGAACTATCCGGCGCCCGACGGGGTCAAACTGGCGGCCGGATGGCTGGTCGAGCAGGCCGGTTTCGGCAAGGGATTCCCAGGTCAGGGCGCCGCGGCGACGTTGTCCACCAAACACGCGCTGGCGCTGACCAACCGCGGCGGGGCCACCTCGGCGGACGTGCTGGCCCTGGCCAGGACGGTCCGGGACGGGGTGCGGGAACGATTCGGGATCGATCTCACACCCGAACCGATTCTGCTTGGGTGCCGTCTCTAGGTACCGTTGATCCACGTGAGCCCCGCAGGTGAGACGTCCCCGCTAGTGAATCGGCGGCGTGCGCTGACCGTGCTGGCGGCGGGCAGTGCCGGCCTGCTGGCCGCGTGCGGGGGTAAATCGATCACTCCCGGCGTCCAGTCCGCGGCCCCGCCGCCGACTCCGGTGATCACATACACCCCCGAGGACAAGTCCGACGATGTGGTCCCCACCTCGCCGATCGGCATCTCCGTCAGCGACGGCTGGTTCCAGCACGTCAGCCTGACCAACGCCCAGGGCAAGGCCGTCGCCGGTGCGCTCAATCAGGACCGCACGGGCTTCACCGTCACCGAGCCGCTGGGTTACGACGCCGAGTACACGTGGGCGGGGTCGGTGGTCGGCAAGGACGGCCAGGCCGTGAAGCTGTCGGGCAGTTTCAGCACCGTCAACCCGACCACTACGGTCAACGGCCAGTTCCAGCTGTCCGACGGCCAGGTGGTCGGTGTCGCGGCCCCGATCATCCTGCAGTTCGATGCGGCCATCGACGACAAGTACCGTCCCGAGGTCGAGAAGGCGCTCAAGGTCACCACCACCCCGCCCGTCGAGGGCGGCTGGGCCTGGCTGCCCGATGAGGCCGGCGGCTCACGCGTGCACTACCGGACCAGGGAGTACTACCCGGCCGGCACCACCATCAACGTGCGGGCCACGCTCTACGGCGTGCCGTTCGGTGAAGATGCATACGGGGCAACGGATTCCACGCTGGACATCAGCATCGGCCGGCGCCAGGTGGTCAAGGCGGAGGCGTCCAGCCATCGCATCCAGGTGATCACCGACGAGGGCGTCATCATGGACTTCCCCTGCAGCTATGGCGAAGGCGACCTGGACCGCAACGTCACCCGCAGCGGCATCCACGTCGTCAGCGAGAAGTACGAGGACTTCTACATGACCAACCCGGCGGCCGGTTACGCCAACGTCCGGGAACGGTTCGCCGTGCGCATCTCCAACAACGGCGAGTTCATCCACTGCAACCCGAACAGCGTCGGCTCGCAGGGCAACACCAACGTGACCAACGGCTGCATCAACCTGAATCTGGAGAACTCGCAGCAGTACTTCAACAGTGCGATGTACGGCGATCCGGTGGAGGTCACGGGCACCCGGATCGATCTGTCCTATGCCGACGGGGACATCTGGGACTGGGCGGTGCCGTGGGACGAATGGAAGACCATGTCGGCGCTGACGTCCCAGAAGCCGCCGAAGGACATCCCGGCGTCGGCCCCGGCGACACCGACCGACGCGCCCACCCTGTCGGGCACGCCGACCACCACGACCCCGACCACCACGACGAGCCCGGCCGCTACACCCGGCGGTTGAACCGGCCGTTGGGCGCCTGGTCCCGCGGCCGGATGACGATCTGGTCCAGGTTGACGTGAGACGGGCGCGATGCCACGAATCCGATCACCTCGGCGACATCGTCGGCCACCAGCGGGGTGATGCCGTGGTACACGGCATCGGCTCGGTCCTGGTCACCCTTGAAGCGCACCAGCGAGAACTCGGTTTCGACGGCGCCGGGCGCAATTTCGGTGAGCCGCACCGGTTTTCCGAGCAGCTCGCCGCGCAGCGTGCGGTGCAGCGCGCCCTGGGCGTGCTTGGCCGAGGTGTAGCCGGCACCTCCGTCGTAGGTCTCGAACGCCGCGATCGAGGTGATGGTGACGATCAGGCCATTGCCGGAGTCGACGAGTTTGGGCAGCAGGGCCCGGGTGACCCGAAGAGTGCCCAGCACGTTGGTCTCCCACATCCACCGCCAATGCTCCAGATCGGCGTCGGCCACGGGTTCCAGGCCCATGGCCCCACCCGCGTTGTTCACCAGCACCGAAACCCCGTCCAGTGCTTCGGCCAGGCGCGCCACGTCCGCATCGGAAGTGACGTCCGCCACAATCGCCGACCCGCCGATCTGGTTCGCCAGTGCCTCGATCCGGTCGGCTCTGCGTGCCACGCAGACCACGTGAAAACCAAGTGTGGCAAGGGTTTTGGCGGTCGCCTCGCCGATGCCGGAACTGGCTCCGGTGACCACGGCGACGCGAGGGGTGGCTGATGTCGAAGTCATATCCCGAACTTTAGTTGCCGTGCTAAGTTCACCGTGTGTTGCAGACCAGTCCGATGAACCGCGTTTTCGTGCGGCGTGCGTGTTGTTGTTGCGCATCCCGCCGCGCCCGACTGATCTAGCGGACTTTCGTCCTGCAGAAGTCGACGGTGTGGCAGAAGCCTCCCTCGTCGAAACTTCACAAAGGACAAATCCTGTGCGTACCGCCACCGCTGCTTCTGCTCCCATCGCCACTACCCCCGCCGCCGCGGCGTCCGTGGCTCACGCCAAGCGTGCCCTGCTGGCCCGCCATCACATCGTCGCCCCCTCGCTGAAGGTCGCCGACGCTGCCGCGGCCGCCGTCTTCGGCGCCGCCCGGCAGCGCGGGCCGATCGCCCGCGACGCCATCGCCCGAGTCACCGGTCTGAGCATCGCCACGGTGAACCGCCAGGTCACCGCCCTGCTCGACGCCGGGGTGCTGCGCGAGCGCGCCGATCTCGCCGTGTCCGGCGCCATCGGCAGGCCCCGCGTCCCGGTCGAGGTCAACCACGAACCCTTCCTCACCCTCGGCCTGCACATCGGTGCCCGCACCACCAGCATCGTGGCGACCGATCTGTTCGGTCGCACGCTCGACGTCGTCGAAACCCCGACGCCGCGCGGCGCGCAGAACGCTGCCCTGGCCTCGTTGGCCGGCAGCGCGCGGCGTTACCTGAGCCGCTGGCACCGCAGGCGCCCGCTGTGGGTCGGCGTCGCCACCGGCGGTGTCGTCGACAGCGTGTCGGGTTACCTCGACCATCCCCGGCTGGGCTGGTCGGAGGCACCCGTGGGCCCGGTGCTGGCCGAGACGCTGGGCCTGCCGGTGTCGGTGGCCTCGCACGTCGACGCGATGGCCGGCGCCGAACTGCTGCTCGGGGTGCGCAGGCCCGGCACCCAGACCGGTACCAGCCTCTACGTCTACGCCCGCGAGACCGTGGGTTATGCGCTGTCCATCGGCGGCCGGGTGCATTCACCCGCCAGCGGTCCCGGCACCATCGCCGCCCTGCCGGTGAACTCCGAACTACTCGGTGGCACAGGACAACTGGAGTCCACCGTCAGCGACGAAGCGGTGCTGACCGCGGCTCGTGCGCAGCGCATCATCCCGGCCGAGGGGCCGGCGTCGACGCTGACCGCCGTGTTGCGGGCCGCACGCGGGGGCCATGAAGGGGCCCGCGTACTGCTCGCCGAGCGCGCCCGCGTGCTCGGCGAGGCCGTGGCCCTATTGCGCGACATGCTCAACCCCGATGACCTGGTGGTCGGCGGTCAGGCCTTCACCGAGTACCCGGAGGGCATGGAGACCCTGGAGCAGGCCTTCGCGGCGCGCTCGGTGCTGCCGGCCCGCGACATCCGGGTCACCGCCTTCGGCAACCGGGTGCAGGAAGCCGGGGCCGGTGTGGTGTCGCTCGGCGGGCTCTATGCCGATCCGATCGCCGCCATGCGCCGCGCCCAGTTGCGCCGTGGCGAGCTGAACGTCTCCGGAGCCTGACGGATCCGGGCCTGGGTGTAGACATGTCTGTGTGCGTCTTTCAAGCGATCTGAGCACTGCGGCGGCTCCATCGGCCAAGCGAGTGGCGGTGCTGTCGGTGCACACCTCGCCGCTGGCGCAGCCGGGTACCGGAGATGCGGGCGGGATGAACGTCTACGTGCTGCAGACCGCCCTGGAGATGGCGCGCCGCGGCGTCGAGGTCGAGATCTTCACCAGGGCCACGTCCTCGGCCGACGAACCCGTCGTTCGGGTCGCGCCCGGAGTGCTGGTGCGCAATGTGGTCGCGGGCCCGTTCGAGGGCCTCGACAAGACCGATCTGCCGACGCAGCTGTGTGCGTTCACGGCTGGGGTGCTGCGGGCCGAGGCCAATCACGAGCCCGGGTACTACGACATCGTCCATTCGCACTACTGGCTGTCCGGGCAGGTCGGCTGGCTGGCCCGGGACCGCTGGGCCGTGCCGCTGGTACACACCGCGCACACGCTGGCGGCGGTGAAGAACGCCGCCCTCGCCGACGGGGACACCCCGGAGCCCGCCATGCGCGCGATCGGTGAGCAGCAGGTGGTCGACGAGGCGGACCGGCTCATCGTCAACACCGAAATCGAAGCGCAGCAACTCGTCTCGCTGCATCACGCGCAGCGATCGCAGATCGACGTGGTACACCCGGGAGTCGATCTCGGGGTATTCACGCCGGGGGACAAGCTGGCCGCGCGCGCGGCGGTCGGACTCGACCCGGCGGAACGGATCGTGGCCTTCGTGGGCCGGATCCAACCACTGAAGGCACCCGACGTGCTGCTGCGCGCGGCAGCCAAGGTGCCGACCTTGCGCGTCGTGGTCGCCGGTGGCCCGTCGGGGTCCGGGTTGGCCGCCCCCGACGGCCTGATCCGGCTGGCCGACGAACTCGGGATCGCCGACCGGGTCACCTTCCTGCCGCCCCAGTCCCGGGAACAACTGGTCGATGTCTACCGCGCCGCCGACCTGGTCGCGGTGCCGAGCTATTCGGAGTCCTTCGGCCTCGTGGCGGTCGAGGCGCAGGCCTGCGGGACGCCGGTGGTGGCGGCCGCGGTGGGCGGTCTGCCCGTCGCGGTCCGCGACGGTGTGACCGGCAGGTTGGTCCACGGACACGACCAGGAGGATTGGGCGGCCGCCCTGGACGCGCTGTTGGCCGCGGACCCCGAGCGGATGCGCGACGCGGCCATCGCGCACGCCGACACCTTCTCCTGGGCGCACACCGTCGACGGATTGCTGGCCAGCTACGGACGTGCCATCGGTGACTATCGCGCGCGACATCCGCGCCGCGATGCGACGGGGCGGCGCAGCGGGCGCCGGTTCTCGATGCGCCGCGGGGTGCGGGCATGAGCGCCGTTCAGGACCTCATCGAGGCAACGCTGCAAGAACACGAGCTGGAATACGCCCATCACAAGGGGGCGCACGGCGGGCTGCCGGGTCTGGTGGTCGCGCTGCCGGGCGAGCGGCGGCTCAAGACGAACACCATCCTGAGCATCGGAGAGCATTCGGTGCGGGTCGAGGCGTTCGTCTGCCGCCGACCGGACGAGAACTTCGAGTCCGTCTACCGGTTCCTGCTCAAGCGCAACCGCAGGCTGTACGGCGTGGCCTACACACTGGACAACCTGGGCGACATCTATCTGGTGGGCCGGATGGCACTGGAGTCGGTCAGCGCCGACGAACTCGACCGGGTGCTGGGTCAGGTCCTCGAAGCGGTGGACTCGGATTTCAACACGTTGCTGGAGTTGGGTTTTCGCACATCCATCGAAAAGGAGTGGGAGTGGCGGGTGGCGCGCGGCGAGTCCCTGAAGAACCTCCAGGCTTTTGCACATCTCATCGGAGATGAGTAAGCGCAATCTGATCGATCGGGAAGACGACTCCGGCTCATGAGAGGATCTGTGCCATGGCGAACCTGATCCTGCTGCGCCACGGCGAGAGCCAGTGGAACGAGAAGAACCTGTTCACCGGATGGGTTGACGTCGACCTCACCGATAAGGGCCGGGCCCAGGCGGTGCGCGGTGGCGAGCTGCTCGCCGAAGAGGGCGTGCTGCCCGATGTCCTGTACACCTCTCTGCTGCGCCGGGCGATCATCACCGCCAATCTCGCGCTGGAGGCCGCCGACCGGCTGTGGATCCCGGTACACCGCGACTGGCGCCTCAACGAACGGCACTACGGCGCGCTGCAGGGCCTGGACAAGGCCGAGACGCTGGCCAAGTACGGCGAAGAGCAGTTCATGGCCTGGCGGCGCAGCTACGACACGCCGCCGCCGCCCATCGAGAAGGGCAG
>JAHFVC010000109.1 GCA_023264765.1 Mycobacterium sp. | reverse complement strand
CGGCGGCCCCGGGCAGCCGCAACTCTCCGCGGGCGATCACGTCCGGCTCAGCCGTGTCGTCGACGGCGCAGGCTCGACCACCTACGCCTTCTTCGACTTCGAACGCACCTGGGCACTGGTCGGTTTGGCGGCGGCGTTCGCCATCGTGGTGGTGGCGGTGGCCCGCTGGCGCGGGCTGCGCGCCATGGTCGGCATCGTGGTGGCGTTCGCCGTGCTGGTGGTGTTCCTGCTACCCGCACTGCGCGACGGCGCCCCCGCCGTACCCGCTGCCCTGGTTGCGTCCTCGGTCATCCTGTACGCGGTCCTCTACCTGGCGCACGGTGTCAGCCTGCGCACCAGCGCGGCGCTGCTGGGCACCCTGACCGCGCTCTTGCTGGCGGCGGTGTTGTCCTGGGGCGCAATCGAACTCGCTCACCTCACCGGACTCTCGGAGGACCAGAACAACGAAGTCGCGGCATATCTGGGCCACGTGTCGATCACCGGCCTGTTGCTCGCCGGGTTCGTCATCGGCTCACTCGGTGTGCTCAACGACGTCACCGTTACCCAAGCGTCGACGGCCTTCGAACTGGCCGAGCACGCCGCGTCGAGGCGGGCCATCTTCGCCGGCGCCATGCGGGTGGGCCGTGACCACATCGCCAGCACCGTCTACACCCTGGTGCTGGCCTACGCGGGCAGTTCGCTGCCCCTGCTGCTGTTGTTCAGTGTGGCCAACCGGTCGCTCGGGGATGTGTTGACCAGCGAGAGCGTGGCCATCGAGATCGCCCGGTCGGCGGTGGGCGGGATCGCGCTGGCGCTGTCGGTACCGTTGACGACGGCGATCGCGGCGGTGCTGGCGACGCCGGGTCCGGTTACACCAGATCGTCTTCCGACAGCTCGGTAGCCGACAGGGCCGCATCCAGGCTGGTGTGCCGGAATACCGACGTGATGTGGTCGTGCACCACCCGGAACGCCGCACCGAAGGTGTCGGCGTCTGCACCGTCATCGCCGGTGACGGTCTGCTCGGCCACCACGACGCCCTCGTGCACGTACAGCCGGCCCACGGTCACGGTGTCGCCCAGGCCCTGCGCCCAATCGCGCAGCGCGGTGCGGCCTTGCGCGGCGCCGTCTTCATCGCCGAACTCGATGTCGTCGCTGCACAACTGATCCAGCGTGTCGAAATCCCGGGCGTTGAGGGCGTCATGCCAGGCGAGGACGGTGGCGATCTCCGAAGTGCTCATACAGCCAACCTTAGAACGGGGTGTTGGCCAGCCAGTCATCCCATACGGCGTTGTCGCCGAGGACGTCGACACCGTCGGCGCGCCGACGGGTGATGGCGAGCAGCAGATTCAGTGCCGGGCCCCGCACCGCGACATCGCCCTTGGCGTGCGCGTGCGACCACGCCAGGCCGTCTTCGTCGTTGACCACCAGCCACTCCCCGGTCGGGCCCAGGCCGTCGTCGGTGGCGTGCAGGTGCAGCCGCTGGCCAGGTGAGAGCCCCAGGCCGGCGGCGGTGGCCAGCTCGATCCATTCGCTGACCCCATCGGCGGCCAGTTCTGCGGGCAGGGTGTATTCCGTGCCGACGGCCAGCTCGGCGTCGGCGCGGTGGACGGTCAGCTCATGCAGGCGGCGGCGCACCCACCAGCCGGCCGGACGCGGCCCCAGGAACGTCCACACCCGCTGCGGGCCCACGTGGTCCACGGCGTCGAGAATCAGCTGCGCCCCGGTGTTCAGCCAGTCGATCGCGGCGTCGAGATCCTCGGGCGGTTTACCGTCGCGGACGTCGCGCGGATCCAGCCCATCGCTGAGCCGGTCGCTGATTATCTGTGCGCACCAACGGTTTCCGCGCCCGACATGGCGGAACAGCTGGGTCACCGTCCAGTCCGGACAGGTCGGGACCGGCGTCGACGGATCCGCCTGGCGGATGACGTCGCCGAAGAGTCTGGTCTGTTCGAGCAGGGCAGCCCGGAAGTCCACACCTATGACCGTAGCGCGGGACGGGCGTCGCCGAGGGCGATCGGCAGGGTCGCCCATCCACGCAGCACCCGGGTGTCGCGCCGCGTCCCCGCGCCGGCCAGTCGGGCGTCGGGATAGCGCGCGAAGAACGTCTGCAAACCCACCTCGCCCTCGGCGCGCGCGAGGGCGGCGCCCAGGCAGAAGTGCCTGCCGCCGGAGAATGACAGGTGCCGGCCGGCATTCTCCCGCTCGATGTCGAAGCGGTGCGGGTCGGGGAACACCGCGGGGTCACGGTTGGCGCCCGCCAGGTGCAGGATGACCAGCTCGCCGTGTTGCACCGCGGTGCCGGCCAGATCGACGTCGCGCCCGGCGATCCGGGCGCTCATCTGCACCGGCGAATCGAGGCGCAGGATCTCCTCGACGGCGTTCGGCCACAACTCCGGACGCGCGGCCAGGGTGTGAAGATGTTCGGGCTGATCCAGCAGCATCCGGATGCCGTTGCCCAGCAGGTTCACCGTGGTCTCGAAACCGGCGGCCAACACCAGCCCGGCCAGCGCCTTCAGCTCACGTTCGGTCAACGATTCGCCGGCGGCACCGCCGTCGGACGCGGCGATGATCTGGCTCAGCAGATCCTCGCCGGGGTTGCGGCGCAGCTCGCGCAGGTGCCCGCCCAGCCACGTGTCGAACCCGGCGATGCCCTCATCGACCTGTTGGGACTGCGCCCAGGTCAAGCCGATATCAAGGCTGGGCGCGGCCAGCTCGCCGAAGCGCAGGATGTTGGGCCGGTCCGGCTCGGGGACGCCGAGGATGTCTCCGATGACGGCGACGGGCAGCTGGGCGCAGTACCTGTCGACCACGTTGATCGTGTCGCCGCCGAGTTCGTCGAGCAGTTGGTCGGCGCGCTCCTGCACTCGTTCGCGCAGCCGGGCGACGGCGCGGGTGGTGAACACCGACGAGACGAGCTTGCGCATCCGGGTGTGTTCGGGCGGCTCGATGGACAGCAGCGACGGCGGCTCGATGGGGTGCAGAAGGTCGTTGGAGGTATGCTCCACGATCCAGCGCAACGGCTTGGGCAGGTTGATGCCCAGTGAGCTGACGCGCCAATCCTCCGAGCGCAGAACCTCACTGGCCACAGCGTGATCGAACGTGAGGAGCACCGCCCGGCCCCGGATCACCGGACCCAGCGCGCGCATCTCGTCGGCGAAGCCGCCGGGATCGGCGCGGGCCTGCGGATCGGCGATCAGCCGGCCCTGCGGGTCACCCCGCCGTGCCGCCACCGTGGAGATCCCGCGCACCACTCCGTGTAGAGCCAGCCAACGAATCCGTTGCCGCATGGGTGCGAGCTTACGACGGTCAGCGAGGAGCGCAGAAGATCAGGAAGCAGGGGCCGCTCTTCTTGGGACCGTCGTCGCCGCGGTCACCTCGGCCGTTCCCATTTCCGTTCCCGTTTCCACCGCCATAGCCGCCCTGACTACCCGAACCCGGATAGCCGCCGTTGGAATTGCCGGGGTACTGGCCCGGGTAGCCACCGTTGGATCCGCCCGGGTAACCGGAGCCGGGATACCCGCCGTTGGAACTGCCGGGATATTGGTTGGGGTAACCGCCGTTGGATCCACCCGGGTACTGGCCGGGGTAGCCGCCCGGATACTGGTTCGGGTAGTCGTCGGGGTCGGGGTACTGCTGTCGCTTGGGGGGATCCCACGGCATGCGGATCACCGGATGCGGCCACTGGACCGCGGGTGGGGGCACATCCACGGGGGGCGCGACGACCGGCACCGGGACGGGTGCGGGCGCCTCGGGCACGGGCGGCGGCGCGGCGGGTGCCGGGGCGGCCGGGGGCTGTTCGACGTAGACCTGGCGCGGTTGCGGCACCTGCTGCACAACCTGGATCGGCGCCTTGATGGTCTCGGCGGGCGGGGCCGGGGGCGGCGCGGCCGGTTGCACGGGCGCTGCCTCGGGCACCGGTTTCGGCGCGACGGCGGGGGCGCTGGGTGCCACCGCATTCTGGGCCGGCGAGGGCCGCTGATCGGCGGTGGGCCGGATGCTGACGGCCAGCGAAACAGCAAGCGCCACAACGCCCACAACGAAGATCGAGGTCAGCGCGCTGCCGACGAGAAGGAAGGGCTTACGACCCTCTTCGACCGGCGCGGGCGTCTGCGCGAAAGCGGCATCGACGTCATCGCTGAACAACGGCACGTCCGCCGACGGGATGGCCATCTGGGTGTCTGCTGCGGCCATCGCGGCGTACGCCGATCCTGCGGTGGGGCCGTCGGGATCCTGGGAGTACGCCAGACCGACCGTCGACGCCTCGAAGGTGGGGGCATTCGCGGCGGCCAGGGCGGCGCCGCGGGCCAGTGCCAGGTCGGATTCCTCGGGAGCGCTCACCGGGATGTCGACCAGGTGCTCGAGGTGGTCCTTCACCGACGACACATCGACGCCGGAGCCGACCACGAACATGCCTTGCGGCGCGGACTCGCGACCGGCGACCGCGGCGGCCATCTCGGCCAGCACGGCCATGGCGTCGGTGCTGTGCAGGCTGCGGGTGAGGACCTTGACGACGGAGCCGTCATCCCCGTTGACCACCGACAGCGTTGCGGTGTCGCGGTCCAGGAAGAGCAGCGCCGTCGACTGATAGCCGACCGCGGCACCGGCGGCCTTGGCCAAGGCGCTGGCGGCGTGCAGTTCGGAGACGAGCATGACGTCGTTGATGCCGTGCGCGGCCAGCGCGTCCCGCAGGACGGCCGCTTCGGTGTGGTCGGTCCAGGTGACGCCGACATGGGCGAGATGGTGGCCGCCCGCCTCGGCGCTCTCCTGAGTTCCGAGCACCGCCTGGACCACCTGGTCGGCCGCACTCGGAGTTGCTGAGTCATTCGACGGCGATACCGGGAAGACGTCGTGATCGACGGTGGCTCCGTCGGCTTTATCTCCCTCGACCAGCACCATACGCACCGTCGTAGGTGTCAGAGACACACCTAATACGATGTCCACTTAACCCCTCCAAATGTTTGCTGCACTATCCAGGCGCCGCATCCGCCCCCTGCGGCACAAAGCGCCGACTAGATAGTTCATCGCCCACACCAGCGGCGTCGTTACCCGCCGACAGCGTTAGCTAGACCACTTAACCGACCCTACTCGGGTACCGGCGCGAAAGCTCGGCCGTGTCTGGACCACACCCTGCCGGCGCAGCCTGTGCAGGAGCTATGACTTGATGAAATTCTGGTACGACTTCGACGGCGTCGGGCCGCGCTGGCCTTGATATTTGGAACCCGCCGCGGCGCTACCGTACGGGTTTTCGGCGGGGCTGGTCAGTCGCAGCAGGCACAGTTGGCCGATCTTCATGCCGGGCCACAGCGTGATCGGCAGATTGGCCACGTTGGACAACTCGAGGGTGATGTGACCGGTGAAACCGGGGTCGATGAAGCCTGCGGTGGAGTGCGTCAGCAGGCCCAGGCGCCCGAGCGAGGACTTGCCCTCCAGTCGCCCGGCCAGATCGTCGGGCAGGCTGCAGCGCTCCAGCGTCGCGCCCAGGACGAACTCGCCGGGGTGCAGCACGAAGGGCTCCCCCTCCTTTGGTTCGACCAGTGAGGTCAGGTCGTCTTGGCGCTCCGCCGGATCGATATGGGTGTAGCGGGTGTTGTTGAACACCCGGAACAGGTTGTCGAGGCGCACGTCGACGCTGGACGGCTGGATCAAGGAGTCGTCGAACGGGTCGAGCGCCAGACGGCCGGCGGAGATCTCGGCGCGGATATCGCGATCGGAGAGCAGCACGCGATGAGCCTAGTCACCCGGACAGCCTCCGTGACGGACCGCCCGACATGGCGGATCTACAGCCTCCGCACAGAATTGACGTTAGCGTCAACTCATCACGCGGTTCCTACCAGGCAAGGAGCTTCACAATGCAATCAATCGCAGCCCGTTTCAGCGTTCCCATGGCGGTCGCTGTGGCCGCCGGTGCCGTCGCCTTCACCCCCGTCGTGGCCCCACCGCCCGCGCTGACGGCCATCGCTCCGCCCGTCGCGCACAGCGTCCAGATGCCGGAGTTTCACCTGACGGCCTCGATCCTGGAGATCCTGGAGCTGCCCGTCCTCAAGCAGTACATCAAGAACCAGATCACCGACCTCGCGACATTCGGCGTGGGGTGGGCCAAGGCCGGCGACGGTCTCGGCACCAGCCTGCGCGCGCTCCCCGAAGCGATCGTCACCGTCACCAAGCAGGTGCTCGCCGGCGACCTGCTCGGGGCGCTGACGACCATCGAGAAGGGCCTCGTCACGACGGTGACGCTCGTCGGCGGGCCGCTGCTGGCTTCGCGCATCGCCCGCAACCAGCGCACCCTGGCCGTCGACGAAGCCCTGGCCGCCGCCTGGCCGATCGCCCTCGTCGGCCTCGGGAGCGCCTTGTTCGGCGGCTTCGACAAGTTCGCACGGTCGGTGATCGTCGCGGGTCAGAATCTCGTTGATTCCTTGCTACCCATCAACATCGGCAATGTGGTCGACGCGCTCGTCGACGGCGTGAAAGGGATCGCCCAAGGTCTCGCCGCGGGCGCCGACACGATCACCAACGGCGTCGTGTTCTTCCAGCAGACATTGGCCGAGGCCTTGAAGGCCAAACCGTCGGGAGCGCCCGGGTCGACCAACGTGGCCGGTGCGAGTGCGCTGTCGGTCACCGCGGTACCCACGACCGCGGACAAGACCGTGGTGACGTTGAAGACGGGCCCGGAGACGACGCCGGTCGAGGAAGACACGGGCACCGAGGTGACGGGCACCGGCTCGACGGGCACGGTGTCGACCCCGACGCCCACTGCCTCTGCCACTCCTTCGGCCACGCCCTCCGCGACCCCTTCAGTCAAGGCCACGCCGAGCGCGACACCGGAACCGACCCAGGACGTCACCAAAACCGGCAACAAGTTCGAGCCGGGATCGAAGGTCGAAGACAAGACGAGTTCGACCGACACGAACGGTTCCACGAGCACGCCGACGACAGGGACACCAGGTGTCACGACCACGACGACCACCGACACCACCACGTCAGGCGACGTCGACACCAAGACCGAACCCGCCAAGGACGCGGCCCCGGCCGCCGCCTGATCAGGGCGGGCCTCATTTCCGACGTTTTGGTCGTCGACCGTGCTCTACGACGACCAAAACCTCGGAAACGACCAGCACGCCGGGCGTCGGGTACGGCGCCCGGATCCCGCGGTGCTAATCTTCCTGTTCACCAGCACCGCTGGTACGCCGATGTAGTTCAATGGCAGAACATCAGCTTCCCAAGCTGAATACGCGGGTTCGATTCCCGTCATCGGCTCCACGAACGCACGCGTAGTCACCGGTGATGTTCAGCGAGCCCGAGGCAACCGGTCGAGCATCACGGTCATGATCTGGATTTCTTCGGTTTGTTCAGCGACCATGATGCTCGCAGCACGACGTACGGCGTCGCCGGTCGCGCGCTGGAATGCATAGGCGGCCATCGTGATTCCGCCTTGGTGGTGACGGGTCATGAGCTCGAGGAACAGCGCCTCATTTGCGTGACCGGTGCTGTGTTGCAGTTGGGTGAGTTCGGCGGGGGTGGCCATTCCGGGCATGCCCATCTGGACGCCGACGTGTGCGGTGTGGTGGTCGGTCATCCAGGCCATGGGTTGTTGCGCCGCCGGC
The DNA here is from genome assembly GCA_023264765.1 of Mycobacterium sp. Lineage (GTDB taxonomy): Bacteria > Actinomycetota > Actinomycetes > Mycobacteriales > Mycobacteriaceae > Mycobacterium. The sequence goes on along the minus strand of JAHFVC010000109.1, from coordinate 9,320 downwards.
GACGCACCGACGAGTTGAAGCCAGCCGGTCATCTGACCGATCTCGGCGAGCTGCGTGTACCGGATCTGTTCGGCAAGCGCTTTGACATCCGGCGACGCGTCGGCGGCGAGCATGTCGGTCATCGTCACCGCTTGTTGGTGGTGCGCCGACATATCTTGTGCGAAGCCGATTTCCATCGGCGACAGGATCGGCGTGGCAATGTCGTCGCGGTGGACCGTGGCCGCGCCCAACACCGCGCCGAGGGCTGCGGCGAGCACAGCGACGAGGGCGGTGCGCAGCAGCTTTCGAGACGGCGCCGTCATCGTGGCGGGTACACCGAGGGATCCAGGCGCAGGGCCATGAACCCGTTATCCGAGCAGGTGACATAGAGCAGGTTGCCGCGGAAGGCCGGCGGGGACATGCACCAGTCCGCCGACAGATCCAGGCCGATGATGCGTCCTTCGCGAACGATGTCGTCGCCGTTGATCTGACCGTTGAGGATGGCCTGTGCGATCGAGATGGCGCTACTGGCCGGCGGCACCACCACACCGCCGAATCGGACATGCTGGGAATTGGGTAGCTGGTCGTTCTTGCCCGTCTGGGCAGGCGGATTGAAGTACGCGATCTCGCGGACACGGTCGGGGTCACGCACATCGAACACCCGGATCCCGGATTGCGCCCACCCGCACGCCAGGGCCTGCGGGTCATCGCGGCGATCGACGGTGCAGTAATGCGATTCGTAGCCGAAGGCGCCGCTGCTCGACGCGCTCGCGGCCCATCGGTCCAGATTCTGCGGCAGGTTGATGTCCAGCTTGACGTTGGTGCGCAGGCGCAGATCGGCGACGTCGGAGGCGTCGAACAGTTTGACCCCGCCCGAGCCGAACTCGTCGACGTTGAACAGGTGCGGCACGCCGCCGTAGGTGACGTAGATGCTGTGCTGGCTGATCAGCCCGTCATGCCAGTGCTTGTAGCCACGGCTGGGTAGCAGCTGGTGCATGGTCATCCCCGGCGCGGCCCGGTCCTGTACCGCCGACGTGTCCAGCACGTTCAGACCTGCCGCCGTCGACATGAACATGGTGTCCCCGTCTGGGGTGAAATCCATTCCGTGGCTGGCGAATCCGGCTGGCGCGCTCCAGATGACCGTCGGATCAGCGGGATCGGACACGTCGACGGCACTCGCCCAGATCTGCCCCGAAGCCCAGTAGGTGTTGCCGTCGGGCGAGAAGCCGCCCTCGTGGGTGAGCATCGGAATCCGAACCCCGGGAAGCGATCCGCGTCCTTCGTTGAGCAGGCGTGGGTGCGCGCAGTCCGAAGCGATGTCATAGATGGAGATGTAGCCCAGCCCGAACAGGAAAGGCACCCCGGTACCCGCGAGCAGACCTCGGGTCTCGTTGACTTTCAACGATTCCCAGGTGCCGTTGATCATCGCCGGCTGGTCCAGTATCGCCGTGGGCCGCGGGTGCGTCGGGTCGGACACATCGAGTACCTGCACACCATCGGTGTGCGGGAACGTCGATCCGATATAGACACAGTTCTCATAGGCCGCACTCGTCCAACCCGCGCCTGGCCCCTGGTACTGGCCGATCAGGTCGACGTTGCAGTTGTAGCCCAGGGTGCTGCGCCGAGAATCGCGATCACCTACCGGCACCTCGCCCTGCAGTCCGGTTTCGACCCGGTCGCCGGGACGGCACGTTGCCGGCGTGACGGCGGTCGACCACACATCGTGCTCGGGATCGAAGTCCGGTGGAAGACCTGCCCATGCCGGCACCGCAGCGCAGACCGCCACTGCCGAAACCACGGCACCGATAGCCATCCACCGCCGTGCGCAGGCGTGAACCCCGTCGTTCTCCCCCATCGCCGCAACCTAGCATCCTCTAAGGTATTAGAGGAAACATTTCCTCACAGCCAGCCCGGTAGTGCGCCGAAGCGCAGCGCTACGATTCCGCCATCAGCGCACCTCGCAAGTACAACCCGGTCAAGCGGCGGACCGATCTCACCGACGCCGCGATTGAGCTGTTGGGCACCGAAGGCTCGCGGGGGCTCACCCATCCGAGGGTGGACAAGCATGCCGGTCTACCGGCTGGAACTACGTCCTACTACTTCCGTACACGCAAAGCACTCCTCCAAGGTGTCGCGGCGCGCATCACCGAACTCGACCTCGGCGACCTGTCGATGACCGACGAAGCCAGTGAGCGGTTCACACCCCACTACAGCGGCACACTCGGCTTGGCGCGACTGGTGATGCTCGCCGGCACCGAGCCCTACCTCACCCGCACCCGCGCCCGATTCGAACTGATCCTGCACGCTCACCACGACCCTGATCTCACGATGACCATGGCCACCTACGGCGCGCAGTTCTACAGTCTGGCGCGACAGGTTATCGCCCGCTGGTATGACGATCCCGGCATCCCGGCCAGCCAGGTCGAGGAACGCGCTCTCGTCGTGTTGACCTTCATCAGCGGGATCATGACCAGTTTCATCACCGGCAGCGCCGTGATCACCGATGCCGAGCGCCTCGACGAACTCATCACCGAACTCTTGCGACAGTAGAGCTCCCACCAAGCACTACCTGCACCGACGAGTATTAGCTGCCAATTGACAGGTAGTCCACTACGCGTGATGCGGTCATGCCCTCGGTCATACCTTCGCCACAGTCGCATCTCGCCCGTTCCGGACGAAGACGGCCGACTTCCGAAGGAGCACAAACACAATGACCGAATCAACAACGGGCGCCGCAGACCGGCGCCCTCCCGACAATGAAGCTCACCACGGCCGTTCCGGGCTGCGGCGGCGATGGCGTGCGATCGCGACGGCTCTTGCGGTCGGCGGCGTCGTCGCGGCGTCCGTCCTGGCCGCACCGCAGGCCACGGCCAGCCCCGAAGGTGACCTGGCCGATCTGATCAACAGACAGCACGTGGCCGCAGGTTGCGCGCCCTATGAGCCGGCGCAGCAGGCGCTCGTCGACGTCGCGGTGCACAACGCGCAGACGTTGGCAGGAAACAACGGCAACCTGACGTCGAACACGCTGGGGCTGCTGCAGGACAAGGGCTTCAATCCCACGGCCTGGGGGCAGATGAATGTCTTCAACCCCAGGGGCCTGACTCCGCAAGGCGCACTGGACTTTTGGAACGCCAATCCCACCAGGGACCTCATCAGCAATTGTGATATGAAGCAAATGGGGGTCGCCGTCTGGATCATCGGCACCAAGTGGGCCGCGTCGGCGGTCGTGGGCACACCGGGCGGTAACGGGCCGCCGGCCTGCTTCACCAGTTCCGCCGGCACCAGCCCGATCATCAACCTGACCGCGACCTACAACAGCTGCAATGCCAATGTGTCGGTGATCCTGCCGAAGTGCCCTGGCTACGATCCGGCTCCGCCACTGTGCTCGGTCAGTCACTACAACATCGGGTTCGGCCAACGCCAAGGCGGAGGAGACCCCGTCTTCTCCGGCCAGAGGGATCGGGACGGCGACAAACCGCACTACCTGTTCGGCACCCGACCCGCACCGGGACCGGTGACTGCGTACTTCCGCATGCAGTCGTGCTCCTCAGGGTTTCCCTTCGGGTCGAGTTGCGATCCCTGGACCGACCCGGTGGCCATCGACCTCGGCAACAACGAACTGATCGCGCGCTGACCGATGACGGGAAGGCCGTTGCGCCGGCATCATCGCGGCGGGGCAACGGTTTTGGCTGCACAGCGCCCATCGCGACCGAATCCGCCAGGTTCGGCCGCGCGCCCGACCCGTGGCCGCCCGTTCGCGACGAACCGGCGAATCGCGAAATTGACGCTCCTGGGGGTGGTTTCGATCATCCGACGGAGCTGCAGGTCAAGACGCAGCAAAGAATGCTGCGGCACCTGACGTCCTTCGACCGTACGAATTTCAGGGAAACATAAGCACTTTCAGCTGCCTAACAGGTTGTTCCCTGTTTGACTGTCCAAACCACAGGCCACCACCGGGGGAAGCGCCATGTACATACGAACCATTCCAGTCGGAACCGACGTCGTCGCGGACAGCGTGCGCTTCGTAGCTTCACGCAACAGCGTCTACGCAGCAACCGCCGACGGGCGTCTCCTCGCCATCCGGCTGTTCGACGGCACGGTCGTCGAACTCGGCACCGGCTTCAACAGCCCGGTCGGCGTCGTCCAACTGGCAGACGGTATCCGCCTGGCCATCGGCGAGTCGGAAGGCACGGTGCTGGTCGTCGGCCGCGATACCGCGGACCGCGACCACGCCCGGGTGTTGGCCCAGTTGCCCAGCTACGTGCTGGCTCTCGAGGAACATCCTGATGCCGATGCGCTGCTGATCCTTTCCGATTCCCTGCCAGACGGAACGCTGCCGCAGTTGCTGCGCTGTGACCTGGAGAACGGGGATATCGAGGTCATCGCCACAGACCTCGAAGGCGCCCGCACCCTGAACGTCGACGCCGACGGACGCACCGCGCTCGTGTTCTCGGCTGTCGCCGGCAGCGGCCGGACGTTGACAACCGTCAACCTCGACGACGGCACCACAGCCGCGATCACCACCGAGGATTACGACCACATCACCTACGCGCCGACGGCGGGTGGACTTGGTGTGTACGCCACGCGATTCGACCAGACCGCCGACACCGAGGTGCTGACCTTCTGGGACGGCGCCGAATCCGTGGCCGTGCCGCTGCCCGGCCCCGCCGCCGGTCTGACACGTTGGGGATCGCTGGTGCTGGTCGCCTCCGGCTCGGATCTGCACGCCCTGGAATGGGATCTCGAGGAAGGCGAGCTGCCCATCGCGGTTCCCCTGGCTCCGCTCGTGGCCACCGGGTACGCGCGACTGCTCGTGGACCTACCCGCGCTCGGGCTCACCCCCGGCGACGTCACCTACGCGGTGCGTGAGGGGTTCGACGCCGGCTCGATCTCCCTCGGTGTCGAGCCGCCGAATCCCGACGGCACCGAATCGGTGATGCTGCTGGCCGGTTGCCTGCGCGGCGAATTCCATGTGGAGGCAAAGAGCGCAGCCGACGGCAGCCTGCTGGCGGTGCGGCGCTTCCGGGTGACGACGCTGTGGCCCGATGACGTAGTCGGGCCGCCGGTTGCGGTCACCGGCGACGTCGGTGCCACGCTGATGGATTGGGGTGGAACCGGCGGCATCGCGGGCTACCGCATGCTTCCGCCACCGCGCGAGTGGCGTGTGCTGACCGTGCTGCTGTATCTCAACGACCGCAAGTACGACGACGAGGAAGCCACCCGTAACCAATGGAAGGATCTCGCGATCGGTGGGGGTGCTTCGCTACGTCACTACTACGAGGAGGTTTCGGCCTTCGTCCCCGACCCGAACGGCCGCGGGATGACCGTCAAGCTGGTCGGCGACAAAGTGTTCGGGCCCATCAAGGTCGAGATGGGTTGGGGCGATGCGTTCAAGAAGCTCGGAGGCGCCGGCGCGGGCTGGCTGTCCACCCCCAAGGGCAAGAAAGAGATGGCGGGTGCCGTCAGCACGTTCTTCGCCGATATGCCCGGGGGCGTCAACATGATCGCCTTGGCGGATTCCTTCGTCTTCGTGATCCGTTCGGGATCCGATGGGCCGGTCCCGATGGGTGCCGGTAATCCCGACCTGCCGACCAAATACGTGTGGGGTCACGCTGATCCGACCAAGTTCTGGCGTAAGACCGAGGCACCCCCGGGCCAGCCGACCACGTTCACCCAGTTCGAGCGACCGGTCTCCTTCCTCTCCGATGTGTATCCAGCCGCCGCGCCCATCGGCGACGTCAGTCGCACCCTCTGCCACGAGTTCGGACACAATCTGGGCTTGAAGGATCTCTACAACAGGGGCGACTTCACTGCCGAGGTAGAGGCGCGCGAGGTGGGCGGCATGGACCTGATGCACAGCTCCGAGTACCTGCCGCACTTCAGCTTGGCGAACCGCACGGCGTTGGGCTGGATCGACCCGGCGTGGTTGCGCCGCTTCGATTTCACGGCCAACCCCACCGGCGACACCGTCCGGCTGCAGTCCATCGAGACCGTCGAAGCGGGTGGCCCGACCGACGGGCGCGTGGCGGGTATCGAGATACCGATCAGCGACGACTGGAGCTACGTTTTCGAATACCGCCGCACCCAACCCGGTCAACTCGGCGATCAGCAGCTCAAGCCCAGCGTGATCACCGACGACGACAAGGCCATCATCGGCACCGATGTGCGCTGGCGCGGCGGCGAAACGGCGCGCCCGCCCATCCTGCGCCTTCCCGAAGACGTCGACGGTGACGGACCCGTACTGCACCTCGCCGATTCGAACTATCAAGACAGCGACACCACCAACCCGGCACGGATGCACGACTTCGTGCTGACCCTGAACCGACTCGCCCCACCGTTCGAGGACGACACCGCCGAGGTGACGGTCGAGTATCTCGAAGCCCACCGGCCCCAACTGTTGGTGCACCCCGCCCCCGGCAACGGGAACCTCAAGAGTGACGACATCAAACTGGTCAGCGCCGCGGGCGGCGCCGTGCCCTACGTGATCAAGGGTGCGACGAACTTCATCGATGTCACCGTGCACAACGTCGGGTCGCTGGAGGCGACCAAGGCCGAGATCACGGTCAAGTGGCTGCCTTTCACGCTGACCGGATCCGAGGAATGGCGTGAGCTCACTCCACCCGATCCCTTCTTGGTTCCCAAGAAGGACAAGAAGACCGTGCGAGTCACGTGGCCGCTGGAGGCTTCGGTGCCCGTCGGCGACACCCGAGTGGAAGCGACGCACTTCTGCGTGCGCGTCGAGATCAAGAAGTACTTCGACGAGGCGCATCCCGAGAGCAAGGAGATCGTCGTCTTCGACAACTGGGCGCAGTCGAACTTCGACATCGCCCCGGTCGGGCACGGCTCTCCGTCGGACCGCCGCGCCACCGCCGCAACGGCGACCAACACGCTCGAGCGCAGGGCGACCTACCAATTCGATGTCACACAGAGCACCCCGTGGTACCGCGTCTATCTCGGCCACGCCTGGCTCGAGCTCGACCCCGGCCAGACCCGGACCATCGACCTGGCCTACGAGAGTCTGGCCGGGGATCCGTTGCACGGCAAGGAATTCGACCGCCACATCGAGGACATCAACGGCCGGGACCACCACGTGGCGGTGTCGTCCTCGGTGCTGCCGGAGAGTACCGAATGTGACACGCCCCGGCCTGTGTTCGGCTGCGGGCTGACGTTGCGATCCGGGCTGCGGGTGTTCATCGACGAGGTCTCCTACACCGTCGAGGGCGTCTCCGCTCGCGTCCGATCACAGCAGAACAGCCAATGGCACAAGGTGTCCTCGGGCACCCTGCACTGCTCGGTGTGGCCCGACGACGATCCCGAACACGCCCAGATCACGAACGGGCGCATCAGGAACGGCTTCGTGACCGTCGGGTTCCACCAACGGACGGCACAGGACCTGCAGGACGGCCGACCACTGTCCTTCGTGCTGGCACGTCCCGGGGATGACGTCTACGTCACGACGGTGACCGCGCCGGCACCGATGCAGCTGTAGCGGCTCAGTCGATCTCGGGAAGTGCGACCCCGACGGCGAGCTCCGCGTACTGCCGCATCAGCCGCAAAGCCGTCGCCCGGCTGAGCATGGGATCGCGCGCAACGATGCGGTACCCGAAGTAGTCCTCCATCGACATCAGCGTCATGGCGACATCGCGTGCCGGGTGCCGCAGCCGGAACACCTCGCGCTTCTCCCCTGTCGCCAGCAGATCCGTGTAGAGGTCGACCTGCCGGTGATAGATCCCCTGCACGTCACTGCGCTGGTCCAGTTCGAAGCCCGCGGACAACACGGCCCGCCAGATCGCCCGCCACTCGGCGTCGTCGGGACCGGTGGGCAGGCCGGCGGCCATGGTCAGCGCCAGCTGCTCGCGCGGATCGCTCGCGGTGCTCTGCAGCTCGAGGCGCTCGTCGTAGAACCGCACGTCAGAACGCAGCGCCAGCTCCGAGAGCAGTTGCGTCATGTCCTTGAAGTAGTAACGCACCGCGTTGGTGGTCAGCCCGAGTTCCTCGGCGACATCGGCCAGCTTGAGGGTGGCCAGGTCATGGCGCTCGATCAGTGCGATCGCGGCATCCATGATGTCGCGACGCCGTTCCACCTGCTTGTTCGGCCGGGCCATGGCACCAATCTTGCCCGTTCTGTTGCGCGATGGGTCACACCGGCGCATAGTTCTTTTCCAATTAGGAAAATAACTCGCGATGAATGGGGTGCAACCAATGCGTGCCAGAGACCTCGGCGTGGTCATCGGGGAACATCCCACCGGCCCGAACAACGCCATCACCGACGTGCCCGGAGTGCGCGTCGGCCAGACCACCTTGCAGGGCGACGGAATCAACACCGGTGTCACCGTGGTCGTCCCGCACGACGACATCTGGACCGAACCGGTGTTCGCCGGCTCGCACGTGCTCAACGGCAGCGGCGAACTCACCGGCCTGGAGTGGATCCGCGAATCCGGTGAACTCACCACCGCCATCGGACTGACCAACACCCACAGCGTCGGGGTGGTCCGTGACGCGCTGGTGGCCGAGCAGGTTCGGGTCCGCGGCGACGGGATCTACTGGTCCCTGCCCGTCGTGGGCGAGACCTATGACGGTTTCCTGAACGACATCAACGGTTTTCACGTCCGCACCGAACACGTCCGCGCGGCACTCGAGTCCGCCTCCGACGGCCCGGTCGCCGAAGGCAACACCGGCGGCGGTACCGGCATGATCTGCCATCAATTCAAGGGCGGCACGGGTACCGCGTCCCGGGTACTCGGTTACACCGTCGGCGTGCTGGTGCAGGCCAATCACGGGCGCCGCGAACGACTCCGGATCAACGGAGTGTCCGTCACCCAACCGGACGTGCCGTTGCCCGCCCATCCGCCGGGCTACGCACCCGGGTCGGGTTCGATCATCGTCATCGTCGCAACCAACGCGCCGTTGCTGCCCCACCAGTGCCAGCGACTGGCGCAGCGATCCGCACTGGCGGTCGGCAGGCTGGGTGGAACCGGCGAACAGTACAGCGGTGACCTGATGCTGGCGTTCTCGACCGGAAACCGCGGCATCCCGCCGTACGGGATCGTCGAGGACGCCACGTCGATCCAGCCCGAGATTCCGTTGCGGATGGTGGGTCCGCAGTTGATGGACCTGCTGTTCGATCTCACGATCGAAGCCACCGAGGAAGCCATCGTCAATGCGATGGTCGCCGCCGAGACGGTGATCGGACATCGCGGCTACACCGTGCACGCCATCGACCACAACCAGCTCGCGTCGGCCCTCCAGGAGAAGTCATGACCACCACCAAGAGCACCGAAAGCCGGCGCCTCACCGGGCACCTCGGTCCCGTCGGCATCGTGTTCATGGTCGTCGCCGCG
>JAHFVC010000408.1 GCA_023264765.1 Mycobacterium sp. | reverse complement strand
TCCGTCACCACCTACACCACCAGCAGCGAAGGTCCGAGCGGCCCGATGGTGAACCTATACCTGACCGGGGTGTCGGGTTCGGCGGCGAGCACCATGATCTACACGACCGTCAACAACAGCGTGACGCTGCCGGTAGATCCCGACCTGGTCATTATGGGTTGGGGCGTCAACGACAAGGGCGCGCTCAACGCCAGCGGGGCGGTCTTCACCAGCAACATGCAAACCCTCTATGGGCGGATCAAAACCCTGTGGGGGACGGACACCCCTGTCCTGATCGAAACCGAAAACCCCGCAAGCGGATACAACGGACACACCACCGAAGAATTCCGTGCGTTCTTCTCCGTGATGACGAACACCATTGTCGGGCAGTCTATGCCGCTGACCCCGTCGATCTTGGCGAGCCCGACCGTCGAAGCGTTGTGGGTGATCGACACCTGGCCGGCCTACGGCAACGAGTGGAGTTCCGCGCTCATCGGCGACGTAGTTCACCCCACCCCCGAGGGGCACGCGGCTCAAGCGGACTACATGTACGAACAACTCACCAGTGGCATACCCACCGGCGACCCTCCGGTCATCACGACGACGTCGCTCAACGATGGTGGCGCGCTGGCCGTCGGGTCATCATTCTCGGAAACCCTCACCGCCACAGGCGCACCGAGCTGGGCTGTGCACACGGGAACTCCACCGGCCGGGTTGACACTATCGCCTACGGGTGTCCTCTCCGGCACACCCACAGCTTCGGGTGCCTACGACTTCACCGTCAGGGCCACCAACGATTTCGGTCACGCAGACCAGCGCTACACCGGGACAGTCGAGGCCATTGCGATAGTCCCCTTTACCCCGACCGGGATAGCCCGGCTTCTTGTGAAGCTCGACGGCGACTGGTACCCGGTGAAGCTGAAAGTCAAGGATGGCGGCGTATGGAAACCTGTCGTCCTCAGGCACTGATTCGCGCGTTCGGCGCTGTCATCACAGGCTCGCTCGTCGGCGCTGCTGTGACTGCCCTCGTCTGCTGGATATGGCTGTCCACGGTCGACCGCCACAGCCTCGACTGGTAACTCCCGAATCGAAACTCTAGGAAAAGAGGCAACTGATGGCTGTCCGCACAGTTAACGGAAGCACGTTCACCGAGGATGGTTGGCCACTGGTTGACCAGGCAGGCTGCACATGGATCACCGTCGCTGGATCGAATCCCCCTGTGTCGCTGCAAATTCAATCCGGCGTTCCGGCCACCGTCATGGGCGCGTGGGCTGCTGACTGGAATGCCTTCATCGAACCACTGCGTGACGCCGACTCCGCATCCTGGACCGAAGGCAACTCTGTTCTCGGCGGATACGGCCGGAACAACGGGTCGAACCACCTCGGCGGCACCGCTGAAGACCTGAACTGGGAGTCGCACCCATTCCGGAAACGGGGATCGCTCAACGCCGCCCAGATGGCCACGTTGAAGGAGATGGAGGACTTCTACGAGGGCACGATGTTTTGGGCTGGCCGGTGGGACGACCCGGCCGATGAGATGCACAGCCAGATGGGATACGACACCTACGATCGGGCCGCTGGCGACGCGTACCCGTGGGTGAAGGACTTCATCGCGCGCAAGATCCGCGCTGACGGGTTCTCGACGTTCCGGCGGGGCACGGCGCCACCGGTCGCCAGCGGTGCTGCCGTGCTGTCTCAGGCGACAGGGCTGTCGCCCGCTCGGGCGGGCGAGATTCTGGCCACGATGGGCGATGGTCTGCGGCAGGCGGAGTGCACCAACCCCAACCGGATCGCGATGTTCATCGCCCAGACCGGAACTGAGTCGGCTGGCTTCAACGCCACCGAGGAGTACGCCTCCGGTAGCGAGTACGAGGGTCGCGCAGACCTCGGCAACACGCAGCGCGGCGACGGTGTTCGGTTCAAGGGCCGCACCTGGATTCAGATCACCGGACGGGCGCACTACGCCGAGTTCTCCGCGTGGGCGCACGCGCACGGCCTGGTGCCCACCGAAACCTACTTCGTCGACAACCCCGGCGAACTCGGCGATCTGAAATGGGCCGGCATCGGCGCGGCCTGGTACTGGACGGTGTCCCGGCCCGACATCAACACGCTGTCGGATCAGGGCGACGTCTACACAGTGACGCGCCGAATCAACGGCGGCACAAACGGTCTGACTGACCGGCAGACCCGCTACAGCCGCGCGATGACGCTCGGCGACCAACTCCTCACCCTCGTCAACCCGACTACCAACGATCCACTGGAGGAACTGATCATGTCGAACCCCGCTGCCCCGTCCGCATCCATCTACGCCACCCCCGGCGAGCCACCCGTGCCGGTCATCGAGATGATCCGCTCCCTCGACGCCCACGGCCCGCACGAGCCGTACGTCGAGCAGAAGGCCCGCGAAGGCGACGACGACGCACTATCCCGGGTTATTCGCACAGCGGCCGGCCAGGGCCAGTACGGCAACGCCTCAGGCCCGGTCAACCAAGCCAAAGCCGTGCTGGCCCAAATCGAAGCGGCCACCCCAGATGTCCTCAAGCAGTACCTCGCAACGAAAGGCGCATGACCATGACGAATTACACCCCTGCCACGATCGCAAAGTCGCTGATGGCCTTCATCACCGCGTTCGGTGGCGCTGCGGCAACGTCAGCACCGCATGACCCCGTGGGCTGGGCCGGTTGCGCGGGCGCGGGCCTGGTGGCGTTCGCCGCGGTGTTCGCCACCCCGAACAAAAAGTCCGATCCCACCACTCCGGCTGAGCACGTCATCAACAACCTGCCCGTCGTCGTGCAGCAGGCGAACGATGCGTTGGGCGAGCTCGAGAAGGTCAAAGAAGCCGCCTCCGGCGCGCTCGGCGGCCTCCCGCTGGTACAAAAGCTCCTCGCTGGCGTCAAGTGAGCGATCCTGCGGTCATCGCATCGGTGTCGGCCGCTGCCGCGCTCGCGGCCGCGGTGATCACCGCGATTCTCGGCCGGCGGTCATCGAGCGAAGCCAACACCATCGATCGATTCGAAGCGTCCCTAGCCGGACTGAAAACGATCGTGGATGCCCAGGGCCGCCGGATCGACGACCTCGAACAGGAGCTGACCACAGTGAAGTCGTCACTGGTCGATGAGCAGAAGCAGCACGCCGCGACACGTGAGCTGCTGCGTATCGCGCTCAGGCACATCCGGGACATGCTGTCGTGGCTCGGTGGTGACCGGGCGGCTGATCCGCCGATCGTGCCCGACGAACTGACCCACCAACTCTGAGTTCCCCCGAAGCGAGAATCCGCCCCGCTAGCCTCACCGCTGGCGGGGCGGTTTCGTCGTCGCGGCTTAGCCCAGGTGGCCGGGCTCGCCCGGCGGGATCGTGTCCCAAGTGACGGTGTAGCGATCGACGGGAGAGTTGCCTCCGGGCGTGACGTCGTTCGGCATCCAGAACGGGCAGTTCCCGCCCTGGTAGTAGATGCCGCCGCAGCTGCTCCTTGTGCTCGATAGCCATTGGAAGCTGCGGAAGCGGATCCATGACCCGTCGGGCTGGATCGGGGTGTCGCAGATTTCGCGGATGTGCGGGTCCAGCCCAAGGATGGGGACCCGCTCGCAGCCTGGTGGGGGCGGTTCGGCGCTGGCGGGGGCTGCGCCAACCAACAGGCCGACGGCCACGGCGCTGGCGGTCAGGCCCGCACCGATGGCGAATCTCATCGCACCGATACCCAGACGAACGCCGGGGGCGGGCACCAAAGCGCGTAGCGGCCACCGCCATCTGGGCTGGCCCACTGGTGCGCCTCCGATGCGAGGCACGGTGTCCCCGCTACTCGCGGTCCGACGCCGACGCCGTCATCCATACCCCACTGGTCAGGAGTGATCGTAGGATCGGCGCCAGCCGGCGCCGCGAACACACCCGCCACAAGAGCCGCCGCGAGAACCGCTCTCCAGAACCGGACCATTCCCCCGACCCCCCTGCCAGTTTCCTGTGAGGAGGCAGGCTACGGCATCGTCAATACGGGCAGCAAGACCGGGCTGGCACCCTTCGAGGCGTGCACGCAAGTGCATGCCCGAAAGTATTCATACCGTCTGGTGAGTGATCCGGTACCTGAGCGTGTCCGACGTCGCCAAGAGGACGGGGCTGTCGCTGAACACCATCAAGGCCTACAGCCAGGTACCCGGCAGACTGCCCCAACCTGACGCACTGATCGGCAACCGGGTCAAGGGCTGGCTGCCCGAGACCATCGACAGATGGATGGCACGACGATCAGCCCAGTGATTCAAGCCGCTCCTCGTCGAGCTCCTCTGGCTCGCCACGGATCGAGGGTGGCGATAGCGTCCCGGCGCCGGTCATCGGGCACCTTCGTGTAGATCTGCGTCGTCGCGATCGACTTATGCCGCAAGAGCTCCTGGACGACACGGATATCGACCCCGTTGTCGAGCAACGTCGAGGCATACCAGTGACGCAGGCAGTGCGGGGTGCCTCGGATACCGGCACGGTCCATCGTGCGGCCGATCACGTCAGACACCGACTTGGACAGCATGTGCTCGGCCTCGTAGCCACGCATCGGGAACCACCACCCGGCCGCCGGCATCTCGGACGCCATCTCGATCAGTAGCGGGTGCAGCGGGACCGACTTGAGGCGCTTGCCCTTCCCTTTGACCCAAAGCACCCGTGCCCCGAGGTCAAAGTCTTCGCCGCGCACTTTGGCGATCTCATGCACGCGCAACCCGGCGAGTAGGGCCAGCAGGATCATTCGCCGCGTCGAGGTCCACATTCGGGTTTGGAGCAGTTTGATGACGTCGGCGTCCGAGGTCGGCCGGGGCTCGCGGTCTGGAGCCCGGGGTGTCCCAACCTTCACCATGGGGTTATCGACGCGGCGGTCGGTGACCTGTAGCCACTTGAACCACGCGGCCAGGTAGCTGGTGTACGTGCACGCGGTCGAGTCAGACCAGGCGTCTTCATGGTCGGCAAGCCAGCGGACGATCGCCGGGGCCCCGACCTGCATGGGCTGGTCGCCAGTCTCGGTGTGAAACAGTCGTATCACGCGCACCCGTTCATCAATTGTCTTGCGAGACAAGCGTTGCGCGGTCTGCCAGACCTCCCAGTCCGCCACCCCCATGGTTGTCAAGGTTGTATCGCCCCCGTGGTCGTAGTTACTTCCCCGGGGAAATAGTGACGCGACGTTTCCGTCAAGTGCCTGAGAGTTCGCTGAACTGTGACGCTGTTGACGCACACCTGTTGCAACCGGGATCGCGCTCACCGGGCCCCATCTCGGGCCGCCTGGAGGCGGGCGATCAGGTCGTCGAGGTCGGCACGATCGACTTCGAGCCCGGCGAGGTGCCCACCCTCGAAGATCGGTGCCGGCGGGGTCCTCGGAGCAGTCACCGCGCACCGGCCATGCGCTGGGCCCACTCGCGGGCCATCTGCTCGCCGATCCACCGGACCCACGCCCGGGCATCAGACTCGTTCCTGGCGATCAGGTCAGCGACAGGTGGCCCGGAGACGTAGCCGGGGTAGCCGGAGATGTGCCAGCGGCCATCGACGAGTATCGCGGCGGCCAGGGCCGTGCCATCGTCGGTGCTGGCCCGCAGGCAGGAGTTGCCGCTCTTGGTGGTGCCCATGACGACACCAACGACCGGGGCGCCAGCGGTCACGCTGCCTCGCTAAGTGAGGGGCGGACAAGGGTCAATCCGACGGTCTGGTAATCCGCAGGTCCCAGGTTCGAGCCCTGGTGGGGGCACTACCCAGATCCACGAAGACGCCACCCGACCAGACCTTTCGGAGATCGCCCGGCGCCGACGGGGGTGACCTATCGTGGACCG
>JAHFVC010000407.1 GCA_023264765.1 Mycobacterium sp. | reverse complement strand
CGTGACGATGGGCAGGATGGGACCGAAGATCTCGTCGGTCATCAGGGGCTCGTCGAGTCCGGGATCGACGACCACCGTCGCGTCGATCTCGACGGCATCGGCATCGGACCCACCTCCGATCGCCACCTCGCCGGTGGTGACGGCCAGCGCGCCGGCCAACCGATCGAAGTGGCGCCGGTTCACGATCCGCTTGCCGCCGACGGCGTCGGCCTCGAACGTCGTGATCGCCGCCTTGATCCGATCGACGAGCTGATCGCGGATGCTCGCATCGGCGAGCACGTAATCGGGTGCGATGCAGATCTGGCCGGAGTTGATCAGCTTGGTCCAGGCGATGCGCTTGGCAGCCACCTCGATGTCGGCGTCGGCGGCCACGATCACGGGGCTCTTGCCACCCAGTTCCAGCGTCACGGGCGTCAGGTGCGCGGCCGCGGCCTGGTACACCTTGCGCCCGATCTCGGTTCCGCCGGTGAAGCACAACTTGTCGAAGCCCTGCTCGATGAGTTCCTGGCTGACCGCGCCGTCACCCTCCACCACGACGACCGCGCGCGGGTCGAGGTACCGCGGGACCAGTTCGGCCATCAGTGCCGAGGATGCGGGCGCCAGCTCGGACGGCTTGAGGACGACGGTGTTCCCCGCGGCGATCGCACCGACCGCGGGCCCCAGCGTCAACGCGAACGGGAAGTTCCACGCGCCGATGACCAGGACGGTGCCGAACGGTTCGTATTCGACCCAGCCACGGCCCGGCAGCTGCGAGAACTCCAGGCGCCGGTACTTGCGGCGGGACCACTTGCCGACGTTTTTGGCCGCGTCGCCGGCTTCCGCGGCGACGCTGGCGACGTCGGCGAGCCAGGCCTCGAACGGCTGGCGACCGAGGTCCTTGTCCAGCGCGGCGGCGATGGCAGGCTCGTTGTCGGTGACGAGTTTCTGCAAGGCCAGCAGCTGTTCTTTGCGCCACCGCACGTCGCGGGTGCGGCCGCTGGCGAAAGCTTTCCGGACGTCGGCGACGATCGCCGGGATGTCGGGGGCCGCGACCGCGGTGGCCTCCGGTGTCGCATCAGTAGTGGTCACGAGCGGGACGTCCTTCCAATGAGGGATGCCCCGAATACTAACCAACCAGTTGGGCGCTCAGAAGGCCCAACTGTCAGCGACGCACCCCGGTGACGAAGTAGGAGAACGCCTCGTCATCCGGCGCATCGGGTCCGCTGGGCAATGCCCAGCGCTCCAGCCTGCGCATCTCGTCAGCAGACTTCACCGACGTGCTGTCCCAGCCGTGCTCGGCCAGCCACACCGCGACGTCGGCCCGATCCGGGTCGTTGTACATCAGCTCACCCACGTCGAGGGTCTCGCCCATGCCGAATTTCTCCCGGATCGCGTCGAACCGGGCCTTCATCTCGACGCGGCGCTCCTGGGCCTGGGTCGGTGCCGTCTCCGCGGAGATCCGGCTGCCCGGGGCGCTGAGCTCAGTGATCTGGGTGAACAGTCGGTCCTGCGCCTCGGCGGGCAGGTACATCAGCAGCCCCTCTGCCAGCCACGCGGTAGGTGCGGTCACGTCGAATCCCGCCTCACCCAAGGCCTTCGGCCAGTCCTGACGAAGGTCGACCGGCACATGATGGAGCTGCGCGCAGGGTGCGACGCCGTGCTCGGCCAGCACCGACGCCTTGTACTCCAGCACCTTCGGCTGGTCGATCTCGAACACCGTGGTGCCGACGGGCCAGTCCAGCCGGTACGCCCGCGAGTCCAGCCCCGAGGCCAGGATGACGATCTGACGAATCCCGGCCTCGACAGCGGCACCGAAGAAGTCGTCGAAGAACTTCGTGCGCACCGCCTGGTAGCTGCCCATGTGGGAGAAGATCGCGGCGGCCTCGGCGTCGACGTCGGCTGCCCTGGCGACGAACTCCTTGTCCAGCATGAAGTCCCAGACGCCACCGCCACCGGTTCCGTCGACGAGCATCTTGGCGTACGGGTCGCGGATCAGCGGGGAGTCCCGGTCGGTCTCGGCGGCGCGGGCCGCGGCGACCATGACGGCGGTGGTTCCGACGCTGGTGGCGATATCCCAGCTGTCGTCGTGGGTGCGCAGTGAGCTCATGAGGCTGTCCGTTCGGTTGAGCGCGGGGAATCAATCCCCCGCCATGCTACCGAACAAGTTAGATTAGCTATGCGCTGGCGATGTTGGCAGTTACTTACCCAGCGACCACAGCTTGTTAGCCAACAACAGTTCGAACTTCTCGATGACGCGTTCCAGATCCTCATATGAGCCGACATAGCCGGCGTAGAAGCCCATCCCCCACATGACAGCCACCAGGAGCTCCACGAGGGTCTCCACGTCGGTGTCGGTGGTTAGCTCGTTGCTGTCGATCGCCTCCTGGACCGCCCACGACACGAAGGCCCGGGAACTGGTCAGCGAGTCGTGCGGTTCCTGGGCCAGTTCGGGGTGGCGCTGCGATTCCAGAACCGAGGTCACCAGGAAGGCCGCCACGGACCGATCCTTGTTGTCCGTCTGCATGACCACCGAGAAGAATGTCGACAGCCTGGCCAGCAGTGTGGGCTGGGCCTTGGCCTTCTCGAACCCGGCCCCGACCACCATGGCGTTGGTCTGCTCGATGACCTCGCGGTACAGAACGCGCTTGCTCTCGAAGTAGTGATTGATGGCAGGTCTGGTGAGATCTGAGCGGATGGCGATGGCCTGAAAGGTTGCCGCGTCATAACCGAGTTCGCTGAACACACCGCGCGCAGCATGAAGGATGCGTTCGCGGGTGTCTGCGGCTTTGGCTGCAGGCGGTCGGCCCGGTCCTCTGCTGGCTATGTGCGGCACAGTCAAATTGTGCCACAGTTTACCCATCCCACTACGACTATCTTCGCTAAACGGTTATCTGGACAACCCAGCCAGCAAACGTGCAGTACGGTAGCTCCGCGCGCTGGAGCGGCGCCGCTCGGCGAAATCGATGGACAGATCAAACTAAGGTGTCCAACCATGGCGGGTGTCGTGTCGAGGGAGTCCTATTTCGAGGCCGGTATCGACATCCTGTCCGACCTCGGCTACGGCGGCCTGAAACTGGCGGAGGTGTGCCAGCGGCTCGGCGTCACGACGGGTTCCTTCTATCACTACTTCACCAGCTGGTCGGCGTTCACCCAGGCGCTCGTCGGGCACTGGATGCAGGAGAAGACCACCCAGATCATCGAGGCCTCCCGGGCCGAGACGGACCCGCGGCGCCGGATCGACACGCTGGTCGAAGAGGCGCTCGCCCTGCCGCACGGCGCCGAGGCGGCAATCCGGGTGTGGAGTTCCATCGACCCCACGGTGGGCGAGGTGCAGCGCACGGTCGACCAGCAGCGCTTCGACATCATGAAGGAATCGGCACTGGAGGTCCTGCAGAACGACCGTCAAGCCCATGTGTTCGCGATCGCCGCGCTCGACCTGCTGACCGGCTACGAGCAGGCCTCGCTGCCCCGCGATTTCGGGGACCTGCGGTGGCTGGCATCGCAACTGCTGGACGGGTTGGACTCCGGGATGTTCGGTACCGTCCCGGACCGCCCGTAACCGTCTGAGCGGTCAGCGCATGCTCACGCCGGCCGGCCTGTGGCAGGGATTGTGGCGCAAGGTGCATGCCCGTGACCCCGAGTACGACGCGATGCGCCGGGCCGGACGTGCCGGGCTGATGCTGCCCGTGGTCGCCGCCGCCGGATTCAGCGTCGGCGGCGTGCAGACACCGCTGTTCGCCATCCTGGGCGCCGTCGCCCTGCTGATTCTCGTGGACTTCCCCGGGAACCGGCCCGCGCGGGCGCTGGCCTACGCCGGTCTCGGCGTCAACGGAGCAATCCTGATCGCGCTGGGCACCGTGGCCGCGCCCAGCCCGTGGCTGTCGGTGACGCTGATGTTCGTCATCGCCGTGGCGGTGATGTTCGCCGGCGTGCTGAGTGAGATCGTGGCCGCCGGCCAGCGTGCCACCCTGCTGACCTTTGTCCCGGCGCTGTGCCTGCCGCCCGGCCCCATCCCCGACCGGTTGCTCGGGTGGGCGATCGCACTCGCGTTGTGCGTGCCCGCCGCGCTGTTCCTGTTTCCACCGCGCCACCACAACGAACTCCGGTTGTACGCGGCACGCGTCTGCGCGACCCTCGCCGAGCGGCTGGATGGCGATGCCGCCTCGGATAACGCCGACGAAGCCGTTCTGACGTCAATGGACAAGCTGCGCACCACTTTTCTCGGGGCGGACTTCCGTCCGGTGGGACTCACCGCCGGCAGCCGGGCGCTCGTGCGGGTGATCGACGATCTGCAGTGGCTGTCCGATCTGGTGAAGGGCTCCTCCGGCGCGCTGCTCGCCGAACTGCGCGATCCGATTGTGGCGGTGCTGCGCGAATCCGCTGCCGTGCTGGAGACCGGCGGCGCGGACCGCGACGCGCACCGGAGGGCACTGGCGCACGCGCTGGCCGTACAGCGGCTCATCGCGCAGAGCCGCTACCGCGAGGACATCCTGGAGATTCTCGCCGAACCCGACGACGACGCCGCCCGTGACACGGGGCGAAAACTGTTGACCCGCAGAACGATATCGGCATGCGTGTCGGCGACCGGACGGGTGATCGGACTGGCCGCCGATGCCGACGCACGTCCGGTGTGGGCGCGGGTGCTGGGCAGGCGACTGCCCGATTCCGGGGCGGCCGCGCGGGTGCTGTCGGAGTCCGAAGCCCTCGCGAGCATCCCGTCCGGATTCGTCGCGACGCGAGCGGTGGTGGTACGCAACAGCCTTCGCACCGGCCTGGGTCTGGCCCTGGCCGTCGGCGTGACGCATCTGTTCCCGCTGCAGAACGGCTTGTGGGTGGTCTTGGGCGCGATGTCGGTCTTGCGCAGCAGCGCGCTGACCACCGGGACCCGGGTGGTGCGGGCAGTCGCCGGGACGGTGATCGGCTTCGGCCTCGGCGCGGCGTTCATCGCCCTGCTGGGGGTCGACCCGGTGGTGATGTGGGTGACGCTGCCGCTGGTGGCCTTCGGCTCGGCGTTCGTACCGGAAGTCGCCTCGTTCATCGCCGGGCAGGCGGCGTTCACCATGATGGTGGTGATCATCTTCAACCTGATCCACCCGATCGGCTGGCGGGTAGGTCTGATCCGGGTGGAGGACGTCGTCATCGGCGCCCTCGTCGGGGTGGTGGTCTCGCTGTTGCTGTGGCCGCGGGGTGCGGCCGCTGCGGTCACCCGTTCGCTGGATGCGGCCCGGGCAGCGGGCACGGCGTACATGAAAGCCGCGGTCCTGCGCGTCACCCGGGGAGCTTCGGAAGAGGCCGACAACCGTGTCAGCGCGCTCGGCCACGCCGCGCTGACCGCGAGTCGAACATTGGATGACACTGTCCGACACTATCTTTCGGAGAGTGGCGGATTGACCGATCAGCGCGCACCGGTCATCAGATCGGCCAACCGCGCCACCCGGTTACGCGGCGCCGCTGAACTGATCGCCGATGTCACCCCACCTCCGCTGGAGGCCTATCCCCAGATTCGCACCGTTCTCGAGTCGCACTGTGACGCGCTCTGCGAAAGGTTCCGCGGGGTCGAGTCGGTGCACTTCGGGGATCCGATCAGCGACGATTTCGTGCGGGCCCTGCGCGCCGAGGCCGGCGGCGGCGAGTTGGCGGTCGCGGCGGCGCTGCCGTTGGTCACCGTGGCCGCCAGTCTCGGCGAGCTGGAGCTGCTGTATCCAGAGCCGGGCGCTACGCTCCCGCCCGGTGAGGCTTGAGCGCGTCGGGCGGCACGGTTCCGAACCGGCCGGCATTGAAGTCCTCCAATGCCTGGA
>JAHFVC010000108.1:7011-16926 GCA_023264765.1 Mycobacterium sp. | reverse complement strand
GCACCAATCGCGATCACCCGCATATTGAGCGCATACGCACCTATGCGGCGCCTATTCGCATATGTATTGCTTGTGGGCTGGAGGTGACGTAATCGACGGCACGTTTCTGCACTTGCTACGCAACACGCCGACCAACCACTGGCACGTGTCCGACTCCGCTGTCAGGATGATCAAGAGGCGCCCGAGGCATCGACCACTCCCGCGCAGCCGAGTCAACTTACCTTGATGCTCAAACGTCACGTGACGTTACAGAATGAGCCGCAAGAAAGGTTGCGCGGGTGATGCAGACTGCATCAACGCTTCTCGTCGCCACCATGCCAACGATTGCGGGTGTCATGGGTTGCAAATACCCTAATACCGGTATTCAGGGAAGGGAACCGCTTCAATGACCGACACAACCACCCGACCATCCCGCCGAACGGCGAAGCCAGGAGGCAGGAAGACTGCTAACCGGTTCGCCAAGCTCGCCGGTGGTGACGACGTTTCCGACCCCTCCCCCACTCCCGCAACCGAAACCGAAACCGAAACCGGTCTCATCGCGGGGATGTCGGCCTTCGCTGCCGACGAGGCTCACCGCGTCGTCGAGATTGCGGTCGCCGAGATCGCTCCCCATCCATTCAACGACGACACGCGATCCCAACCGCACCCCGGCGAGGCCAAGTGGGACGAACTCGTCAACGCCGTGCGATCCAACGGCGTCCGACTCCCGGTCCTGGTCGTACAACGCGACGCCTTCGCCGCGGCCCGACCGTCCGCAGCGCAGAACTTGGCGCCAGAGGCGCGATACGTCCTCATCTACGGCCACCGCCGCCGCGCTGCCGCACTGGAAGCCGGACGCGCCACCGTGCCCGCCGTGGTCGACGACGCGACCATGACCGACGACGGCGACCTCGACGCAATGGCCGCTGAAAACTTGGGCCGTGAAGATCTCTCCGATCTCGCCGAAGCCGACCTCTTCGCCCGCTACTCGGAGATTGGTCTCTCCCAACGTGCCATCGCCGATCGGCTCGGCGTGGACCAAGCCACCGTGTCGCGCCGCCTAGCGCTTCTGCTGCTCGCCCCCGAGGTCCGCCGTGCCGTCGCAGATGGCGTTCTGTCCGGCGCGGACGCCGCGGCTCTGTCCGGGAAACTTCCCTACGGTCCGCCCCGTCGCTGGCAGAAATCCAAAGATGCCTCACAGGACACCGTGCAACGGCGCGCCGAGCAAATCCAGGCGCAGAACCTTATCCTGGAGCACAACTGGTCTGCCTCACGGGCGGCCGAGCGCGTTATCGCAGAACGTGAAGCACGGGCCACGGCTGCAGCGCTGGGGATCGCCATCGCCAGTGACCCCCTCGCGGAGATTGGGGACACCTACCTCGACCACCGCGTCAGCCAAGAAGAGTTCTCCGCGGGAGACGAGGTCTTCGGATGCGTCAACGCCAACACCGGTGATCTGGATCTGTACAGGCGTCCAGCCTCAAACCGGGAGGACACCGCCGAACACTCCACGGCGCCCTCGCCCGCCGCGAATCCCGCCGCAGCACAGTTTCCGCCGGGGACGGCCAAAGATCGGTCGCCTCTCGCTGAGAACGACAGTGGGGACGACATGGCCGATGGCGGCGAGGATGAGCCGCCGTCAACGATTCTCGAGAAGCGACACGCCGAAGTCGCCGCGGCCGCGGCCGCCCAGTCCCACCGCCGGCAGTCATGCGCCGCACTGATCACCCACCACCCCACCAACGCCGAACTGCTCAAGCTGTTGGTGCGCCAATACCACTCCGGGGTGGCAGCTCGCTGCCAGACGTCAGCGGTGAATGCGCTGTTGCGGGACTGGGACGCAACAGCCGACGGCACGGGAGACAAGGCGCGCAACACCCGGACCTGGCAGCGCGCGATCGCTGCGGCCGAGTTGCACACCGCCGAACTGAAGGACCAAGCCTGGGACGACGACGCGGTCGCCCACGTGACATTGCTCGTCGAACGCGTCGGTTACCAACCCACGCCGTGGGAACGCGACCAACTCGACACTGCCCTCCGGTGATGCAGGCTGCATCACCGGTGCCGCCCGGGTGATGCAGCCTGCATCACCGTCCACGTCCCCTCTCCGCCGATTGGAGTCCCTCCCTGATGCCTACCTACACAGTGGCCAACATGTCCGGCAGCGTCGGCAAGACCACCACCGTCGTCACCGCCGCGGTGCTGCTCGCCGCGACCGGGCTGAAAGTCCGCGTCATCGACCTCGACCCGCAAGCCAACGCCAGTACCTGGCTGGGTTATCCCAACATCACGGGCACCACCATCGCCGACGTGCTGCGCCTCGACGCCACCATCAACGACATCGAGAGGCCCGGCCGCGTCACGCAGGGCTTCAACGGGGACGGCGAGCCCGTCTATGCCGATTCCAGGGACGGGCTGATCGAGAACCTCACCATCGTCCCGGCGGCGCGTTCCACCCTCGACAAGTTAATGGTCGAGCTGCCGGCAGTGGTCGGTGGAGTGCTCCGGCTCCGTGATGCTTTGGAGGCCGCCGCGCCCGCCGACATCACGCTGATCGATTCACCCGGATCCAACAGCGCGTTGGTGACCACCGCTCTCATCGCTTCGTCCGTCGAAGAGGGCGGGCCCCACGGAACGTGGGGTCTCATCACCTGCACCAAGCCAGCAGGCAAGGAGTCAGAGGGCATTCAGGCGCTGCTGGGCGAACTGGCCATCATCAAGAAGACCTTCCGCATCGACATCCCCCTGCTGGCGATCGTGCCCTGCGCTGTCCCGGCAACGGGCACCGTGTACCGCGAGCAGATGGAGGACCTGTTGGAAGGCTTCGGTGAGAAGGTCACGCCCACCGTGCGACGGAGCTCGATCGTCGACGAGGCGTACACGAACTATCAGCCCGTCCCGCTCTACGGCTATCGCGCAAAGGACGTCAGTAACGACTACGAGAACGTGATCGCGCACATGAAACGTCATGGCATGTTCCGGGCCGCGG
The DNA here is from genome assembly GCA_023264765.1 of Mycobacterium sp. Lineage (GTDB taxonomy): Bacteria > Actinomycetota > Actinomycetes > Mycobacteriales > Mycobacteriaceae > Mycobacterium. Next base: position 13,958 of record JAHFVC010000108.1, on the reverse strand, counting down.
CAATCAATGCCTAGATATGACGACCCACTGAAGCACCCCGACGCCACGAAGGTCAGCAAGGTCAACATTCCCACCGAACTGCACCAAAGGGCGCGCGCCGCGGTGCGCATCGTCGAGAGGGTCACCGGGCGTCGCTACACCATCGCTCAGTTCCTTCGGGAGGCCATCATCGCCCAGCTGGCTGTCATCGCCCGCGACTACAACCGCGGCCGCGAGATCTACCCGGACGGTGAACCTCTCGAACCTGGCCGACGATAGATCTGGACGATGGATCTGAGAGCCATCCGACCGACCGGTCGAGTGGCGCTCACCCGCCGCTAATCGGGTAGTTGGCCGAACTCGTATCGCAGAGCTTGCTCCACCAGAGCGCTACGCGTGCCGGCGCCCCAGGCCTGCACCAGGTTGTCTAGGCGCTGCCCATTGGCCGCCGTCACCCCGGAGAGCACAACGGTGCGAGGGGCGCTCGCATGTCGTCGTCGTCGCGGAACCGCTTTGGAGGACGGCCGCTCGAACAGTTGCCCCTCCCCCACCGCGAAGTGTTGGCTGGACCATGTTGTCGCCAACTCCGGTGCGTGCGCCTCGATGGCGTCCAGAACGATGGTGCCCATGGTTCGTGCGAGTCCACGACGAACCTTCTTCTCCGCGATCTGCACCCGATACAGCTCGTCGTAGACCTCCGAGGACAGCAGTACCTCCGGTGGTCGGGTCCGCTTGAGCGTCGGTGTCGGTGTCGGTGTCGGTGACGGTGACGGTGACGGTGTCACAACACGCAGTCGGTGCTCCGTCGCAGCGGAGGTCGCGTGTTCGGGCGGGTCTGCCGGGCCGGACGTGGTTGCACGACTCGGTGGCGGCGTCGAGGGCACCGCCGCGGTGGGCGTAGGGGGTGCGGGTGGCGGCGCAGACACGGGTTCGGACGCTGCCTTGGGCGCCGGCGCCGGCGCCGCCGTGCTGGGGTTGGCGCTTGGCCACAGGTCGTCGAGATCTTCGGCCAAGGCCGTGGGGTCGAAGACGGGTTTGCGCTTCTGCCGTGTCACGCTCATCCAACACGCTCCGCCATCGGGGCCGCAGATTCGTAGCTGACGAGCCGGCCGACGATCTGACGGACTAGTTCTTGGTAGTCGGCGGCCAGACCTGCCGGATCGCTGCTCCACATCGCCCGCTCGGGGCTTTCCTTGCCGCGCAGTTTCGAGAGCCGACTGCGGCGATCGTCGTGGGCCAAGGCCACCAACTCGCCGGCGGTCCGGTGCAGGCTGCGCATGTCGACAGCCGCTGCCGGCGCCGAACGGATCGTGATGTCGAAGGGCGTGGTGCCGCTGCCCTCCAGCATGTCGTTGACTTGAGCGAAGACCTCGGCGTTGCGCTTCGTGGCGCGCGGGTTGACGTCGAACAGCAAGACGCCCAGCAACTGGATCGAGGCCCCGTGCTTGCGGGCACGCCAGAAACGCCGGGCGAGCCGTTCGACACCGCCGAGGCTGGCCTGATCGTCACGGGTCGGGATGATCAGGTAGTTCGCCACCGACAGGTAGGTGTCCAGCAGCGGCACGTCGCCGGGTCCGGAGTCGATCAGCACCACGTCGTATCCTTCGGCCTCGCAGAGCGCGGCCAGCTGGGTTTGCAGGTTGGTGGCCATGTTGATGCCGTTTTCGGCCATCATGTGCGCCGCCGCGCCCACCACCGCTAGTTGGGGGCCGCCGGCAATCACGTCGAGGTGAGTACGCACGTTGCGTACCGGGCACAACGGAGTGCCGAACTGCAGCGTGGCCGCCAGGGACTGGCCCCTGTCGCCGTCTACGCCCAGATCTTCCACCGTGACGTTCGCCTGCGGGTCCCCGTCGACCACTAGGACTCGGCGGCCTCTCTTGCCGGCGGTGGCGATCATCTCGGACACGGCCGCCACGGTGGTGGACTTGCCTACGCCACCCTTTTGATTGGCCACAAGAATTACGCGGGCCGGTGAAGTCATCGTCATGGGTGCACCGTAGGGGTGAACGCGCGTGTCCTCGCGCCGCACACACCCGTGATGCCGAACTGTTACTCAAGTGACTCATGGGACGTGTGGTGTTGCGTAGGTCGGCCGGGCAGCCACACCGGTGCGCACGCGTACCCACGGACGTGCCAACGCCGGACCAACCGTCGGCTCATCGTAGGAGTGCTCGTCCCGGCGGTCGATCGTCACGTCGCAAGTGAGTGAGAGCGGCCGCACGTCACAGTGGCCGCCAAGACATGTGGGCGTCGTCTCGGTCGTGTGGTGCCGCGCGGATACGTCCGGTCACACGGACGTGGGTTGCACGTTCACCCAGCCGGCATTGGGGCGTATCTGAGTGCGGCAGTTGGCCGTCGGCAGACCCGGACGATCTTCGTCGGTCGTCCGTCGGCGATCCGTCGCGCGATGCGGGGTTTCCTGCGGGGCTTGGCCGTCGGAGCGGCGCGGTTCGCACGCCAGTAACCCGGCGGCTCGGACGTGTCGTCGTCCGGCGTTGATCCGTATGTTGCAGGTAGTGGCCCATATCGGGCCGAGGATCACAATCTCACGGATCGCTGCGGGGGAGCGGACGGCCGCCGGGGAGAACGACGGATCGAGCAGCGCCTATTCGGCGCTCAGCTCCAGCGCTTCCAGGTTTTCTGGCTGCAGGTAGGTCGTAAGCGCGAGATCGTAGCCGCGGAACACGTTCTGCAAATGCTTGAGCGTCTCGACCCGCTTGGCGTCAGCCTGGGCGCGGATCGTATCGGCCTCGGCTTGGGCTCTGGAGATCGCGGCTTGCGCTACCGCCATCTGAGCGCTGTGTTCGGCTTCGGCGATCAATGCCTGCATCGCCGAATCGGCGGCCGCCTTCACCGATGTCAAGGTGTCGACCAGATCGATGACCCGCGGCTGACGTGAACCGGCCGGGAGCGGAGTCGCCGGCGACTGGGCCGCGGCTCGCTGAGTGCCGAACTTTCGCTGAAGGAAGCCATCGACGTCTTCACGGCGGGACCGCTTGTTGGACTTCGTGCCGAGCTCGGGGAACACCTCGTAGTGGAGTGCTCCAGTCCGCCACCATGCGCGAACCGTGTTCGGTTTCGCGTGCCCGCGCGACAACTCGGCTATGCGGTCAGCGGTCAGCCACTCATCCGGATCGACGGCGCCGGATGCGCCATCGTTCGTCGCCATGGGCTCAATCTACCGAGATATCCCGCACGATGGCGCATCTTCACGGACACGGAGAGCAATATCCCGCGTCATGGCGCATGATGCGCTACCGTTCTTATTGCGCGGATGTCCGCGCACGCACGACTCGAAGCGGCGAGAGGGAACCAACATGTCGACCGAATTGGACGCCAAACTCGATGATGCCGCCGTCGACGACGCCGCCCCTCGCAAGAGTCGCCGCGGCACCGAGACGCGTCGCCGCACCAAGCACATGACTCTGCGGCTGCTCCCGCAGGAGCAGGAAGTCGCCCAGTTCGTCGCGGCGGAGTTCGACATGAAGAGCGTTCAGGCCCTCATCGTCGAAGCGTGCCAGCCACTGATGAACGCCGGCACGCTCACCGCGCTCACCGCCGACCGAGAAGCCGTTCAAGCCCTCGCCCAGCAGCACGGAATCACCGAGGTTCAGGCGCTGCTTCTGCAAGCACTGACCTCGCAGACGACACCGGGTGCTGCGCAACTCGCTTCCTAGCGGCCCTTCGCTGCCCATCGCCTAACCTCATGACGTGGCGGCGGGCTTCCGCCTGCTGCGCGGACACCCGCGATATTCGCGTGTCGCTGCGCGGACACCCGCGCGCGCCGTGCGACGATCCCTCCAGACACACCAATAACATTCTGGAGGTTGCATGAATCGGTCCGACAGATAGACCGCACGCGGCGCAGCCGCGACACCATCACCCGAGCAACACATTTCACGCCTACGCAACTCGTATGCGTTCAATTGGCGACCGCAAACTGACGTGTCAGACCACGTCAACACGGTGACTCGACGTGCCCCAATGCCGCCAGAGAACCCCCCGGAGCAGTAACCGACGGAAGGATCCGCAACAGCACTATCTCCCAGGGCAATCCGATCGAGGTTCCCGAAACATCTTGCGAGAAACCTCGATTCAAGCCCGACGACATCTGAATAGCCGGTGCGATCCACCGCCTTCAGGCCCCTAAAGCACGAAGCCCCCGGCGGCAACCGAGGGCTTCGCTTCTGAAGTTTTCGAGTCGAGTTGGCGCTCGACTCGGTGGGTTCGCACCCATCCCCGAAGGGACTTGTCTCCATGGACAGGTACCACGGTAGCGCACGCCCTCACTCCGGGCTAGACGACGCGCTCAATCGTGACCTCAGCCAACGGCAGCGCATGCACTCCGCGCGGGCCGCCCGAAAACAACTGCGCAACAAGCGCCGCGAGTGGATCATCGGTGTCGGCACCACACCCGCAACGACGCCGATGTGGACCAGCCGTCAAGGATGGCTAGATGAAGTGACTGTCTGGACCGAAACGATCACTGGCAAAAGTGAACTCGACCGCAGCAAGCTGCGCCCTGCCCTGTTGTTGCGCGTTGCCCAAGCAGTAGCGGACCAGGCCGACCACGCCAATGGGCGGCACTGCGCAGCGACCAACGCCACCATCGCGCGTGCAGCCCACTGCTCGGAGCGCACCGTCACGACGGTCCGCCGGATCCTGCGGGAAGCCGGTTACGCGGTCGAGGTGCGCCGCGGAACGGGTTCGGCCCTCACGCCCTCGAGCCGGCGCCGGCCGTCGGTGTGGCACCTGGTCAGCCGAAAGCAGCCTGTGGATGACGCGGCCGTTTGCGACCTACCGCCATCGCTTTGCGATAGGCGGTCATCTTACGTTGGGAGAACATCACCAAGCAGCCGCACGCGACTGCCGTCAAAGAACTCCTCGACATCAAGACCCGGCACCGTCCGTACCGCACGCCCACTCGGTGTTCAAAAGATGGCCGCAGCGATCATCGCCGGAAGCCTAGGCCTCGATTCGAGGCATCCGGGCCATATCTGTGACGCGCTGACACGATCAGACCTGGAATTGTCAGCCTGGACGGCTCCGCGGATCCTGCACGCGCTCAACGCCGACATGCGAAAAATGGGCTGGTCCTGGCCAAATCAGATCGAAAAGCCGGGTGCGTTCCTCGCCACGCGGCTCCGACGACTCCCTGCGCGCCCTCCCGATCGGCCCGTACCCAAGCCAGCGGTCCCAGCCGCAGAACCTGCAGCGGCGCCGCCGGCGAGCGCGGCCTCACGCGCAGCAGCTAAGGCACTCTTCCGCGATAGTGAGCGCAGACGTCGAGCCCAACAATCGCTTGGACGATGATGCCGCAAATCATCACGGGAGGAACAAATCTCACTGCTTGCCCCTGGCACACAGAGGTAGTTCGTGACCCCGAGACCGATGAAGTACTGGTGCGAGAGTGGCATGCCGTGGAATGCGAAGTCCTCCAGGACCTCATCAGCGGAGACTGAGGCAGCGGCCGCCGCCTCTAGCCCACTTCGCATCAGCGACACCGAAGTTGGATTGCCCCTCAGGTCGACCCGCGCGGTGATGCAGCCTGCATCACCGCGTTGTCCATCCACCCCGAGCTCGGACGGACGCTATGCGGATGCATTCACCGTCGGTGTCGCCCACGACCCCGATCATGAGTGCACGCACTCGTCACGAAGGGGTCGAATGGGAATCGAGCGGGCCGATCCGGACGCCGAACACGGCTGGGAGACCAGGGATACAGCTCCGAGCGCTACCCGCCCCAGCCACCGCCGATCCACGCCGCCATCCGCGCGCCCCTGGACTACGCGTACGGCGCCGCCGAACTGATGGCCGCTCTACCGCGATCCGAAGCAGTCGACGCCGCCGCCCTGCCCGCCGCGCTGCAGCGCAAAGCGCGCAGCCACTGCGACGACCTCGACAACATCATCGAGTCCCAGCATCTGACTACGCGCCTGGCGCCGCGACGCCGTGTGGGCCGAGATCGCCCGAGCGCACCGCTTCGCCGCACCCACGGCCAAGTACGGCGCCACGGCCGCTGCCGCCCTGTCGGTGCTCATGATGGCGTGGCAATGGTGGCACCACCCCGGGGCGCCCGCAGCCGACATACTCACCGCAGCAAGCCTGTTCGGCTGCATCGCAGTCGGCGTGACTGCAGTCGCGCTGCTGACGTGGTGTGCGCGCCGGTGCACGGCTGCCGCACCGACGTGGGTCTACAGCGACGACGAGCTGGATCGCTACGCCAACGGCGCCGTTCTGCGGCGGGAATGGCATGGCACCTGGCTGGCGCGGATCGAACCTGGGGGAGCGGCACTGGTGTGGAGGGAACCGCACCTCGTCGCGGAGACCACCTTGCTGGGCCGCGACATCAAAGCCAGTCCGACATGGCACAGCGAGCTGCTCGACATCCACCGCGTCCGCATCGACTTGGACCGAACACTCGACGAGGTCTACCTACGGGCGCACCGCATCTGGCGCGCCCGCGTCAACCTCGTCGCACCGACGACCGCGGACCCCACCGACGTGGTAGCCCGTCGCAACGCCGAGATCACCGACGCCGCCGACGACGCGTGGACCACGCTGGTGCGCCAACTGCAGGGCTACCGATCCGCCCTGGCCCCCGTCGATGCCATCCAGGCCGAGATCACCGCGCTGCAGCAGAGCAGCCTGCGCATCACCGACGCCGCCGTGCGACAACTCCACGTCGATGCCACGGGCAACGACCTAAACGCCGATGCGGTCGGCGCGGCCACCAGAGAACTCGCCGACCTCAACGCCAACCTCGCGGCGCGACTCACGACACTGTGCCACAGCCTCACCACCGCGACCAACGGCCTCGTCCTGCGTGCGCCATAGCGCGCCACCACGGAACGGAAACGCACCATGGCACACGCCCCTCACGACGTCGAGCGTCCTCCCGACGACCGGCCTGGCTTCGACGACGTGCGCTCCATCGACGACCAGTCCCGCAAGCTCGTCGAGGA
>JAHFVC010000108.1:0-6989 GCA_023264765.1 Mycobacterium sp. | reverse complement strand
CACCGCCGTTGGCGACGCCTTCGCCGAATCGACCCCCAACCCCGCCCCACAGGAGACCCCACCAGCCATGGCACCCACCACCATCACCTTCCGCACCGACCGGGGCGTGATCTCCTACAGCGCCCTGGAACGGCCGCGACCCAACGAACCCGGCGGCATCGCCGGTGGGCTCTTGGGCGGCGAACCCGCCCTGGTCGCCATCGTGCGCGAGATCCTCGCCGGCCGCCTGCCCAAGACCGTCCGCGTCGCCGAGCCCAACCTCGACTACGCCTTCACCGCCAAGCGCGACACTGCCGCCGACGTCGCCGCAGCCATGCTCGTCGCCGGCAACGGCCGAGGCCGCCTGTCCGACGCCGGGTGGGACGCCCTCGACGCCGCGATGGCTGACGAAGAACACGACCCCGACAGCCCTGCCATCAACTGATAGGCCGCGCAGCTGTCGAAACCCTCGCTTCGGTGTCATAGTGCGGCGGAACCTTTTCGCGTGGGAGGCGCATCGACGTCAACCGGCAGGAAGACTCCGCGTTCTGGGGGTGGGCGATCGTCGAGACGTTGCGGCACAGTGGATTACGGATCGAAGAGCTCACCGAACTATCGCAACTATGCGTGCGCCAATACCGACGACCCAATGGCGAGGTCATCGCCCTGCTGGTCGTCGCGCCGTCCAAGACCGACCGCGAACGGGTCATCCCGATGTCGGCGGAGTTGTTCCACGTCATCGCCTGCATCATTCGCCGGCTCACCGAGGGGAGGAAAACTGTTCCCATGGCGACCCGGTTCGACGTTTATGACCGGGTCTGGAGTGATCCGCAGCCGTTCCTCGTCCAACGTCATATCGGTCAACACATCGAAGTGATGACCACCGGAGGCATCGCCGAAAAGCTCCGTTACCTCTGCCAGGCGATTGCCCAGACCGACCCCTCGCTTCGAAGGTGTGCATTTCCGGCCGCACGACCTTCGGCGCCTGTTCGCGAGCGAGGTCAACAACGGCTTGCCCATTCACATCGGCGCGGCCCTGCTCGGGCACCTCAACTTGGAGACCACCCGCGGGTACGTCGCCGTGTTCAGCAAGGACGTGATCCGCCACTACCAAATGCACCTGCAGCGCCGTCGCACAATTCGACCCGCTGAGGAGTATCCGACGGTCACCGACGGTGAATGGGCGGATTTTCAAGCGCACTTCGACAAACGGAAGGTCGAGCTGGGCAGCCGTGGTCGCCCCGTATGCGACGCCATGCTGCATCGTCTCGACGACCTCGAAGCCGACTTGATCGCGCGGCGTCAACGCGCAGATGACGAAGGCTGGCAGGGGGAGATCGAGGGCATCGAACTCACTCTGGGCTTTTTGCGCGGCAAACGCCGAGACGTCACCGGTCGCTTCAACCGCACACATGACTTGGGAATTCCGATCCCGGCGGCGCCGACACCGTAAACAGCTCTGGGGGCTCGGCTGACCGTGGGTAATGCGGTTCGGTGAGCGCGCTCCGGCCCCCCGTGTGTCGTTGCTTTGGAACGCTTGAGTGGTCGTTCATTTCGTTGGTGGTGGCGCATTAGTGGACACGCGTACGGCGAGGTAATCCCCGTCAGGGTGAGAGGTGGACGGGGCCGTGGGGTTCGATGCAGTGGTCGTCCTGATCTTGGCGGCGGTCGGCGTGGTCGACTTGCAGCGTGGTGTGCTCCAGCTGGTATTCGTCGTGTAAGACGGCTTCGATGGTGGTGCGCACGGCGTGGCAGTCGACGGCCCCGGTGACCAGGACGTGCGCAGACAATGATGGTTGACCGGAGGTGATCTGCCAGACGTGCAGGTCATGGACTTCGGCGACGGCCGGGATCGCAGCGATCCGCGGGCCGATGACGGTGGGGTCGGCGTTCGCGGGGGCAGCTTCGAGGAAGATGCGCCCGGATTCGCGGAGCAGGTTCCAGCCGGCGCGGGCCATCAGGGCGGCGACGATCAATGCGGCGATCGCGTCCGCGCGGGCGAAGCCGGTCAGCAAGACCACCGCCCCGGCGATCGCGGTCCCGATGAACGCATACAAATCGTTGAGAATGTGTTGGAAGGCGCCTTCGACGTTGAGGCTGGTGCGGTTGGCGCGGCTGATGCTCCAGGCGGCGGCGATGTTGACCACGATGCCCACCAGCGCAGTGATCAGCACCAACAGCCCGGACACCTGCGGAGGGTCGATGAGCCGGCGGACCGACTCGTAGACGAACCAGACCGCGAGCAGCAGCAGGGTGAGGCCGTTGGCCTGGGCGGAGAGGATCTCGACCCTTTTGAACCCGTAGGTGTAGACACCGCGGGCGGGGCGGGCGGCGATGCGGATGGCCACCAACGCCAGCACCAGGGAGGCCGCGTCGGTGAGCATGTGCCCGGCGTCGGAGATCAAGGCCAGCGAATGGGCGAGCACCCCGACGACAACTTCCACGACCATGAATCCGACGATGAGTCCCAGCGCGATCGCCAACCACTTCTTGTCGGCGTCGGCGGATACGCCGTGACCGTGCCCGTCGTGTCCGTGGGCGTGACCGCCGCCGTCGTGGGGCGGGCTCGTCCTCGGCGGGGTGTCAGCCGGTTCGGAGGGCGGTGGCGGCGAGGCGGCGGCGTGCCCGGAATCGGTGGTCATGGTGGGTCCTCCTCGTCGCCGCATGTCTGTGCGTGCCCACGTTCGGTGCCGTTGGCAGGCACCACTCTACGCACACATGCATGGTTCTGCATGAATTGTTGATGAACGTGATGAACGTCAACGTGGAGGCCATGACAGCCTGCGCGATCCATGAAGCAGCCGGTCGCGCCCGATGACGCCGTTTGGAAGTCGTGGTCAGTTCAGTGCGCTGCCTTGGCGCCATGTCTCCCAGGGCACGCTCCAGTCGCCGTTCTGCCAGACCTGCAGGGGTTGTCCACCGGTGTTGCGGACTTCCACGACGTCTCCGGGTTGGGAGAAGCCGTAGAACCATTGGGCGTTGTCGGGGTTGCGGTTCAGGCAGCCGTGGGACACGTTGGTGTTTCCTTGGGCCCAGATGGTGCTTTCGAGCTGGTGGAGGTAGATGCCGTCGGTGCTGATGCGGGTGGCGTAGCTGATGGTCTCGCGGTATCCGAGTCGGGAATTGATGGGCAGACCGAAGGTGGAGGAGTCCATGATCACGGGGTTGGCCTTGTCCATCACGGTGTAGATGCCGGGTTGGGTCCAGAACGTGATGGTCTGTCCGCCAATGGTTTCGCTGCCTCCCATGCCCATCGAGGTGGGCATCGTGCGCACCAGGTTCCCGTTGTCGTAGACGCTGACTTGCTTGGTGAGGTCATCGGCGATGGAGACGTGCGCGTCACCGATGGTGACGGTGACCCGGGTGTCCTCCTGGCCGTACAGACCGTCGCCCAGGGGCATGCCGTAGATGGCGGCGGTGGCGGTGACGGTGGTGCCGGGGGTGAAGTAGCGCGGCGGGCGCCAGTGCGCGTTCTGGTCGTCGAGCCAGTACCAGGACCCGGTGACCGCCGGAGAGGTGGTGACCGACAGGCGGCGTTCGGCGGCGGCGCGGTCGGTGATCGGTTCGTCGAAGCGGGCCACGATCACCGTGCCGACCCCGTAGACGGCGCCGTCGCGCAGTGCGCTGCCGCCGGTGGTCATCAGGGTCACCCGGGTCTGATTGCGCGGCGTCAGGGTGGAGAACGTCGACACCCGTGTCACCGGGATCCCGTCGGTACCGATGCCGGTGGCGGTCAGGGTGTAGGTCCGCCCGTAGCCCAGTGGAACCGCGGGTTTCCAGACGGTGTCGTCCGGTGTCATCACCCCGGCCACGGGGGTGTCCTGGTCGTTGACCATGCGCACGTCGCCGAGTCGGCCGGCCGTGGCGGTCACCAGCACCGCGCCCAGGGGGTCGACGTCAGCAGCTCCCGTACCCGGGATCACCGTCACCGCGGCGGGCATCGGCGCGGGAACCGCGACGGTGGGGACGGCGGCGTCAACCGACGACGGAGGTGATGTCGATGGTGCCAACGACAGCTGCGCCACCCCCAGTACCGCCGTCACCGTGAGTACCGCGGCGAGCCCGATGACCCGGGTGCGGCGACCGAACATCGACGTCATCTCCCAATCTCAGCGGGGTACTCGGTGGGTGGGTAGGGGTTTCCCGGTCGGTGAACGACGGAGGCCGGGTACGGGTTTCGGGTGCACACCGGACCTGATCGAAGGCTACCGTATGATCGTCGAGTGACGATGTCATCGGTATCAGCCCGGGTCGTGCTCGCTCCGGCGGCGGCACTGTTCGGGTCGCTGGCCGATCCGACCCGGTTGGCGATCGTGCGGGTGCTGGCGGGCGGTCCGGCGCGGGTGGTCGACCTGACCGGGGAGCTCGGTGTCGCGCAGTCCACGGTCTCCCAGCATTTGGCGTGCCTGCGGGGCTGCGGGCTGGTCACCGCCCGTCCGGTCGGGCGGTCCTCGGTGTACACGCTGGCCCAACCCGCACTCATCGATCTGCTCGCAGCCGCGGAGACCGTGCTGGTCGCGACCGGCAACGCCGTCGCGTTGTGCCCCACCTACGGAACGGCCCAGGAGGATTCGTGACCGAGATCAAACCCCCACGGGCACTGGACATCACCACCGCCCCCACCACCGCCGCCGATGCTGGCTGCGTCGACGATTGCTGCGCGGCTGTCAGTGCGCCGCCGGTGCGCGACGCGGGATGGCATCGCGCGGCCCGCCACGCCCGGCTGTTGGCTTGGGTGTCGCTGGTGTGGATGTGCGCCGAGGGCGGCATCGGGCTGTGGCAGGGCTTCGCGGTCGGGTCGATCGCGCTGATTGGCTGGGCGTTGGGCAGCGTGGTGGAGGGCCTGGCCAGTGTCATCGTGGTGTGGCGGTTCACCGGCGACCGGATGCTGTCGCAGACCGCGGAGCGCCGCGCCCAGCAGGGCGTGGCGATCAGTTTCTGGTTGTTGGCGCCGTACGTGGCGATCGAGTCGGTGCGTGACCTGCTGACCGGGCAGCGTGCCGAGACCACCGTGGTGGGCATGGTGCTCGCGGCCTCGAGCCTGCTGATCATGCCGGTATTGGGGTGGCTCAAGCAGCGCCTCGGGGCGCGCCTGGACTCCAGTGCCACCGCGGGTGAGGGCATCCAGAACTATCTGTGCGCCGCCCAAGCCGGCGGGGTGCTTCTCAGCCTCGCGGTGACCGCCAGCTGGGCCGGCGGCTGGTGGCTGGACCCCGTCGTGGGGTTGGCGATCGCGGGCTGGTCGGTCTGGGAAGGACTCCAGGCCTGGCGCGGCGAGGACTGCTGCTAAATACGCCGGGCGGGCCGGGAACGGTCCACAGCGGCCCGGCGGTGGCTGGACCACGCCGGGCGCGAATCGAGAAGAGGACTGTGAACGCCACCGTGCGCATCCGGGTGACGACTCTGGTCGTACTGGCTTTCTGGTGGTCGGGGGCTGGGATCGCCGCGGCTCACACCGCGCTCGACAGGTCCGACCCCGCCACCGAGGCACACGTGACGTCGCCACCGGCCGTCGTCGCGTTGGCCGTCACCGAGGACATCGATCCGGCGTTCGCCACTGTCGTCGTCACCAGCGCCGACGGCGCCACCTGGGTCTGCGGACCTGCCCGAGTCGACGGACCCCGACTGCGCGCCGCCGTGCGGGCAGCCAGTCCCCCGACCGGCGGGTACACCGTGGGCTATCGGGTGGTGTCAACCGATGGTCACCCCGTGCCCGGGTCCTACGCCTTCACCGTCGCCGGAGCTCCCGGACAACCCCCACCTGCATCCACCCGAACCAACGACGCTCCGAGAATCGACTTTCCGAAAGCTGCTGCTGCACCGCCTCCATCACCGGCTCCCGTGGGATCGGACTCGAAGACATCGATACTCACGGCAGGTGTCCTCGGCCTAGCCCTCGGCGGGGCGATTGCGTTCTGGCAGTCGAGGAAGCACCGACGAAACAACGATGCCGGCCACGCCGATGAAGCCGACGAACCGTGAACGCCCGCCCGTCCCGGGTGGGAGATTGGCTCGCCGTCAGTCAGTTCAGCCGCCCGCTACCGCACCCACCGCGCAACATTTCATTCGTGTGACGAAAGTCATCCATGAGGCCGTCGTGACCTACGGTGTTGATACCGAGGTGTCGCTGCCCACCCAGTGAAACGATCAACACGGCCGGGGCGCCGACACACCCGCCTCGCGTCGAAGGGACGTCACGACCGATGAGATCCATTGCGGTGCTGCGGTCGTGGGGTCGCCCCGTCGCGGCAGCGGTCCTCAGCCTGGGGTTGCTGATCAGTACACCGGGTGTCGGGCATGCCACCCACATCGCTGGCGCCCCCGATGCCGACGGGGGCGGCCAGTGGGATCCCACCCTGCCCCAAATGCCCAGCGCCAGCGTCGCCGACAACCCGATCGCCATCACCAACTCGGTGCTGGGCATCTCCTCGACCTCGGCCCAGCTGACCGCGACCATGGGCCGCAGCTTCCTCACCCAGCTCGGAATTCTGCGACCGCAGGCCAGCGGCATCACCAATGGCGCAATCCCGCACGTCTACGGCCGCCAAGCCTCCGAATACGTCATCCGCCGCGCGGAATCCCAGATGCACGTGCCCTATTCCTGGGGCGGCGGCAACGCCGCGGGCCCCAGCCGGGGCATCGACTCGGGCTCCAACACGGTCGGATTCGACTGCTCCGGGCTGATCCTCTACGCCTTCGCCGGTGTCGGGATCACGCTGCCGCACTACTCGGGCTCTCAGTACACCGCCGGGCGCCAAATTCCGCCCGCGCAGGCCCGCCGCGGCGACGTCATCTTCTACGGCCCGGGCGGTAGCCAGCACGTGGCCTTGTTCCTGGGCAATGGCGCCATGCTGGAGGCTCCCTACACCGGATCCGACGTGCACGTCTCCCCGGTGCGCACCGCCGGGTTGACCCCGTATGTCATCCGCTACATCGACTACTGACCCGAGGTCGGGCTACTGACTCTGGGCTCGCCGCGTCTTCCGTCAGGTGGTGTAGTCGAGGCTGGT
>JAHFVC010000107.1:10794-16934 GCA_023264765.1 Mycobacterium sp. | reverse complement strand
ACGAAGAAGTACGACAGGACGCCGACCACCGTGACCACCGCGAGCGTGATGCCCGTCTTGGTGACGACGTCATCGATGGTCAGCGGCCGCGAGACACCGCGCTGCTGATCCGGGTACTGCGTTGTGTACGGCTCTGCATCACGCACTTGCTGCGCACCGAAGCTTGCGGCTCCGGTACCGAATTGCGCGTATCCACCCTGCTGCTCTTTCGGCAGTGAGCGGAATACCGGGTTGCTGCTCTCGCGCACCGTAGGTCCTCTCCTGTGCTGTGGTCCGGAGTTCCCGGACTCACGGTCAACGATCAAGTCCCCGGTCGGGTTCCCGAGACACTGATAACACTCTCAGGAAACGTCCAGGATTGATCTTGTCCAAACCCTACCTGCCGGATGTCTCCCTGTGGCGACGAACTAGATTGCAACTGTGGACCAAAGCGAGGACATCCTAGTAAGTGTCCGGAATGGCGTCGGCATTCTCACCCTGAACCGGCCCAAAGCCATCAACTCCCTCAACGACGTGATGGTCGCCGGCATGCAGGCCGCCCTGACCGCCTGGGAACGCGACGACGACGTCAAAGCCGTCTTGCTCACCGGCGCCGGCGAACGTGGGTTGTGCGCGGGCGGCGACGTGGTCGCGCTCTACCACTCCGCCTTGGCGGGTGGCGCCGCGGCGCGATCCTTCTGGTGGGACGAATACCTGCTCAACGCCCATATCGGCCGCTACCCCAAACCGTATGTCGCCCTGATGGACGGCATCGTGATGGGCGGTGGCGTCGGCGTCGCCGCCCACGGCAACATCCGGGTGGTCACCGAGAAGACCAAGATGGGCATGCCCGAGGTCGGTATCGGCTTCATCCCGGACGTCGGCGGCACCTACCTGCTCGCACGCACCCCGGGCCTGCTCGGCCTGCATTCGGCCCTGACGGGGGCGCCGTTCACCGGTGCCGATGCCATCGCCCTGGGCTTCGCCGACCATTTCGTCCCGCACGATCGGCTGGCGGACTTCGCCGAGGCCGTCGTCACCGAGGGTCATGAGGCCGCGCTGGCCACCTATACCCAGGAGCCCCCGTCCAGCGAACTACTGGCGCAACGCGATTGGATCGACACCTGCTACGCCGGGGACACCGTCGCCGACATCCTCGACGATCTGCGCGGCCACGACGATCCGGCGGCCCGGGCTGCGGCCGACCTGATCGCCACCCGCTCCCCGATCGCACTGTCGGTCACGCTCACCGCGGTGCGCCGCGCCGCACACCTGCACAGCTTGGAAGACGTTCTGCAGCAGGAGTTCCGGGTGTCGATGGCGTCGGTCAAGTCGCACGATTTCGTCGAGGGCGTCCGCGCCCAGCTGGTGGACAAGGACCGCAACCCGCAGTGGTCTCCCGCCTCGCTCGCGCTGTGCGACGATGCTGCGATCGACGCGTACTTCGCTTCCGCCGACCCCGATCTGACCTTCTAGGAGAAACCATGTCGTACGAGACCATCCTGGTGACCCGCGACGGCCGGGTCGGCACCATCACCCTGAACCGGCCCAAGGCACTCAATGCGCTGAACAGCCAGGTGATGCACGAAGTCACCACGGCCGCAGCCGAATTCGATGCGGATGCCGGCATCGGCGCCATCATCCTCACCGGCAGCGAGAAGGCATTCGCCGCCGGCGCCGACATCAAGGAGATGGCCGACCTGTCCTTCGCCGACGTCTACTCCGCGGATTTCTTCGCGCTGTGGGGCAAGTTCGCCGCCACCCGGACCCCGACCATCGCCGCGGTTGCCGGGTACGCGCTGGGCGGCGGCTGTGAACTGGCCATGATGTGTGACCTGCTGATCGCCGCGGACACCGCCAAATTCGGCCAGCCGGAGATCAAGCTGGGCGTGCTGCCCGGCATGGGCGGCAGCCAGCGACTGACCCGGGCCATCGGCAAGGCCAAGGCCATGGACCTGATCCTCACCGGCCGCACCATCGACGCCGCCGAGGCCGAGCGCAGCGGGCTGGTGTCACGGGTGGTGGCCGCCGACAGCCTCCTCGACGAGGCCAACGCCACCGCTGCCACCATCGCCGGCATGTCGCTGTCCGCGGCGCGGATGGCCAAGGAGGCGGTCAACCGGGCATACGAGTCCACGCTGGCCGAGGGGCTGCTCTACGAGCGCCGGTTGTTCCACTCGGCCTTCGCCACCGACGACCAGACCGAGGGCATGAATGCGTTCACGGAGAAGCGCACACCGAACTTCACCCATCGCTAAAGTCCAGGGGTGACTGTCGAGACCGCTGCAGCCGCCCCGGTAGCCGACCCGCCGGCCACCACGAGTGCATGGTGGGTTCGGCATTACACGTTCTTCGGCACGGGGTTCGGACTGCTGTTCATCTGGTTGTCGATGACACCGTCGTTGCTGCCGCGCGGACCGCTGTTCCAGGGACTGGTCAGCGGTGCCGCCGGGGCGATCGGTTATCTGCTCGGTGTTTTCGGCGTGTGGCTGGTCCGGTATATGCGGTCGAAGGAGACCAGTCCCCCGGCCCCGCTTTGGGCCTGGAAGACGCTCATCGTGGTCGGCATCCTCGGCCAGATCGCGGCCATCGTCTGGTTCCACATGTGGCAGGACGACGTCCGCGACCTGTTCGGTGTGCCGCGCCTGACGTTCTGGGACCACCCGCTGACGGCGGTGCTGTCCGTCGTCTTCCTGTTCCTGTTCGTCGAACTCGGCCAGCTGGTGGACAAGCTGGTGCATTTCCTGGTGCGCCAGCTGGAGCGGGTCGCGCCACCCCGGGTGTCCGCCACGGTCGCCGTCGCACTGCTGTTGGCACTGACCATCGCCCTGCTCAACGGTGTGGTGGTGCGCTTTGCGATGTCGACCATCAACAACACCTTCGAGTCCGTGAACAACGAGGCCGATCCCGACAATCCTGCTCCGACAACGGCATTGCGATCCGGTGGGCCGCAGTCACTGGTCAGCTGGTCTTCGCTGGGGCATCAGGGCAGGGTCTTCGTGTCCGGCGGACCGTCGGTCGAGGATCTCTCGAAGTTCAACGGCGCCAAGGCCACCGAGCCCATCCGGGCCTACGCCGGGCTGAATTCGGCCGACGGGATCAAGGCGATCGCCCGGTTGGCCGCCCAGGAACTCAAACGCACCGGCGGCCTGGACCGCAAGGTCATCGCGGTGGCCACCACCACCGGAACGGGCTGGATCAACGAGGCCGAGGCGACGGCACTGGAGTACATGTACAACGGCGACACCGCGATCGTGTCGATGCAGTATTCGTTCCTGCCCAGTTGGATCTCGTTCCTGGTGGACAAGGAGAACGCCCGACAGGCCGGCCAGGCACTCTTCGAAGAGGTCGACGAGATGGTGCGCGAACTCCCCGAGGGCAAGCGGCCCAAACTGGTGGTGTTCGGTGAGAGCCTGGGTTCCTTCGGCGGCGAAGCGCCGTTCCTGTCGCTGAACAATCTCATCGCCCGTACCGACGGCGCGCTGTTCTCCGGTCCCACGTTCAACAACACCATCTGGACCGACCTCACGGCCAACCGCGACGAGGGATCGCCGGAGTGGCTGCCGATCTACGACAAGGGCGCCTACGCGCGCTTCGTCGCGCGCCCGGACAACCTGAACCGGCCCGCCGATCCGTGGGAGCATCCGCGTGCGGTCTACCTGCAACACGCGTCCGATCCGATCGCGTGGTGGAACCCGGATCTGCTGTTCGCCAAACCCGATTGGCTCAGAGAGCCACGCGGATATGACGTTTCGCCCCGGATGGAGTGGATCCCGGTCGTGACGTTCCTGCAGGTTTCCGCCGACATGGCGGTCGCGGTCGACGTGCCGGACGGCCACGGTCACGTCTATGTACGCGATGTCGCGAACGCCTGGGCGGCCGTGTTACAGCCGCCGGGCTGGACACCGGCCAAGACGGATCAGTTGCGGCCGTTGCTCAGATCAGACGAGTGAGGCCGCTTTGAGCGCGTGATAGCCGCCGATCACATCGGTGGCCCGGTGCAGCCCCAGATCCTGCAGGGCCGCGGCGGCCAAGCTGGAGGTGTAGCCCTCCGAGCACAGCACCACCCACTCGACGTCGTCGTCCTTGGCCTGCGGCAGCCGGGCATCGCTGGTCGGGTCGGCACGCCACTCAAGGACATTGCGTTCGATGAGCAGCGCGCCCGGCACTTCCCCCTCCGCGGCGCGCTGGGCGGCGGGGCGGATGTCGACGAGCACGGCACCGCGTTCCAGCGCGTCGGGCACCTGGGCGGCGTCCAGGCGCTGCAGCCGGGACCGGGCGGCGGCCAACACATCGTCGATCCGGCTCATCACTATCCCTCTGGTGCGTCGGTCAGCTCGGTGCGGTTGCGCCGCAACGTCTGCTTGTCGGTGACCTCGTAGTAAGACATCGCGGTCAGTGGCGGCGAGTACGCGTGCACGCTCAACGTCAGCGGAGCCGCCGGTATCCCGGCTGCCACCGCGGTGGGCGCCCACACCACATCGTGCACCCACCCCAACGGGAAGGCAGCCTGGTCCCCGGCGCGCAACCGGCGGCGCTTCAGCGCCTGGCCGTCCCATCGGGTCTCGGTCAGTGCACCCGACACCACCGTCAACGCGCCGAGCGAGCCGCCGTGGTCGTGCATCTCGGTGGATCGGTCCGGCACCCAGCTGATCAGCCAGATGTCGAGCTCGTCGTCGCCGTAGAGCCGGCTGTACCAGCGCTCGTCGGTCGGCGCACCACCGGCGGGCAGCAAACGGTCATACCGGCCGGACAGCACATCATCGGCGCAGCGGTCGGTCGCGTTCAGCAGATCGGGCAGACGCAGCCGGGTGGGCGCGGAGACGGCGGGCGGGGCGACGAGCGCGGAAGCGGCGGTCATTCGGAACTCCAGAAAAGGGGACGGTTGGCAGGGGCGTCATCGAACGCGACAACAGCCCCGCACACCGGTCCCCTCCGTCACGCCGGCGAGTGTTGCATAGATTGGACGGCATGCGCAGCTACCCGATCCTGCTGACCGTGGCCGCGATCGCCGTCCTGGCCGGCTGTTCCTCACATACCGAAGCCCCGGCCGCGTCGAGTGCGACCACAGCCAGTTCGATCTCGGAGCCGCCGCCGCTGCCGCAGGAGGCGCCACTGCACGCGGGTGCGGTCGCGGTCTCCCCCGGCGGGGTCACGACTGCGGTCGACGTCCCCTCTGACGCCACGGAATCGCAGTACGGGCAGGCCTGCCACGCCGCCAAGCTCTGGCTCGACGAGCAGCACGCCCAACCGCTGACGCTCGTCGAGGACTACCTCAAGACCTTGCAGGCTCCCGAGGCCAATGGTCCGGGCAGCTTCAACACCCCGTGGGCTCAACTGACCCCGGCCCAGCAGGCGGGCGTCATCATGGCGGCAAACGCCGCGGCCAACGGTGAGTGCGGCTGACGTTTGAATCAGGGCGAGTCGAACGGCCGATCCGCGATCCAGTCCTTGCCCCGCGCGACGGCGATGTCGAGCGCCCCGAACACGCGATCGGTGGCCGGCACGATCCCGTCGGCGCCGATCTCCTCGGTGAGTCCGCCGCGCTCGAAGATGCGCTGAACTGGCGCGGCGACCCCGGCGATGATCAGGCGGCCGTGATGCGACGACAGCTGGGCCGCCCAGCGCCGTAGCGCCTTGATCGCAACCGACGAGGGCACGTCCGGGACCGCCCGCATGCTGAGCACGACCACTGCGTTGTGGGTGCCGTCGGCGCGCGGCCATTTCTCATCGATGCGGGCGATCTCCGCGAACAGTCCAACCCCCGCGTAATGCAGGACGGTGACGTCGTCGCTGGCGCAGCGTTCCGGCACCGGGCAGGCTCGCCAGCCACCGTCGTCGGTCGGCTCCAGCGCGATCAACTGGGCCGCTTTGGCGGCCTGGGCGCAGTACAGCACCAGTGAGGTGATGACACCGATCAGGATCGCGGTGTGCAACGGCAACTCGGTGGTGGCGGCGAAGGTGATCAGCATGGCCACTGCCGACAGCGGCGCGACGCGGAGCACCAGTTTGATGTCCGGCAGCCTGCCGACAATGAGTTCCGCGCCGATCACCAGGATCAGCCCGCCGATCACCGGCATCGGGATGATCTCGGCCGCCGAACCCGCGACCAGCACCAGCAGGGCGAGCCAGACGCCGGCGAAGATGCCCGCCCAGCGGGT
>JAHFVC010000107.1:0-10784 GCA_023264765.1 Mycobacterium sp. | reverse complement strand
CGCGAGAGCGACCCGCCTGCGGGCAGGGCACCGAAGAAGCCGCCGGCGAAGTTGGCCGCGCCCTGGGCCAGGAAGTCGCCGTTCATGTTGGTGCGACTGCCGTCCGGGTTGGGCACCGCGGCCGAGATGCCCGCGGCTTGCGCCAGGGCCACCAGCGCCACCGCCACGCCGCCGACGAGCAATTCGGGCATGACCGCGAAGTTCGGCAAGGTCAGGGGCGGAAGCGAGTTCGTGATCGAGGCGATGTCGCCGACCGTCTCGACGTCGATGTGCGCGATCGCCACGACGGCCGTGACCACAACGAGGGCGATCAGGGTCGCGAAGGACTCCAGCGGCTTGATGAAGTGGAACACCGCCCACACGGCGACGGTGCCCACCGCCACGGCCACGGCATGCGGATGCCACCACCCGACGTGGGCCAGCGAATCGATGAATTTGCCAATGGTGTTGCCGCTCTGCGGTTTATAGCCGGTCGCGTCGCCGAGCACACCCGCGACGATCTGCAGTGCGATACCGGTGGAGAACCCCGTCATGACGGCGTTGGAGACGAAGTTCATGATCGAGCCGAACTTCAGCAGGCCGAACAGCAGCATCACGATGCCGACGACGATCGCGAGCGCGGCCACGTTGGCCGGGTCACTCGGGTCCAGACCGGCGTCCTTGAGGACGCTGCGCGAGGACAGCGCAATGGCGCTCGTCAGGGTCGTCACCATCAACACCGTGCGCGCGAACAGCGACCCGATGATGCCGGGGACCACACCGGCATACAGGCCTGCCACCGGGTTGAAGCCGCCGATACTGGCGTAGGCCATCCCCTCGGGGATCGAGAACAGACCGGTGACCAGTCCGGACAGCGCATCTCGTGGCGTGGGGCGGCCCAACTTGATTGCCATGGTGGACAACCCTGCCACCCTGGCAGGATGGCGGTATGGAGTTCCGGAATCGCACCGCACTGATCACCGGCGCCAGCGGCGGCATCGGCGAGGAGTTCGCCCATCAACTCGCAGGCCTCGGCGCCAACCTCATTCTCGTCGCGCGCCGCGCCGACAAGCTCGCGGACCTGCGCACCACCCTGCTCACGCGCACGCCGGGTATCGAGATCGACGTCCTCACCGCGGATCTGTCGCTGCCGGGCTCCGGTGCGCAACTGGCCACCCAGATCGGAGACCTGGGCCGGCAGGTGGACATCCTGATCAACAACGCCGGTGTGGGTTCGCACGGCGACTTCGTCGACCTGGACCCCGAGGCCCTGGCCGCGCAGATCCAGTTGAACTGCGGTTCGCTGGTGGATCTCACGGCCCGGTTCCTGCCGGCGATGGTCAAGGCGCGTAAGGGTTTGGTGATCAACGTCGCCTCGACCGCGGCGTTCCAGCCGACCCCGACCATGGCCGTGTACGGCGCCACCAAGGCATTCGTGCGGTCCTTCACCGAGTCGCTGTGGCAGGAGACCCAGGGCACCGGGGTCCGCGTGCTGACGCTGTGCCCGGGCGCCACCGAGACCGAGTTCTTCGCCCGCACCGGCAAGCAGTTCATGACCCGCGGCCGCCAGACCTCCCGGCAGGTGGTGGACACGGCGCTGGCCTTCGTCGACAAGTCCGGGCCCACCGTCGTCTCCGGGCTCCTCAACACGGTGCTCGCGACATCGACACGCCTGTTGCCGAGCCGGGTGCTGGCCCCGGTGTCGCAGCTCATCATGAAGGAGTCCTGACCGGCGATGCGGGTTGCCCTAGCTCTCGGCAGCGGCGGTGCGCGGGGCTACGCGCACATCGGGGTCATCAACGAGCTGCGTGACCGCGGCCACGAGGTGGTCGGCATCGCCGGTTCGTCGATGGGCGCCCTTGTCGGCGGCCTGTACGCCGCCGACAAGATGGACGAATTCGCCTCGTGGGCAAGCGGGTTGACGCAACGCGCGGTGCTGCGCCTGCTCGACCCCTCGATCAGCTCACCCGGCGTGCTGCGGGCCGAGAAGATCCTCGACGCGGTGCGCGAGATCCTCGGCGACGTCACAATCGAGGCCCTGCCGATCCCCTACACGGCGGTCTCGACCGACCTGATCGCCGGCAGATCCGTGTGGATGCAGCGCGGCCCGCTCGACGACGCGATCCGGGCCTCCATCGCGATCCCGGGCATCTTCACCCCGCACGTCGTCGACGGCCGGCTGCTGGCCGACGGCGGCATCCTGGACCCGTTGCCGATGGCGCCCATCGCGGCCGTCAACGCCGATCTGACCATCGCGATCACCTTGTCCGGAGCCGACCCCGCGCCGCGGTTGAGTGAACCGGATCCCCGGCCGACGGCCGAGTTCCTGGGCCGGATGTGGCGCAGCACAACGGCATTGCTGGATACCACCGCGGCCCAACGGGTGCTGGAGACCCCGGCCGCCAGATCGATGCTGAGCCGGTTCAGCAGTGCCGTCGATCCGGAACCGGCACCTGATGAGGTTCCCGGCGCGACGTCGACACCGCGGCTGGGCAGCTTCGAGATCATGAACCGCACCATCGACATCGCGCAGGCCGCGCTGGCCCGGCACACACTGGCGGCCTACCCGCCGGATCTGCTGATCGAGGTGCCCCGCACCGCGTGCCGCAGCCTGGAGTTCCACCGCGCCGACGAGGTCATCGAGATCGGCCAGGAGTTGGCCGCCGCGGCACTGAGCGCCTTGGACTGACCGGGAATCAGGCCAGGAATTCCGCCACCGCCGTTGCGACCCTGCGGCCCTGCGCCCGGCCCGCGACCGCCGACGGCTGCCGGCACCGGGGATCGAGCGGGTTGCGCCCGAACGCTGCCACGGCGTCGTCGTCGGCGAAGATCGCCAGTGTCGCCCCGGCAAAGTCGGCGATCTCGCGCGCGGCGCCATCACCGAACGGCGATGGCGCGTTCTCCCCCGCCGGCACCAGAACCAGGACCGAATCGCAGTCCGCGGCGCACTCGGTGTTGACAGTGCTGCCCACCCCGCCGTCCATGTACCGGCGCTCCCCGATCGTCACCGGCGGCCACGCACCGGGGACCGCGCAGCTGGCCGCGACGGCATCGACCAGCGGCACCCCCGATTCCGGTGTGAACACCACCAATTCGCCGGTGTCCACGGCGATGGCCGTGATCCGCAGTTCCCGGTCCGGCCAGGAGTCCGACGGCAGCCGATGCGCGATCACCTCACGACGCACCGACTCGGGCACGGTGTCGGTGGCGAGCGCGATGGCGCCGATGCGCTGCAGCCGCTCCTGCACGCTGCCCGGTTCGCTCAGCGCTCCGAGGAACACCTCGGCAATCCGGTCGATATCGACCCCGGAGTCGATCTCGTGCGACTCCGCCGCGATCTGGCGGTCGTACAGCTCGGTCAGCGGGGTGCCGCTGCCGAGTTGCGCAGCGACGGCGGACCCCGCCGACGTACCCAGCAGCACATCGGCGGCCAGCACCGCCGCCGCGGTGTCCGGGGATTCATCGGCGATGCCGGTCAGCACGCCGGTTTCCCAGGCGATGCCCGCCAATCCGCCACCGGCCAGGATCAAGCCACGTTTCACGAGGTCCGAGTCTGCCAGCCCGCGCGGCACTATCGTGCACCCATGTTCCGCTTCGGGGTCCTCACCTCCACGCTGCTGTTGCTCCTGGCACCGACCGCCGCGGCCGAGCCGCCCAACCTCAGCGACGTCAAAGACCAGGTCGTCGCGTACCACGACAGTGGCGCCTACCTCGCGGATCTGACGACGGCCACCCGGCCCGCGCTGGCCTGGCTGGCCGAACAGGCCCCACGGGTGGCCCGGCCCGCTGTGGTGTTCGACATCGACGAGACGTCGCTGTCGAACTGGGAAGGTCTGTACGCCAACGATTTCGGCAGGATCGGCGCGGGCTCCTGCGATGATCTGCCGCATGGCCCGTGCGGGCTGGTGGCCTGGACCCAGCTGGCGCGCTCCACCGTCATCGAACCGACGCTGGCGGTGTACCAGGAGGCCCGCAAGGACGGTGTCACCATCTTCTTCATCACCGGAAGGGACGAGTCGATGCGCGATGCCACCGTGCGTAACCTGGCCGACGCCGGGTACACCGATTACGCCGAACTGGTGTTGCAGCCGCCGGGCTCGCACCCGCCGTCGGCCGCGGATTACAAGGCACCCCAGCGGGCCCGGATCGAATCCGAGGGCTACACCATCATCGCCAATCTGGGCGATCAGCCGTCGGACCTGGCCGGCGGCCACGCGCAACGGACCTATCTGCTGCCCAACCCCTTCTACCGGATTCCCTAGGAGCGCCATGACAGCGACGATGCGGGCCCAACGGTTCTACGCCGATACCAAAACCATTGCGGTGGAAGATGTTCCGATACCAGAGCCGGGTCCGGGCGAGGTCCTGGTCAAGGTTGCGTTCTGCGGCATCTGCCATTCGGACCTGAGCCTGATCAACGGCACCTTCCCGGCTCAGATCCCGGTGGTGACCCAAGGGCATGAGGCCTCGGGCACCGTCGCCAAGCTGGGACCCGGGGTCACCGGCTGGGCTGAGGGTGACCGGGTGGTGGTCGCCGCGGGCCGCCCGTGTCTGGGTTGCGTGAATTGCCGGCGCGGCGACGTGAGCAATTGCCTGCGTATCCGGCTGATGGCATTCGCGTACGACGGGGCGTGGGCGCAATACACTGTCGCGCAGGCGTTCGGGCTGACCAGGGTGCCCGACAATGTGCCGCTCGAGCAGGCCGCCATCCTCGCCGACGCGGTGTCCACGCCCTTCGGCGCGGTGGTGCGCACCGGCAAGGTCGGTATCGGGGAGTCCGTCGGGGTGTGGGGCGTCGGCGGGGTCGGTACCCACATCGTGCAGTTGGCCCGGCTGGTCGGCGCAGCACCGATCATCGCGGTGGACATCAAACCCGGGGTGCGCCAACGTGCCCTGGATCTGGGCGCCGACCACGCTTTCGACGCCCGCGACGACAACCTGCACGACAAGATCGCCGAACTCACCGGCGGCCGCGGCCTCGATGTGGCGTTCGACGCCGTCGGGGTGACGTCGACGTTCGATCAGGCGCTGGCGAACCTCACGGTCGGGGGGCGGTTGGTCGGGGTGGGGATGAGTGCCGACGCGCCGACCATCGGTCCCACGTCGATGTTCAACCTGACCAAACGGCAGGTGCTCGGTCATCTCGGCTATCAGAACGCCGACATCGGGACGCTGGCGAATCTGGTGTCGCTGGGCCGGCTGGATCTGCACCGCTCGATCAGTGAGATCGTGTCGCTGGAGGATGTCGCCGCAGGCATCGAGAAGCTGCATCGCGCCGACGGGGATCCGATCCGGATTCTGGTTGCGCCCTAGCGGATGAGGCGCTTCGGTCCCTTCGGCATCATCGTCGCCGTCACCGTCGTTCTGGTGGCCGGCGGCATCTGGTTGCTGCAACGCCAGGCTGGCCGTTCGGACGCCGATTGCGCAGCGGTACGGGAGCTGTTGGCCTACAACAAGACCCACGTCGATGAATTGAACGCCAAAACCCGTGTCCCAGAACCTGGGGCACCGGGGTCGGCGACCGATCCCAGCGACCTGGATTACGCCGAATGGGCCGACGGCATCGATGATCGCGCCAACCGGGTGACCGCCGAAGGTCTCGCCGAGGGGTCCCGTGAACTCGCCCAGACGGTCCGCCGGCTGGTTCGGGCGACGGCCGACTTCAACGCCCAGAAGCGGACCTTCGCTCCCGGCGCGCAGCCGCCGGGAGCGGCGATGCTGGTGGTGGCGTTCAATGAACAGTACGAGGCGCAGGTCGGCACCCTCGCGCAGATGTGCCCGCCGTGACCGGTCAGCTCAGGTGCGGAGCGGCCCGGCCTGCGATCAACGGCAGATCCAGATACGTGGCGAGGCCGGGCGCCGCGGCACACACCGCGGGCACCGAATTGACGCAATGCGCCGCGGTGCCGACCACCCCGGACTCCACCTCGTCACCCGGCTCGCCCTGGAATCCCCGCACGACGACGGTGAAGTCGGGGTTGCCGCGCACCGACATCTCGTAGCGCTGCCCTTCCGGACCGAAAGTCCATGCGGGATCCAGGTTCTCCTCGCCCATCAGCCAATTCACGGTGATCCGCACCACCGGTTCGCCGTTCACCTGCGCCTCCCAGTGGAAGCGCCGGGCGGCGACCTGGCCGGGCGCGATGTCGCCGATCGGGGAGGCGATCGGTGCGGTCGCGACGGCCACCTCCTGGGAGGTGACGACCCGTGGGTCGACCCGGAAACCGAGTTCGTCGGTGCACATCCGGATGGCCTGGATGAAGCCGCCGTCGAGCATCTTCTGCATCGGCCCGCTCATCGCCTTGTCCGGGGTGTCACCGAAACCCATCACGTGGCGCAGGACATCGGGCGCGTCATAGGTGCGCAGGTCGGAAAACTCCTCGGCGCGAACGAACGTCACGCCCGTGGACAGCACCGACAGCAGCAGGGGGAACTTCTCGCTGAACCCGCCGGGTGCGATGCCGGTGCCGTGCAGCGTCACCCCGCCCTCGACGGCGGCGGCCGCCAACGGAGCACCCTGTTTCGCACTCGGATACAGCCAGCCGACCGGGGTCACGACGTTCTTTCCCGACCGCAGCAGCGCGGCCACCTCGTCCGGGTTGGGCAGCAGCGGCGCGTAGATGACCGCGTCGGCATCCAGCGCCAGGATGTCCTCGATACGGTTGGTGGCGGTCACCCCGAGCGGCCCAACACCGATGATGTCCCCGATATCGCGGCCGTTCTTGGCTTCCGAGTGCACCCACGCGCCCGCGAGTTCGAGTTCGGGGTGTTCGAGTACGCCCTTGATGGCCGCGACACCCACGCCGCCGGTCGCCCACTGCACCACGCGCAACGCCATTGTCGCTCCTTCATGAACCCGCACCGGAAAATGAAACTAGAACACGTTCTACCACCTTCGGCGCCGCTACCCGGCACAATGACGCGTGATGACCAACGGCCTGGACTTCGGTGTGCTCGGCCCGTTGCAGGTGACCGTGGACGGCAGGGGGCTGCCGCTGGGGACGCCGAAGCAGCGGGCGGTGCTGGCGTTGCTCGTGATGAGCCGGAACCGACCGGTCAGCGGCGACTCCTTGGTCACCGCGGCCTGGGAACAGTTCCCGCCGCCGGAGCCCAAAGCCAGCCTGCACTCCTATATCTCGAATCTGCGCAAGCTCATCTCCGGGACCGGGGCGGACGGCCGGACGGTGCTCGCCAGCGCGGCCCCCGGCTACCGACTGGCGGTGGCCGACGCGAACTGCGACATCGGACGGTTCATCGCCGCCAAGTCCGCGGGCGTGCAAGCCGCGGCGGCCGGTCAGTTCGAGCAGGCCAGCAGTTATCTGTCGACGGCGTTGGCGCAGTGGCGCGGACCGGTGCTCGACGATCTGCGCGATTTCGAGTTCGTGGACCCGTTCGCGACCGCCCTGGTCGAGGACAAGGTGGTGGCCCACACCGCGCACGCGGAAGCTGAAATCGCTTGTAACCGCGCCTATACCATCATCGGCGGGCTGGAGTCATTGGTCGTCGAATACCCGTATCGCGAGCCGCTGTGGGCCCAGCTGATCACCGCGTATTACCTCAGCGACCGCCAATCCGACGCGTTGGACTCCTACCAGCGGCTCAAGACGACGTTGGCCGACGACCTCGGGATAGATCCCGGGCCCACGGTGCGAACCCTCTACGAACGCATCCTGCGTCAGGAACCCCTCAATGTCCGCCAGGCCGCGCAGACCACGGCCGTGCACAAGATCAACACGCTCGACATGCGCACCGCGGTGGGAGTTCACACGGTGACGGCGCAGGTGCGCACGGTTTCCGGGCGCATCTACCCGCTGGTGGCCGCGGCCACCCGGATCGGCAGGCTGCCCGACAACGACATCGTGCTCGACCAGGCGAACGTGAGCCGCCACCATGCCGTCATCATCGATACCGGTACCAGTTTCGTGATCACCGATCTGCGCTCGGCCAACGGCGTGGACGTGGAGGGGCAGCGCATCCGCGGCACCGCCAGCCTCGACGACGGTGACCGGTTCCGCATCTGTGAGCACGAATTCGTGTTCGAGATCGTGCGCCCCGGAGAGTCATGACCGGGCCGGCTTCGCGTGAGGGCACCGTTTTCGGCCCCTACCGACTGCGCCGTCTCATCGGACGCGGCGGGATGGGTGAGGTCTACGAGGCCGAGGACACCGTCAAGGACCGCATCGTCGCGCTGAAGCTGTTGCCGGAGAGCGTCTCTCACGATCCGGTGTTCCGCAAAAGGCTGCAGCGCGAGGCGCATTCGGCCGGGCGTCTACAGGAGCCGCATGTGGTGCCCATCCACGACTTCGGCGAGATCGACGGCGTGCTGTACGTCGACATGCGGATGATCAACGGCAACGACCTGCGCAAGTTGCTCAAGGGGTACGGACCGCTGACGCCGGCGCGGGCGGTCGCCGTCGTCCGGCAGATCGCATCGGCGCTGGATGCCGCCCACGAGAGCGGCATCATGCATCGCGACGTGAAGCCGGAGAACATCCTGATCACCCGGGACGACTTCGCCTATCTGGTGGACTTCGGGATCGCCAACGCAGCCAGCGACGAGAAGCTGACCGAACTGGGCACCGCGGTGGGCACGTACGCCTACATGGCACCCGAGCGATTCACCAGCGGCGACGTCAACTATCGCGCCGATGTCTACGCGCTGACCTGCGTGCTGCACGAATGCCTCACCGGTTCGCAGCCCTTCCCCGGCGACAGCGTCAGCATGGTGATCACCGCCCACCTGATGAATCCCGTCCCGGCACCGAGCGCGACCCGCCCCGGCATCCCGACGGCCTTCGACGGCGTCATCGCCCGCGGGATGGCCAAGAAGCCCGAGGACCGCTTCGCCAGCGCGGGTGATCTGGCCGCCGCCGCCACCGACGCGCTGAGTACCAGGGATCAGGATCAGGCCGCGGGCATCGTGGCGCGCGGCGAGGCCGCGGTGCAACCGGGCCGGCAGTACGGTGCACCTACCAGGCCGCCGATCCCGCCGACACCACCACCGGGTGCCACCCCGAGGCCGTACGCGGCGACACCACCACCCGGCGCGAATTTCTATCAGCCGCCGCCGAGCGGGCCGGCCTGGAATCAGAGCCCTCCGCCGCCCAAGAAGAACACACCGTGGCTGCCCATCGCCGCCGCGGCGGGAGTGTTCGCCCTGGTGCTCGCCGCGCTCGGGGTGTTCTGGCTGGTCAAGCCCGACGACAGCAACGCGGCATCCCCGACCGGCACGACCAGGACGACGGCAGAGCCCACCGAGACCACGGAAATCACCGAGACCACGGAGCGAACCCGGACCAGTGAGCCCGACAGCCCGGGCTCACTGGAGAACCAGCTACTCGGCCTGCTCCCCCGCGATTACGCCCCGGGCACCTGCCAGGTGGTGCACCCACCGGTGACCGGGGCGCTGGCCACCGTCGACTGCGGGCAGTCGACCTCCCCGGGCGGTCCGGCGGCGTCGAGGTATTCGCTGTTCGCCGATCAAGGCCAGCTCTCTGGCCACTTCGACGATGCCATCAAGGGCGACTCCGAACTGCTGCAATGCCCGGGCAGCGGGATCGACTCGCCGACGACATGGCATTACACCGATTCCGCGCAACGGGCCGAGGGCTCGATCGCCTGCGGCACGTACAACAACGGCCCCGACATCACCTGGACCAAGAACTCCGACCTGCTGATCGGCAACATCCAGGCACCGGACCTGGCCGCCCTGCACCAGTGGTGGCTGGCCTACGGATAGCGGCGCCAAGAAGACGCCAAGAATCCATCAAGATCGGCGTTGGACTCTGATGCCGCCCCGGAGCGACCGGGACCCACATCACCAGGAGTCCAGCCCATGCTTTCCACCTTCGCCCGCACCGCGCTCGTCACCACCGCGCTGGGGATCGCGGCGCTGGCCTCGGCAGGGACGGCGAGCGCGATCACCTCGCAGACCGACAGCGCGTTCCTGCGCGAGATCGCCGGCGAGGGCATCTCCTACGAGTCCGCCTCCGACGTCATCGGCAACGCGCACCAGGTCTGCGCGGAACTCAAGGCCGGCGCCTCCGGCACCGATATCGGCCTGGACATCCTGAACCACACCGACCTCACCACCCGGCAGGCGGCGGCGTTCGTCGTCACCGCCATCGACTACTACTGCCCGCAGTACACCGACGCCTTCGCCTGAGCGGCCAAGGGTTATGTTGAGCCCAGACCGCAATGAAGCGAAAGGGACCCACCATGCCGAATCGTGTTTTCGTCGTCGGAGTCGGAATGACGAAGTTCGAGAAGCCCGGACGCAAGGAGGGCTGGGACTACCCGGACATGGCTCGCGAGTCCGGCACCAAAGCCCTCGAAGACGCCGGTATCGACTACACGCAAGTGCAGCAGGGTTACGTCGGGTACTGCTCCGGTGACTCCACCTCGGGGCAGCGCGCGCTCTACGAGCTGGGCATGACGGGCATCCCGATCGTCAACGTCAACAACAACTGTTCCACCGGATCGACCGCGCTCTACCTTGCCGCACAGTCGATTCGGGGCGGCTTGGCCGACTGTGCCATCGCGCTGGGCTTCGAGAAGATGCAGCCGGGTTCGCTGGGCGGCGGTGCGCAGGACCGCGAGTCCCCGCTCGGGAAGCACGTCAAGGCGCTGGCCGAGATCGACGAGTTCGCCTTCCCGGTGGCGCCGTGGATGTTCGGCGCGGCCGGCCGCGAGCACATGAAGAAGCACGGCACCACCGCCGAACACTTCGCCAAGATCGGCTACAAGAACCACAAGCATTCGGTGAACAATCCGTACGCGCAGTTCCAGGACGAGTACACCCTCGA
>JAHFVC010000406.1 GCA_023264765.1 Mycobacterium sp. | reverse complement strand
CTGCAACACACCAAATGGGGTATCGGCGTGGCCCTGTTGTTCGTCACGCTCCCGTTCGTGGACCGGTCGGTGCAGCCGGTTCTGCTGGAGCTGGACCGCGACGTGGAAGAAGCGGCGGCCTCGCTGGGCGCCAACAGTTTCACCATCCTGACCAAGATCATTTTGCCCGCGCTGCTGCCGTCCCTGCTGTCCGGCGCCGGCCTGGCGTTCTCGCGGGCCATCGGCGAGTTCGGCTCGGTGGTGCTCATCGGTGGGGCGGTGCCTGGTGAGACCGAGGTGTCATCCCAGTGGATCCGAACCCTGATCGAGAACGACGACCGTACCGGCGCCGCGGCGATCTCCATTGTGCTGCTGCTGGTTTCGTTCGTCGTGCTGTTCATCCTGAGGGCGGTCGGGTCGCGCGCGGCCAAACGTGAGGAGCTGGCGAGGTGACACTCTCACCCCCGGTGCGGTATCTGGTTCGGTTCCTGGCGCTGGCCTACATCACCATCCTGGTGGTCGTGCCCGTCGGCCTCATCCTGTGGCGCACCTTCGAGCCGGGTATCGGGACGTTCTTCGCCTCGATCTCCACTCCCGCCGCCATCTCCGCCCTGCAGCTGTCCCTGTTGGTGGTGGCGATCGTGGTGCCGTTGAACGTACTGTTCGGCGTGCCGACGGCCTTGGTGTTGGCACGCAACAGGTTCCGGGGCAAGAGCGCGCTGCAAGCCGTCATCGACCTGCCGTTCGCGGTGTCGCCTGTGGTCGTCGGCGTGGCCCTCATTCTGTTGTGGGGCAGTGCGGGTCTGCTCGGGTTTGTCGAGAACAATCTCGGGTTCAAGATCATCTTCGGTCTGCCCGGCATCGTGCTGGCCAGCATCTTCGTCACCGTTCCGTTCGTCATCCGCGAGGTCGAACCCGTGCTGCACGAACTGGGTACCGACCAGGAAGAAGCTGCCTCGACCCTGGGCTCGCAGTGGTGGCAGACGTTCTGGCGGATCACCTTGCCGTCCATCCGGTGGGGTCTGACCTACGGAATCGTGCTCACCGTCGCGCGGACGCTCGGCGAGTTCGGGGCGGTGATCATGGTGTCGTCGAACCTGCCGGGCACCTCGCAGACCCTGACGTTGCTCGTGTCCGATCGGTACAGCCGCGGTCAGGAATACGGTGCCTACGCGGTCTCGACGCTGTTGATGACGGTTGCGGTCATTGTGCTCGTCGTTCAGGTGATTCTCGACGCCCGGCGTGCCCGGGCGGCAAAATAGGGCTCAAGGAGACTTTGCAATGACTAATGCCATCACCGTGAAAGGCGCGAACAAGCGCTACGGGGACTTCGTGGCCCTGGACAACATCGACTTCGTCGTGCCGGACGGGTCCCTGACCGCACTGCTGGGGCCCAGTGGCTCGGGCAAATCCACGCTGCTGCGCGCGATCGCCGGCCTGGACACGCCCGACACCGGTGAGATCACCATCAAGGGCAAGGACGTCACCGGGGTGCCGCCGCAGCGCCGCGGGATCGGCTTCGTGTTCCAGCACTATGCGGCGTTCAAGCACCTGACGGTGCGCGACAACGTGGCGTTCGGGCTGAAGATCCGTAAGCGCCCCAAGGCCGAGATCAAGGACAAGGTCGACAACCTGCTCGAGGTGGTCGGGTTGGCCGGTTTCCAGACCCGCTACCCCAATCAGCTCTCGGGCGGTCAGCGTCAGCGGATGGCACTGGCCCGTGCCCTGGCGGTGGATCCCGAGGTGCTGCTGCTGGACGAGCCGTTCGGCGCGCTGGATGCCAAGGTGCGCGAGGATCTGCGGACCTGGCTGCGCCGGCTGCACGACGAGGTGCACGTCACCACCGTGCTGGTGACCCACGATCAGGCCGAGGCGCTGGATGTCGCCGACCGGATCGCGGTGCTCAACAAGGGCCGGATCGAGCAGGTCGGCACGCCCACCGAGGTGTATGACGAGCCGGCGAACGCATTCGTCATGTCCTTTCTCGGGACCGTCGCCTCGCTCAACGGTTCACTGGTGCGGCCGCACGACATCCGGGTGGGACGCAACCCCGATCTGGCCATCGCGGGTGCCGACCCGAGCGTGGCGGCCACCGGGGTGATCCGGGCGGTCATCGACCGGGTGGTGGCGCTGGGCTTCGAGGTGCGTATCGAGCTGACCAGTGCGACCGATAATGTGCCGTTCATCGCGCAGATCACCCGCGGAGATGCCGAGGCGCTCGGTCTCAAAGCCGGCGACACCGTGTATGTGCGAGCCACCCGAGTACCGACCCTGGCGGGCGAGCCGCAGCAGGAAGTGTCGCTGTCCGGCGTGTGATGTTCAGCGACGGAATGCCCGATCCCCGCGTGGGGTCGGGCATTCTGCTTTGTCGGATCAGGCCGCGGCGCGGGCGCGGCAGACCGCGTCGAAGCGGTCGAGCACCGTCTCGGCCACCAACCGGTGCGGTCCGAGCGGCTGCGCCATCGGGATACCCTGTGCGGCTGCGAAGTTCGCCACCCTGTCGGTGATCCGGCCGTGCGCCAGGAACCATGGTGCGATGATCAGCCGGGTCGCGCCGGCTGCGCGCAGCGCGTCGGCGGACTCGGTCAGATTCGGGTTCGGTCCGGCGGCGAAGGCGGTGGCCGCCGTCCACCGGGTGAGCGTGACCAGCTGTTCAGCGACCGTCTGGGTACGCGAATTCGCTTCCGCGCGTGACGAACCCACTGCGGTCACGATGACGCCGACGCCGTCGAGCCGAGACACTCCGGCCTCGGCGATGCGTCGGCGCAATACGGCCACCAGCTGATCGTCCTCGCCGAGAACATCGGTCTGGCGGGCGTCGACACCGGCCTCGGCGATCATCGCGGGGATGTCCACCCGCGCGTGGTAGGCGTCGGCAAGCAGTAGCGGAGTGACCACCGCTCGGTCGCCGACGGACCGCAACACCTCCACCAGGTTCGGCGAATTCTGTTCGCAGAACGCCGGAACCACCTCGATGCCGGGCCGGATCCGGCGGATGGTGTCGGCCACCGCGTGCGTCGTCACGGCAGAGCGCGGGTCGGCGCTACCGTGCGCGGTGAGCACCAAGACGCTCATGATGCGTGCAGGCCGCACTCGGTCTTGGAGTTCCCGGCCCAGCGACCGCTGCGCGGGTCGGCGCCCTCAACCGGCTTGCTGGTGCAGGGTGCGCACCCGATCGACGGATAGCCTTCGTAGACAAGGGGATTGACCAAGATGCCCTGGTCGTCGATGTAATTCTGCATCTCGTCGTCGGTCCAGGCCGCCAACGGGTTGATCTTCACCAGACCGAAGGCCTCGTCGAAGCTGATCAGCGGCGCGTTCGCACGCGTGGGTGCCTCGACGCGGCGGATGCCCGTCACCCACGCCGAGAACCCCTTGAGTGCCTTGCTCAGCGGTTCGACCTTGCGCAACCGGCAGCACTCACCGGGATCGCGGGAGAACAGATCCTTGCCCAGCAGCGTGTCCTGTTCGGCGACGCTGTGTTCGGGGGCGACGTTGTGCACCTTGACGTCGTAGACGGCTTCGACGGCATCGCGGGTGCCGATGGTCTCCACGAAGTGATAACCGGTGTCCAGGAACATCACGTCGACGCCGGGGCGGACCTTCGCGGCCAGCGCCACCAGCACTGCGTCCTGCATATTCGACGCCACGATGTAATTGCCGCGGAAGTTGCGGTCGGTCCAGCGCAGCAGATCCATCGCACCGGCACCGTCGAGTTCTTTGGCGCCGCGCTCGGCGATGCCCCGCAGGTTCTGCTCGGTCATCAACGCGTTGTCACTCATGCCCTACCTCAGATCGGCTTCGTCGGCCCGCACGGCCCATTGGGCAAAACGCTCACCGGGCTCGCGTTGTTTCACGAAGTTGCGTGTGACACGTTCGATGTATTCACCGACCTCGGTGGAGAGCACCTTGTGCTGGCGCAGCTTGCGGCCGAAACCGCTGTCCAGGCCGAGGCTGCCGCCCAGATGCACCTGGAAGCCCTCCTCGGGGCCGTTGCCGTCGTCGACCATCTGGCCCTTGAAGCCGATGTCGGCGACCTGGATGCGGGCGCACGAGTTGGGGCAGCCGTTGAGGTTGACCGTGATCGGCACGTCGAGCTCGGCGTTGATGTCCTCGAGCCGAGCCTCCAGGTCGGGGACCAGGCTCTGCGCGCGAACCCGGGTTTCTGCGAAGGACAGCTTGCAGAATTCGATGCCCGTGCAGGCCATCAGGTTGCGGCGCCAGTGCGACGGGGTCGACGGCAGACCCAGCGCGTCGAGCTCGGTCCGCAGGTAATCGACCTTGTCGTCGGGGACGTCCAGGATGATCAGCTTCTGGTACGGGGTGAAGCGGATCCGATCGGACCCGACCGATTCGGCCAGGTCGGCGACCTTGGTCAGGATGGTTCCCGACACCCGGCCTGCGACCGGCGCCACCCCGACGGCATTCAGGCCGTTCTTCAGACGCTGCACGCCGACGTGGTCGATCGGGCGGGTCACCGGCTCCGGGGCGGGGCCGTCGAGCAGCGGGCGCT
Organism: Mycobacterium sp.; assembly: GCA_023264765.1. Taxonomy (GTDB): domain Bacteria; phylum Actinomycetota; class Actinomycetes; order Mycobacteriales; family Mycobacteriaceae; genus Mycobacterium. The sequence continues at coordinate 1,292 of JAHFVC010000406.1, read as the reverse complement.
TGAGGTATTCGGTTTCGAGCACCTCGCGGAACTTCTGCACTCCCCAATCCTTGACCAGGAACTTCAGCCGGGCCTTGGCCCGTAGCCTGCGGTAGCCGTAGTCACGGAAGATGCTGACGACGCCTTCCCATACGTCGGGCACCTCGTCCAGCGGCACCCACACGCCGACCCGTTGGGCCAGCATCGGATTGGTCGACAGGCCGCCGCCGACCCACAGGTCGAAGCCGGGGCCGTGCTCGGGGTGGTTCACGCCGATGAACGCGACGTCGTTGACCTCGTGCACGACGTCCTGCAGTCCCGAGATGGCGGTCTTGAACTTGCGCGGCAGGTTGGCGTATTCCTTCTTGCCGACGTAGCGCTTGACGATCTCTTCGACGGCGGGGGTGCCGTCGATGACCTCGTCGAGGGATTCCCCGGCCAGCGGGGAACCGAGCACGACGCGCGGGCAGTCGCCGCACGCCTGGGTGGTCTGCAGGCCGACGGCGTCGAGGCGGCGCCAGATCTCCGGCATGTTCTCCACGGCGATCCAGTGGTACTGCACGTTCTCTCGGTCGGAGATGTCGGCGGTGTCGCGCGCGAACTCTGTGGAGATGCCGCCGAGGGTCCGCAGCGACGCCGCGGTCAGAGCGCCGCCGTCGCTGCGCACCCGGAGCATGAAGTACTCGTCTTCGAGCATGTCGGTGTTCTCGTCACCGGTCCAGGTGCCGTCGTAGCCGGGCTTACGCTGGGTGTAGAGCCCCCACCAGCGGAAACGGCCGCGAAGGTCGCCCTTGTCGATGCTCTCGAACCCACCGGGGGCGTAGATCCTCTCGATGCGTTCCCGCACGTTGAGTGGATGGTCGTCCTTCTTGGCCTGCTCGTTGGCGTTCAGCGGCTCGCGGTAACCGAGGGCCCACTGGCCTTCGCCGCGCGGACGTTTCACGGGCTTGGCGGTCGTCATGAACGGGCTCCTTAGTGGAGGAGCCGGCGGAAGGATCGCGCGAAGCCACCGGTGGCTGTCCGGCGGCGCAGATCCGTCGGCCAGCTGGGGGTATCAGGTGGACAGGTCTACAGCCTCAAGGCAAACAGCAACAGCTACAGGTGCGCTTGAAGTCGACGTGCCGCCGTGCCACCAGTGCAATTCCGGTGGTGCTGTTGCGGGGGGCAGTCACGTCCGACATTCTGCCACGAGGCCCGCCATCAGCCCTAACCGGGCCAGATTTGCGATCACGGTGAGTAAAACGCGTTCTGGGAGACTGGAGGCGTGAGCGCGCCGTCGGGACCCTTCGGGATCTACATCCACGTACCTTTCT
>JAHFVC010000106.1 GCA_023264765.1 Mycobacterium sp. | reverse complement strand
ACCCGGGGCGACAATATCGGCCTGGCCCGGCCGACGCGGGCGTGCTCTCCTATCCTGGAGGAGCAATCCAAGAGGGCAAGTAGTCGGATACCGGGATTTTCTTCAGAATCGGGGATCGAAGTGTCATCGCGAATCACGCCACTGAGGCTTGAGGCGTTCGATCAGCTGCCGAAGCACGCTCGACGGTGTGTGTTCTGGGAAGTGGATCCCTCGACCCTGGGGTCCGGCGATCATCTGGCCGACCCCGAGTTCGAGAAGGAGGCCTGGTTGTCCATGGTCATGCTCGAATGGGGATCCTGCGGCCAGATCGCCATGGCGTGCGCGCCCGAACCGGGCCAGCAGGATGTCGCTCCGTCCGACCTTCGGGGTGACTCGGCATGTCTGGGGTACGCGTTCTACGCACCGCCCGGCGCAGTGCCTCGGGCGCGCCGATTTCCCACCGGACCGGTCAGCCCGGATGCGGTGTTGCTGACCTCACTGGGGGTGGACGTCTCCGATGACAGTGGCGTGCTCCCGCGCGGATTGATCGCGGCGGTGGTCGGGGATCTGGTCCGCCGGGGAGTCAGGGCACTGGAGGCGTTCGGACGCACCCCCGGTGTGCTGACCCTGGAGCCCGGCGCGGTGCCTGCGGATCTGCTTCCGGTGATCGAGGTGCTCGGCGACTGCTCCACCGAGCAGTGCATCATCGACGTCGACCTGCTGGCCGAGTCCGGGTTCGAAGTGGTGTCCGCGCATCCGTACGTGCCGCGGCTGCGCCTCGAGCTGGAGCAGGGACTGGGCTGGAAGGCGGATGTCGAAGCCGCACTCGAACGTCTGCTGGAGTCCGCCCAGCTGCAGGTGCCGGTCGGCGCCGCCCCGTGCGGTTGAGCTAGCTGGGGGAGACCCGGCCGGCCTGCTCCACCGACAGCTCGTGTGCCAGCAGTTCGGCGAAGGTGAAGGTGCCCGTCGGGCGATCGTTCTTGCCCAGCAGATAGAGGCGCTTGACCGCCGCCAGCATGCCTTCGGCGATCGCGTCACGTGTGGCGCTTGCCGCCAGCAGAGCTCGGTCGTGCGGGTTGGTGATGTACCCCAAATCGACCTGGACAGTTGGCATTCGGGTCAACCGCAGCAGGTCCCAGGTGCGGCCGTGGGTACGGCAGTCACGTAACCCGGTGCGTGCCACCACTTCCCGCTGGATGAAGTCGGCGAGATTGCGCCCGATCGTGGACACCGAGCCGTGCGAGTTACCGAAGTGGAACGACGCAACGCCGCTCGCGGCGGGGCTCACGTGACTGGTGAAACGCAGGCTGATCATCAGGTCCGCGCCGACGGTGTTGGCCGTCGCGGCGCGCTCGGCATCCGAGGGACTCCGGCCGCCCGGCCGGGACAGGAACGTGTCCATCCCGATCGCGGTCATCCGGCCTTCCAGCCGAGTGGCCAAGTCCCACAGGATGTCCGCTTCGCTGATCGGGCCCGCGGGACCTTGCAGGATGAGCCCGTGGTCGTCCCCGCCGCGGCCCGGATCGATGATGATCCGCTTCCCGGACAGTTTGGGACCCGAACGCCGGACCAGCTCTTCCTCACGGATGGCGTGCAACGAGCCGCCGGTGACGCGAGAGCCGAGAAAGTACAAGGAGCGCAACGTATCCGGGCCACAGATGCCATCCGGGAACAGACCGTACTCGCGCTGATAGGACATCAGACCGTTGTGTGTCTGCAGCCCGAAATGGCCGTCCACCAACCCGGTGTAGAACCCGAGATCCTGCAGCCGGGCCTGGAGCGTCGCCACGTCGTCGCCGTACATGGGCGCACCGAACTGGTGGGCCAGGGTGCGGGCGCCCAGCTGATAGGACGCCTCTTTGAGCGCCCGGAAGGTGGCCTCACCGACCGTGCCGTCGACGAGGAGACCGCGATACTGCTGAAAAGCGCGGACTGCGTGATCGAGATCATCGTCGAACACGTCCACGGCGATGTGCTTGCCGGTGGTCAGGTCCGCGTCGGGACTGTCGAGCATGCCCAGCGCTGCCAAAGCCGCTCTGATCTCGGTGACCGCCACTCCCCGGTCACCTAGACGCAGTATCGACATACCTGGCCTTTCACATGCGCTGCAGTCGACAGATGCCGACGGTTGCTGGACGGACTGACAGCATTGTCGCAGATACGCACGAAAATCCGGAAAATTCCGGGGGTGGGGAGTGGCTGCGCGTTACCTGTTAGACGTGCTCCGCGATCTCGCGGAGCAGGGCGGCCTTGCCCTTTGCGCCGACGATACGCTTCACCGGCTCGCCGTCCTTGAACAAGATGAGTGTCGGAATCGACACCACCTGGAAGTCCCTCGCGGTCTCGGGATTGGCGTCCACGTCGAGCTTGACCACCCGAAGGTCGCCGGTCTTCTCCTTGGCGATCTCCTCGAGCACCGGGGCGACCATCTTGCACGGTCCGCACCAGGTGGCCCAGAAGTCCACCAGCACCGGGGTGGAGCTGGACAGCACGTCCTGGCTGAAAGATGCGTCGGTGACGGTGCTGGTAGCTGAATCTTCGCTCATGGTGATCCTCCAGATCGGAATTGGTTGTCGGTCAGTCGTTCTCGGCGAGCCAGCGCTCGGTGTCGATGGCGGCCGAACAGCCGGACCCGGCGGCGGTGATCGCCTGCCGGTAGGTGTGGTCCACCAGATCGCCTGCGGCGAACACGCCGTCGACCGATGTCGCGGTGCTCCGGCCGATGACCTTGACGTAGCCCTCGTCATCGAGGTCGACCTGCCCGCGCACCAGATCCGACCGCGGGTCGTGCCCGATGGCTACGAAGACGCCGGTTACCGCGAGCTTGGACTCTTCGCCGGTTACCGTGTCCTGCAACCGAATTCCGCTGACCTTCGGATCGCCTTCGATCTCCGTCACAGCGGTGTTGGTGAGGAAGGTGATCTTCTCGTTGGCCTGCGCACGTTCCAGCATGATCTTGGACGCACGGAATTCCTCCCGGCGGTGGATCAGGGTGACGCTGCGCGCGAAGCGGGTGAGGAACGTCGCCTCCTCCATCGCCGAGTCGCCGCCGCCGATGACGGCGATGTCCTGGTCGCGGAAGAAGAACCCGTCGCAGGTGGCGCAGGTGCTGACACCCAGGCCGATGCGCTCCTGTTCGCCGGCCACGCCCAGCTGGCGGGCGGCGGCACCCATGGCGAGGATCACCGCGCGGGCCTGGTGAGTGACATCACCCACCGTGACCTTCTTGATCGGGCCGGACAGGTCGACCTCGTCGACGTCCTCCATGCGCAGGTCGGCGCCGAATCGCAGCGCCTGCTCGCGCATCTCGTCCATCAGGTTGGGGCCGGTGATGCCCTCCCGGAAACCGGGGTAGTTCTCCACCTCGGTGGTCGTCATGAGGGCGCCACCGAACTGGATGCCTTCGAACACCACGGGCTTGAGTTGGGCGCGGGCGGTGTACACCGCGGCCGTGTAGCCGGCGGGGCCCGAGCCGATGACGATCACGTCGTGGATCTCAGAGGAGCTTGACATCGTGGGTGCGAAGCCTTTCTGCCGTGTGAAACCGGCGTGAGTACAAACATCAGGGTAGGCCCCCGTGTTCCCGCAGTGCTGCCCTAGGGGCGGGGCAGTGACTTCTCGGCGACAGGCCGGCGGTCCGTGGCGCTGCACGCGGCGTCCAGCACGACCGCCGTGACGGAGCCTGCGCGCGCTGAATCTCGGCCGGGCAGCACCACGAGCACCGCGAGCCGTCCCGCGACCGTGACCGGCGTCGCGCCCAGCACCGGTTCCGTCGGATCCCGCTTGAGTCCGTGCAGGCACGCCGACCAGCGCCGCGGGTCGGCCAGCGCGCCGAGATCGGCGGGGCGTCGCAGCAGCGCCAGGATGTCGGCATCCGGCAGCGGCATGGGGGCGTTGCGGCGGGCGACGGTGATCTGTTCGGCCGTCGGTCCCGTGCTGCGGGTCGGTGCTGCGGTGCCGGTGAGTGCCGCCACACCTGCGCACAGGCCGATCAGCGCGGCCGCCAGACCGCACCACAGGGCAGCCCGGCGTCCCCGCAGCGGTCGATCCGTGTGCGCCGGGCCTGCGCCACGCAGCGCCGCCCGTATCCGGTCGCTGACGGCGGTGGGCACCCCGGGTGCCGAGCCGGGATCGGCGGCCAGCGCCGCGAGTTCCCGTCCGACCGGATCGTCATCCTGCACGGGTCCATCATGGCCCGACGGGTGTGGAGCGCTCCGCCAGGACGCGGGCCAGCGTTCCCCGGGCCCGGGCCCGGCGGCTCTTCACGGTGCCCTCCGCGACGCCCAGCATGAGCGCGGCCTCCGACACCGAGAAGCCCTGCATGTCGACCACCACCACCGCGGCCCGCTGGTCGACGGGCAGCCGCATGAGGGCCTGGGTCACCACGATCGTGTCGTCCACCTGTGCCGTCCCGTCACCGACGGGCCAGTCATCGTCGTCCAGCGGCGCGGTGGGGCGCGCCTTGCGTCGCCGCAGGCGGTCCAGGCAGGCATTGAGCACGATGCGGTGCAGCCAGCTGCTCACCGACGCGCCGTGCCGGAACGTCGAGGCGGCACAGTGCGCGGACAGCATGGCGTCCTGCAGCGCGTCGCCCGCGTCCTCGGGGCTGTGAGTGGTGAACCGGGCCAGCCGGTACAACGGCCGCTGATAGCGCAGGAACAGCTCCTCGAACGCGAAGCGATCGCCGGCGACATGTGCCGCCAGCAACTGCGCATCCGTGCGTTGCCAGCCAGAATTCCCCCCGAAACTCCCCACAGCCGAACCCTAGTGACGCCACGGCACCACTTGGCGCACCAGTTCTGCCACGTGTGTCAGAAACGTACTGACCTGCGCGGCAGACGTGCACAGCCTGGGGATAACTCCGGTCAGGACTTGGCTTTGAGGGTGATCTCGGAGATGTCGGTGCGGTTCTTGCCGTCGACTGTGCCCAACGTGGAGATCCAGACCAGCACATACGACGTCGGCGACGCGTTGTCGATGTTGATGGTGTTGGACCCCTTCTTGAGCGGGGTTGCCGGGGCCAGGACGGTGGTGTCCTCCAGCTTGGCGGGATTGGCCGACTGCGCGGACCGGATCTGCACGGCGGTGCCGGTCCCGGTGACGTTCAGCGTGACAGAGCCGACGGTGGCGGGCTGGGACAGCTGCAACATCAGCCCGACGCCGTTCTTGAAGTTCGGGAACGGGTTGGGATCGGAATAGGTGTCGCTGGGCCAGACCGTCGCGGGATTGCCGTCGATGGCCAGCCCGGCCAGGGTGGGTGCGTCCGCTTCACCTTCAGGGGAGAAGACCGTCGCACGCACCGGTTTGATGACGCCGCCGCTGCCGCCGTCGGAGTTGGCAGAACTGCTCGGGGCGTTCAGTCCGAGATCGCCCTTGTCCAGCGAGCCACCGACGTCGCCGAAGATGCCCTTGAGCACCGACGCCAGCACGATGAGCGCGACCACCACGATCACGGCTGCGGCCGACAGCCCGATGATGAGGCCCTTGCGGCGCCGCGCGAGCACGTCCGGATCGTTGACCGGAACCGCGCTGTAGGGCCCGGGCTGAGCGGGTGCATCGGATCCCGCGACCGGCGCGATGTAGTCGGTGCGGTCGGCGACGGCGGTCGCCTGCTGCAACAGGTTCAGCAGGGTGGGGGCGCTGCGGATTCCGCCGCCCTCCTGGACCGCGCGGGCCGCGGCGGCCGAGATCTGGAACGGGATGTCGCGATCGACCGAACGGGGTTCGATCGGCTGACCGGCACTGTCCAGTTCGGCCGGCGCCAGACCGCTGTGCACGCCAGCCTCGGGAAGTGGCCAGCGATTGATCAGCAGCGCATACAGTGCAGCACCGATCCCGCGGATGTCGTCCTCGGGGGTCGCGGTGGGCAGTGTCGCCGGGAAGGCCAGCGCGACATCGCCTTCGATGCTGACCCGGACACGGCTGGGATCGTCGATGGACAGTGCCACCCCGGTGCGGTGTGCCGCTTCGGCCGCGGCCGCAAGTGACTGGATGGCGCGCGCCCCACCGATCGGTGAGGGAGTGGTCTCGGCGACCTCGGCGAGCGAACCGCCACGAATCCACTCCGAGACCACCAGTCCACCGGACGCGGTGCGGGCGACGTCGAGGATCTGGGCGATGCCGGGGGAGTTGACCTTGGCCAGCCGCGAGGTGCGGCCGAGAATGTCCTGCAGCTGGGCGTCGGGCAGCTGACCGTCGGGATCGATGAACGTCAGCGCGACCTGCCGGTCGAGCGCGGTGTCGAGGGCATGCCAGAACTGCAGGTGCGGCGGACCCCCGTGGAAGACCAGCAGCCGGTAGCGGCCGCCGGCGATGACGGCGCCCGGGATGAGGTGCACGGCCTCATCCGGGGCCGAAGCGGACGTGGCGGTTTCGACCGCGGGCTCCCGAGGCGCGTCGAACGGGAGCGCTTCCCGGGTGGGGTCGGCGCTGTAGTCGGCGGGCGAATGGGCCGGCACGTCCGGCTGCAACTCGTCGGCTACCGGGGGCCGCGAATCCGCGCCGGCGGGAATCCGCGTGGTGGCACCGGAACCGGCACCCGTCTCCGACGGCGTATCGGGAGAGAACCCGCTGCCGGGTTGGTCGGCCACCATGTGTCCTTTCCGCGTGCCCGGCCCCGCGGGGCGCGGAGGTACGTGCAAATTCCTCTGATCAGGGTAGTTGACCCTGGGCATCGGCCGCTGGGAGATAACGCGGGGTGCCGGCGGCGGCTGGGGCGCGCGGCCCAGGCGGCGCTGCACCATCCGCAGCGCCGCCTGGGCATCGGGCACGCGGGCGGCGAGCAGCACCCCGGCGATGATCGGCAGCATGATCACGCCGAGGATGAGCAGCCGCAGCAGCGAGCCGGCCGCGCCGCCGTTCTCCGTGAGCTTCTCGACGCCCAGCAGGCGGTCCACGATGTGCGCCGCCAGGCCCGCGATGAGCGAGGCGGTGATCGTGACCAGGACGGTGCGGACGACGGGGAGGCTGATCAGTCTCCCGTCGGGCGGGTTCAGGTTGACGCGCAGTACCAGGTGACCGACGGTGGCGCCGGCCAGGAAGCCGAGCCCGTTGGCCAGGCCGAGATAGCCGGCGACGAGCTGGGGATCGCTCACCAGATGCCCGACCGCCACCGAGGCCACGATCTTCACGGCCGTGATCACCAGAATCAGCACGATCGGGATCCAGGGCTGTTCCATCGCGTAGAACACGCGCAGCTGCAGCAGGACCAGCGCGTAGGGGATCAGCGTGAACGCCGACAGGGTGATCGCCATGCCGAGGTAGCCCGCATCGGTCTCGCCGAAGTTCCCGTACGCGAACAGCGCGGTGCCGATCGCCGGGCCGCCGACCGTCATGAACGCCACGATCGGGATGAGCGTGATCATGGTCAGCCGGGTGGCCAGCGAGAGGTCGGCGAGCACCGCCGGGCCGTTCTCGGCGGCCGCATTGCGCGACAGCCGCGGCATCACGACGGTCAGCACGGTGACGCCGATCATCCCGAACGGCAGCTGCAGCACCAGCCACGTGTAGTTGTAGATGGCCGGCCCGGACGCCGCCGCCGAGCTGGCGATCTGGTTGCCCACGATGAGGCCGATCTGGCTGATCAGGACGTAGAGCACCATGGCCGCGGCCATGGTGCCGAACTTCTTGAGCCGGTCGTCGATACCCCACAGCGGGCGCAGGCTGATCCGCTGGCGACGGATGGCCACCAGCAGCACCGCCGTCTGCGCGACGACGCCGAGCGTGGTGCCGATGCCGAGCACGAGCAGCTTCGCGTTGCCCATCTGCACCGGGTCCAGGGACAGCTCGCCGGGCACCAGCAGGTACACCCCGAGGGTCATGATGGCGACGACGTTGTTGACCACCGGCGCCCATGCCGGCGGCCCGAATACGTTGCGGGTGTTCAGGATTGCCATGTAGACCGAGGTCAGCCCGTAGAAGATGACCTGCGGCAGCAGCAGGTACGCGAAGGCGGTGGTGAGTGGCCGGTTGACCTGTGGGTCGCTGCCCAGCATCAGGTTCACCAGCAGCGGCGCCGAAGCCACCGAGATGACGGTGGCGACCAGGAGCAGGGCGGTGGCCAGGGTGACCAGGCGGCGCACGAAGGCCGTGCCGCCGTCGGCGTCGTCGCGTTCGGCGCGGGCGAGCACGGGGACGAAGATGGCGGTGAACGTCGCCTCCAGCACGAGCGCGGCCACCAGGTTGGGCAGCTGGTTGGCCACCGAGAACGAACTCGACAGCGCGGCGCCGAGGATGGCGGCCAGCAGCACGATGCGGAAGAAGCCGGTGATCCGGCTGATCAGGGTGGCGAACGCCATGCCCCAGGACCGCGAGACCACCGCCGCGTCGGACAGTTCCTTGCGGGCCGGGGCCGCGCCGCCGCGAGGGGATCGATGAGGTGCGTTCATCGGCCGTCGTCGTCCGGGGCGTGGGCCAGTGCGGTGTCCAGCGGGTCGGGCCGGTGGGTGCGGACCGGGCGGGTGGGCGGGACGAGGTCGGCGCGGTCGGGCTGGCCGCGGAACCGGTGCCACAGCCGCCGGCCGACCAGCAGGGCCAGGATGACCCCGCCGGTCAAGGTGATGAAGAACAGCACCTTCCCGTAGGCGTTGGAGTGCACCGAGAGCCGGACCTGCTCGCCGAGCGCCATTCCGTCGGCCGTGGTCAGGGTGACGTCGACGGCGACCCGCTGGGTGAAGTGCACCTCGATCGGAACCCGCAGCGGGAGGTAGCCGGGCGGTAGTTCGATCTCGCCGGGATCGGTGACGGTCATGCCGGGCGGGGCTTCGATGTGCAAGCGCACCCGGATGGGCACCGGCAGGTCGTTGCGCAGTGCCAGCGGTAGCGGGCTGCGTTCGGTCGCCAGGGTGTACGACCCGCCGGGGTTGACGATGGTCACCGCGCCGGTCAGGTCGGAAACGGTCCGCTGCACTGTCGAGAGCCGTTGCAGGGCAAGGCCATTACGTGCGTCCGGGGGAACGGTCTGGCTCAGCGCGCGCAGCATGTCCTCGCGCAGCGGCGCGGTGTACTGCGGTCCCGTCAGGCCGGTCTGCTGATCGGTCGTCAACGCCGAGGTGAGTTCGGACAGCCGGGTGGTGGTCGACCCGATCCCGGAGATGATGTCGTCGCCGAACCGGGCGCGCGGGTTGCCGTCGATGGCCGGCGGTCCGGTGGCCGCGGGTGGCGCGGCGGTCTGGGTCTCGTTGACCAGAGCCGGCAACGGGCGCGGCACGGCCAGCCCGGCGCGGATGCTGCTGGAGATCGCGGTGAACACCGCCTGCGCCTCTTCGGGACGCAGGTCCCACGCCAGCGGGGGCATCACGATCTGGGAGCGGGGTTCGATGTCCGGGCGCAGCCCCCGCCACAGCAGCGCACCCAGCGCATCCTGCAGGCGGGCCACCTCGGAGTCGTGCTTCAGCGGGATCGTCAGCGACGAATCCACAAACGTCGGGGTCTGGGGATCGGCCCCGGTGCCCGCCAGGGCCGCGGCGACCATCGGATCGAACGGGGCGGTCACCACCGCCGGTGCGTCGCGGCGCGGTTCCAGCGCCACGGCGTCGTCACCGTCGGCGGTCAACGGCGCCGCGGCGAGCGCCACCGTCGGACCCTGCGCCGCGAGGAGCGTCACCGTGCGGTCGGTCAGCGGTCCATCGCCGAGCAGGGTGGCACCGCGCAGCGAGGTGACGCCGAGGATCTGGTCGACGATGTCGGCGGCGCCCGAGGTGGCCGCGGTGTCCAGGGCGGGCTCGCCCACCCGCGCCAGGGCGTCCAGATCGGCCTGGGCGTACACCGTGGACGTCACGCAGGTCCGTTGCGCCAGCGCTTTGAGCCGGTTCAGCCAGTTGACCGCAGCGTCCTTGCCGGTGCCGGGGCGGGTGGGTGCGTTCAGCCCGCCCTCCGGTGAGTCGCTGACCACGTAGCCGGCGGTCATGGCGTTGACCGTGACCACGAGATCCGGATCCACCGCCAGACACAGTGCGGTGCGCACGGAGCCGTCGGCATCCACCTCGGGGCTGGTGGCGAAGTCGGCGGCCGACAGCAGGGTGTCCAGCCGGCCACCGGAGGCCAGCGAGGTGGCCAGGTCATCGTCGAGCAGGCGCACGGGCGTGGTCCCGCCCGGGATGCCCGCCGCCAGCCTGGGCCGGTCGGCCAGGGGCCAGAGCACCGTCGTCGCCACCGGCTTGGTGGTGTCGGGTGGTACGACGGCTCCGACTCTGGGGACGCCCTCGGGCCCGGTGGCCTCCGTCGGGTCCGCGGGAACCCCGAGCACCGGGAGCAGGAAGCGGGCATCGTCGAGCCGGGCCGGTTCGCCGTAGTCGGGGGTGCCGTTGACGTTCACCAGGACCGGGTACACCCCGGGCTTGTCGATGCGCAGCGACGGCCCGCTGCCGGCGCGCACGGGATAGCTGAAGGTGAACGGCACCTTCTGGCCGCGCTGTAGTTCCGGCGCGATGGTGATGAAGTCGGCGACGGGTTCGTACTGGTCCAGGTTTCCGGACAGATTCCTGCGCAGCCCTGGAGCGGCGGTCACCTCGGCGGCGTGTTCGAGCCGGACGACGACGTCACGCACCGGCCGGTCGCCCACATTGCTGACGGTGCCGGCGACGGTCACCAGCCCATCGCTGGTGGTCGTGACGATGTCGGGGGTGACGCGGTCGATCTGCAGGTGCAGGAATTGTGGCGAAGGCGGCTCAGCGGCTGCGGTGCGCGGCCAGACGGCCGGGGTGGCGATCAGGAGGAGCAACGCGACGACGGCGAGGAAGCGAAGCGACCCGGGAAAACGGACCGGAGGGCAGGAGCGAAGCGACCCGGGAAAACGGACCGGAGGGCAGGAGCGAAGCGACCCGGGAAAACGGACCGCCGGTGATCTCACGTGCCGTTTCCGCATCCGTTCGCCCGCCGGCCGGGCGAGTCCTCCTGGCGACGATTCCGGGTGTGCGAGTGCGTCTGCGGACGTCGGCGCGGGGAGCTGTGCGGCAGCGGGGGCAGTGCGGCCGGCCCGTCGGACTGCAGTTTGGCGATCAACTCGCCGGCGACCTCGGCGAGCCGGCGCTCGTCGGCGTAGGCCAGCCGGGCAGGCAGATCCCCGATCGGAACCCACGCGACCTCGGTGACCTCCACGTCGTCATCGGAGAGTTCGCCGCCCAGGAAACGCATCAGGTAATGGTGCACTGTCTTGTGTACGCGCCGGCCCTCGGTGACGAACCAGTAGTCGATGCTGCCGAGCGCGGCCAGCACGCTGCCCTGGATGCCGGTCTCCTCGGCGACCTCGCGGATGGCCGTCTGTTCGGCGGTCTCGCCCATCTCGATGTGGCCCTTGGGCAGGGACCAGAGCATCCGGCCGCGCCGGTCGATGCGGCCGATCAATGCCGCGACCTGCTTTTCCAGCGGTCCGTCGATGCCGTCGACGACGAGGCCGCCGGCCGAGGTCTCGTGCACGGTGCGCAGCCGTTCCTGGGCGCGCCGGGGCTGGCGCTGCTGGCGGTTCTGGCCGGGCTTGGCCGGAGCGGAGCTCATGTCGGTGGTCTGCTGGTCACTGTTGGTTGTGGACTGTTCGGTGGCGGGCACCGGTGGACCGGCAGCACGGCGGCCGCGGCGACGCCCTCGGCGCCGTCGCGGTTTGGCTTGATCGCCGTCCGACACCCAAGCCAGAGTAGCTGTAGCGCGGGGCCCTCCTCGCCACCCTGGCCCGGTCGTAGCCGGGCTGTCGCCGGGTCGTTATCGGCCGCCGGGTTGGTCACTAGACTCACCGACCGTGCCGCACGACCCGACGCCTGAAGCCGCTGATGCCGAACTACTGGCCGGCGCGTGGGTGACGCTGGGCGCGTATCGGGACCTGCTGGCGGATCTGGGCGCGGTGTTCGCCGCCGCCGGGCACGAGCTGTACCTCGTCGGAGGCAGTGTGCGTGACGCGCTGCTGGGCCGCGTGTACACCGACCTGGACTTCACCACCGATGCCCGGCCCGAGCAGATGCAAAAGCTGCTGCGCGGGTGGGGCGACGCGTTGTGGGATACCGGGATCGAATTCGGCACCCTCGGCGTGGGCAAGGGTGCGCACCGGCTGGAGATCACCACCTTCCGGTCCGACAGCTATGACCAGGTGTCGCGCAATCCGCAGGTGCGCTTCGGCGACAGCCTCGAAGAGGACCTGGTCCGCCGCGACTTCACCGTCAATGCGATGGCGGTGCGGATCACCGCGGACGGCCCGACCGAATTCTGCGACCCGCTGGGTGGGCTGGCCGCGCTTCGGGAGAAGGTGCTGGACACCCCGTCCGCGCCGCAGGTGTCCTTCGGCGACGACCCGCTGCGGATGCTGCGCGCCGCGCGGTTCGTGTCGCAGCTCGGCTTCACGGTGGCGCCGCGGGTGCTCGAGGCGCTGCTGGACATGGCGCCGCAGCTGGACCGGATCACCGTCGAGCGGGTGGCTGTCGAGCTGGACAAGCTGCTGACGGGCGCCGATCCGGTCGCCGGGGTGGACCTGATGGTGCAGACCGGCCTTGGCGACGTGGTGCTGCCGGAGGTCGGCGAGATGCGGATGGCCATCGACGAGCACCACCAGCACAAGGATGTCTACTGGCACTCGCTCACGGTGTTGCGCCAGGCGGTCGATCTCGAGGACGACGGGCCAGATCTGGTGCTGCGCTGGGCGGCGCTCCTGCACGACATCGGCAAGCCCGCCACCCGCAGGCACGAATCCGACGGCGGGGTCAGCTTTCACCACCATGAGGTGGTGGGCGCCAAGATGACCCGCAAGCGCATGCGTGCGCTGAAGTACTCCAAGCAGATGGTCGACGACGTATCCCAGCTGGTGTACCTGCATCTGCGGTTCCACGGTTACGCCGACGGCGCGGGCACCGGCCGGTGGACGGATTCGGCGGTGCGCCGCTACGTGACCGATGCGGGTCCGCTGCTGACCCGGCTGCACAAGCTGGTGCGCGCGGACTGCACGACACGCAACAAGCGGCGCGCGGCACGGTTGCAGGCCAACTACGACGATCTCGAGACGAGGATCGCCGAACTGGCCGAGAAGGAGGACCTGCAGCGGGTCCGCCCGGACCTGGACGGCAACGAGATCATGCGGATCCTCGACATCCCCGCCGGCCCACAGGTCGGGCAGGCCTGGAAGTACCTCAAGGAACTGCGGCTGGACCGCGGACCACTCGATCATGACGAGGCCGTGGCGGAACTCCGGAAATGGTGGAACGCGCAGCCCCGCTGATGCGTCTGAAAGGGCATGGACTACTGCCTGGCCGACGCCGATGGCGGCGCGACGATGTTCACCGCCGAGCCTGCGGTCGACGCGGACGGTGACGGGATGCTCGATGCCGTGGGGCTCGATCTCGACGGCGACGGCCGGATCGACGACGCCCTGGCCGATCTGGACCACGACGGTCTCGCCGAGCACGGCATCCATGACGTGGGTGACCCGGGCGCGGTGTATTTCACCGACGATGGTTCGGGCACGTGGGCTCTGGCGGCCAGCGGCGGCGGGGGACTGCGCTGGTTCGGCCTCGACGGTGTGGAACAGAGCGGGGTGGAACAGTTTGGGGGCCCGCTGGTCGACTTCGATGCCGACGGACAGGCCGACGACCGGTTGCTCGACACCGATGCCGACGGACTGGCCGATCGGGTGCTGGCGGGCGAGGCGGCCTATGCCGACCGCGACGCCGACGGCCACTGGGACGTGAAACTCGTCGACACCGACGGCGACGGCACCGCCGATTCGGCGAGCGAACTCTAGGGACCTGTCAGCCGCGGCCGGCGCCGGGCGGGCCGGCGAAGGCCTGGGCGATGGTCAGCCACTTTGCGGCGTCGGCACCCGTGGCGGTCACCGCGAGGTCGCCGGGTGCACGGCGCTGGGTGACCAGCATGCAGAAGTCCTCGGCGGGTCCGGTCACCGACTGCTCGGCGTCCTCGGGTCCCCAGGTCCACCAATCTCCTTGTGGTGCTTGTAGTTTCACGTGAAACTGTGCAGATGGCGGGGTCAGTCCGTGCACGCTGAACGCAAAATCGCGGGTGCGCACCCCGATGTGGGCGATCGAGCGCAGACGGGCCGTCGGTTCGCGGTGCGCACCGAGTGCGTCGGCGACGTCGAGGCCGTGTGCCCACGTCTCCATCAGCCGCGCGGTAGCCATCGACGCGGCGCTCATCGGGGGTCCGAACCAGGGCAGCTTGCGACCGTCGGCCACCTCCACCAACGCCTCGTGCAGCCGGGTCCGGTCGGCCCGCCAGCCGGCCAGTAGCTGCGCGGGTGGGGTGGTGGCCATCCGCTCGGCCGCCGCGTCGACGAAGCCGAGCGGGTCCTTGCCCGCCTCGGCGAGAACGTCGCTGAACGCGGCCTCGTCGGTGACCGCCTGCAATGAGGTCTGGTCGGTCCACCACAGGTGCGCGATCTGATGCGCGATGGTCCAGCCAGGGGAGGGGGTCTCGGTGCGCCAGCCCTCCTCGGGCAGGTCGGCCACCAGTGCGTCCAGGACGTCGCTCTCGGCGTGCAGATCGGCGACGATCGGTCCGGCTCCAGCCATGGCTGGAGCCTAGACCCGGTCCTCGACGGACTTGCCGGGCCTGCCCAGCCACGCGTGCAGCCCGAGTCCGGCGAGATAGATCACCGCCCCGGCACAGATCAGCGGCACGGACCGGCCGTCCGGCGGGATCACCGCCGCGGCCGCGGTGACAGCGAGCACGAAGGACATCCAGAACAGCGAGTCCTGGACCGAGAACACGTGCCCGCGCAGCGCGTCGTCGACATCGATCTGCATGGCCGAGTCGGCGCACAGCTTCACCACCTGCCCGGCCGCACCCAGGACGAACCCGCAGACGACCAGCACCGGCAGGGCGAGGGTTACCGCGCACAACTGCACTGCGGCCGCCAATGCCAGCGCGCCATTGGCGGAGCGATACCGGCCCCACCGCCCGACCAGAGCGGGGGTCAGCACGGTGGCCAGGAAGGCGCCGAGGCCGCCGGCGCCCAGGAAAACCACCGCCTGACCCAGACCGACACCCGCGACCTCCTCGTCGCCGACATGCCGCACGATCACCAGCACCAGCAGGGTGTTGATGCCGAAGGCCATCCGGTGGGCGGCCAGTCCGCTCAGCGTCGCGGTCACCGTGGGCACCGCGAGCACCGTCCGTGCGCCGTGCAACCAGCCGGTCACGACGGCGTAGGCCACCGACCCGTGTACCGCGCGGGCGGTGTCGTCGGGGCCCAGGACGTGGGACGGGAAGCGCACCGACAGCAGCAGGGCCCCGGCGATCGGCACCGCCGCCATGAAGATCACCGCGGAGGCACCCGCGTCGCTCGAGCCCAGCAGCCAGCGCGGGAGCAGCATGAAGTTCGCGCCGAGGAAGGTGGCCACCGAGCCGGTCGCCGTGGCGACGGAGTTCATCGAGACCACCCGGTCGCGCGGCACCACGTGCGGTAGCGCGGCCGACAACCCGGATGACACGAACCGGGTGAACCCGTTGACGATCAGGGCGCCGAACAGCAGCACCAGATTTCCGGCGTCCAGGGCCAACGCGGTCGCGACGATCAGGACCAGCGCCAGCCTGCCCGCGTTCGCACCGACCAGCACCCAGCGCCGGTCCCACCGGTCCAACATGGGTCCGGCGAACGGGCCGAGCACCGAGTACGGCAGGAACAGCACCGCGAAGGACAGGGCGACCTCCCACGGCGAGGCTGCGCGCTCCGGGTTGAACAGGATGGCGCCCGCCAGCCCGGCCTGGAACAGTCCGTCGCCGAACTGGCTGGTGGCCCGCAACTCGAGCAGCCGGCGGAACTCCGGCATGCCGCGGACCGCCTGCCAGCCAGCGTCAGGTGGGCGGGTGTCCGTCATGAGAGTGTCAAGATCCTGTCCGGGCCGGGGAGGTGCCAACTGTGCCGCCAGTACCCGCGATCCACAGTACAAATATCCCGGCGGGCCGCGTCTGTTCGTCCCCGCTGGCGGCCGCTGGTGCGATGATGGTCGGGTGGCGCACCCAGAGGATCCGGAGGAATACACAGCTCCGACGACACCCCGCGTGCGAGCCGGAACCCTGCTGCTGGCCGAGACGGATCTCCTGGAGCCGACATTCCGGCGCAGCGTCATCTACATCGTGGAGCACAACGAGGGCGGAACGCTCGGTGTCGTGCTCAACCGCCCCAGCGAGACGGCCGTGTACAACGTGCTGCCGCAGTGGGCGAAGCTGGCGGTGAAGCCCAAGACAATGTTCGTCGGCGGTCCGGTGAAGCGGGATTCCGCGCTGTGCCTGGCCACGCTGCGGGTCGGGATGAGTCCGGGCGACGTGCCGGGGCTGCGCCACGTGCAGGGGCGGGTGGTGATGGTCGATCTGGATGCCGACCCGGATGCGATCGCACCCGTCGTCGAGGGCGTCCGGATCTTCGCCGGGTACTCCGGGTGGACCATCGGTCAGCTCGAGGGCGAGATCGAACGCGACGACTGGATCGTGTTGTCGGCGCTACCGACGGACATCCATGTGGAGCCGAAGGTGGATCTCTGGGGCCGGGTGTTGCGGCGTCAGCCGCTGCCGCTGTCGATGCTCGCGACGCACCCGATCGACGTCAGCAGAAACTAGAGACGGGTCTCAGCCGCAGGACAACGTGCAGGAGGCGCACGATCCCGCGCAGCCGCCGTCGCCGCCCGAACGCGCTCTGGCCAGCTCCTGCTCGGCCTCGGCCCGTGCCACCAGCTTGGCGTTCTGCCAGCAGCCCGCGGCGACCGTGCCGATCGCGCCCAGCACACACACCGTCAAAACCAGAACCGCCATGTCGGGCTTGGCCAGCGCGACCACGCCGCCCGCGGTGAGCATCGCGGCCGCGGCGAACTGGGTGGGTGCGACGGCGCGCAGCACCTGCCGGACGGGGTCATCGGTTTGGGGACGGGTCAAGGTCCAGCCGGCGACGGCAGCGGTGGCAGCCGCGGCGCACAGACACAACACGGCGGCGACGAGCATCCCCCAAGGATAGGGGGCGCGCGCCGACGGTCAGCCGGGGA
>JAHFVC010000405.1 GCA_023264765.1 Mycobacterium sp. | reverse complement strand
GATCCTGGGCCTGGAAGGTGTGGCGGGGCTGTTCGTGGTCTCCGCCATCGCGCTGCTGGGGTTTCATTCACTGCAGAGCTACATCTGGTTTGCGTTTCTCGGGACGTTCGTGGCGATGCTGGCGGTGTACGGGGTGGCCGCGTCCGGGCGAATGACGGCGACACCGGTGCGCATGCTGCTGGCGGGCGTCGCGATCGGCGCGGTGGCCGACGGGATATCGTTCGCCATCCGCCTGCACTACCCTCGGGCCTTCGACTCCATGCGGTTCTGGGACGCCGGGACGCTCGAGGGCAGGCCGCTGGAGATTGCCGTGACGATCGCGCCCTTCGTGATCGTCGGGGCGGGGTTGTGCCTATATGTCAGCCGGGGCCTCAATGCCATCGCCTTGGGCGACGATCTCGCGGTCGCGATGGGCGGCAACGTGGTTCGCACCCGGGTCCTCGGACTGGTGGCGGTGACATTGTTGACCGGAGCGGCCACCGCAGCGGCCGGGCCGATCGGATTCGTGGGCCTGATGGTGCCGCACGCGGTGCGCTGGTTCACCGGTCCGGACTGGCGGTGGATCTGTGCCTACAGTGTGTTCGCCGCACCGGCACTGCTGCTTGCGGCCGACGTCGTCGGACGCGTCGTGGTGCCGCCCGGCGAGCTGCCCGCCGGCATCGTCACCGCCTTCATCGGGGCGCCGGTGTTGATCTGGCTGGTCCGCCGGACCACGGCGAGCGGCCTGTGAACCGGCCCGAGCCCATCGATTTCGGGCGCAGCCAGCTGGTACTGCGCCGCGAACCGGCCGTGGCGCTGCGTGCGTCGTGGCGCAGTGTCGCGGTGCTGTCGGCACTCGGGATCGGCGCGCTGGTCCTGGCGGTGCTAGCGCTGGGGGTGGGGGAGTATCCGGTGTCGCCCGCCGAGGTGATCGATGTGTTGACCGGGCGCGAACAAGGCTTTGTCAGCGTCCTGGTGTTGCAGTGGCGACTGCCCCGGATCGTTCTGGCACTGGCGATCGGCGCGGCACTGGGGATGTCGGGCGCCATCTTCCAGGCGCTGACCCGAAATCCCCTGGGCAGTCCCGACGTCATCGGATTCAACTTCGGGGCCTACACCGGCGCCTTGGTGGCGATCGGCGCCTTCGGGGGTGGGTATTACCTGACCGCGCTCGGCGGGGTGATCGGCGGGCTGCTGACCGCGGTGGTGGTATACCTGCTGGCCTATCGCAACGGGATGGCCGGCTTCCGGCTCATCATCGTCGGTATCGGCGTGGGCGCCATGATGAGCTCGCTGAACCAGTGGATCATCATCAAAATCAAACTGCACCAAGCGATCACCGCGGCCATCTGGCAGCAGGGCACCCTCAGCGGACTGCGCTGGGAGCAGGCCGTACCGGTACTGGTGTGTGTTGCGATCGTGGTGCTCGCGCTGGTGCCGATCGGCCCGCAACTGGCGGTCCTGCAGATGGGCGACGACGCGGCCGGTGGCCTCGGTCTGCGGCCCGAGCGGGCCCGCATCGCGTACTTCGGTATCGGCGTGCTGCTGATCGCGGTGGCCACCGCCGCTGCCGGGCCCATCTCGTTCGTGGCGCTGGCGGCCCCCCAACTGGCACGCCGGGTGGCGGGCACGCCGGGTGTCGGACTGATCTCCTCCGCTGTGATGGGCGCCTTCCTCCTGCTGTCCAGCGACCTAATCGCGCTGAGAATCTTTGCCCCGGCCGAACTTCCGGTGGGCGCGGTCACCGTCGTGGCGGGCGGTGCGTATCTGATCTGGCTGCTGGTGCTACAGGCCCGAAGGGGGCAGTGATATGACCGACTTGGGTGCGCGCACGTTGACGCTGGGCTATGGGGATCGGCGTATCGTCGAGGGACTGACCGTGGACATTGCCGAGGGCGCCGTCACCGCAATCGTCGGCCCGAACGCCTGCGGAAAATCCACGTTGTTGCGGGGGCTGGCGCGGTTGCTGCGCCCGACGGCCGGACAGGTGGTCCTCGACGGCTCCGACATCGCCACGCTCAAGACCAAGGATGTCGCCCGCAAGCTGGGACTGTTACCGCAGACGTCCATAGCCCCGGAGGGCATCACGGTGGCAGATCTGGTGGCGCGGGGCAGATTTCCGCACCAACGGGTACTGCGGCAGTACTCACAACAGGACCAGCAGGCGGTGGCCGACGCGATGGCCGCCACCGGTGTCACCGCGATCTCCGGCCGGCCCGTGGACGAACTCTCCGGTGGGCAGCGGCAACGGGTGTGGGTGGCGATGGTGCTGGCTCAGCAGACCCCGCTGATCCTGCTCGACGAGCCGACGACCTATCTCGACATCGCGCACCAGATCGAACTGCTGGACCTGTTCGTGGAGTTGAACGCCACCCAGGGCCGCACGGTCGTCGCAGTGCTGCACGATCTCAACCATGCCTGCCGGTTCGCCGACCGGATCATCGCGATGAAAGCGGGTGCCATAGTGGCCCAAGGTGATCCGGCCGCGGTGATCACCGCGGAGTTGGTCGAAGAGGTCTATGGCCTGAAGTGTCAGATCATCGACGACCCGGAAACCGGGACGCCGATGGTGATACCCCGCGCGTCCGCACGCGACAAGCAGCGTGCGGACGCCCGGAGCAGCAATTAGGAGTTGGAGAGGTCGGTGACCGGCTTGCCGGTCAGCGCATTGCTCAGCTGCGGGGTGAGCGCGTTGATCGCGTAGAGAAGCGCCTCGGGTCCGCTGTAGGTCAGCGCGCCGCTGAGGGTGGAATCCGAACCGGCGTAGAGCGTCCGGTCGTCCTGAACGACCTTGAGCCGGCTGAATGCCGGGGATCCTGCCACCTGCTCCTTGGTGAGTCCGTTCACGAACAGCACATCACCGTCGAGCAGCGACAGCTTCTCGTCCGAGACGTCGCCCGAATCGGCCTGGGCCTTGAAGCCCAGCGCGTCGAACAGTTGGCGGCGCGGATCGCCCTCAGGGAGCAGGTATTGCGCGTTCAGTTCCGAGGTGTAGTCGGCGACGAGCGTCTTGCCGGCGAACTCGGGGTGCGAGGTTTTGGTCTCGCTGATTTTTGCGTCGACCTTGTCGACGAGAGCCTGGGCTTCCTTCTCCTTGCCAAGGGCCTTGCCGATGGTCAGAAGCTGGACATCCCAGGGGGTTTCCTCGTCCGCGTACTTGTCGGATTGCACCACGGTCGGCGCAATTTGCGACAGCTGGTCATACGTCTTCTTGTCGATGGTCTCGTAGATCGCGAAGATGACGTCCGGCTTTGCCTTCGCGATGGCCTCGAAGTTGATCTCGTCACCGGGGATGACTGGTACGCCCTTGCCGTCGGTGGCTTCCTTCACCCACGGAAAGTCGTTGTAATTGTCGAAGAAACTGCGGGTACCCACGGGTACCACCCCGAGTGCGAGCACGTCGTCCTGATCGTTCCAGCCGACGGTCACCACTCGCGAAGGCGTGGTGGGAATGGTGGTTTCGCCGAATTTGTGCGATATCACAACGGATTCCGCGGCGGCAGCGCTGCTGGAGCTGGTGTTCTCGTTCTTTGCGGTGGACCCACCGCAACCGACGAGAAGGCCGGAGCTGAGCGCCGCGGCAGCCAGAAGGATCGTGGTACGCCGGAAGACCATTCCGGGGTTTGTAAGCGACATAAGGTTAGGTTAACCTACGCTTCGCGACTGACTGCCAGTCGGGTGTGAACTAACTTAACAACTGCTGGAGGGACATATGTTCCGAACCATGCTGGGCGGCAAGGTGCATCGCGCCACCGTGACCCAGGCTGACCTGCACTACGTCGGATCGATCACGATCGACCAGGAGTTGATGCGCGCTGCGGACATCCTCGAAGGCGAGCAGGTGGACGTCGTCGACATTACCAACGGTGCGCGCCTCACCACCTACGCGATCACGGGGGCGGCGGGCTCGGGGATCATCGGGATCAACGGAGCCGCAGCGCATTTGATCAACCCGGGTGACCTGGTGATCATCATGTCGTTCCGCACCATCGACGACCGGGAGATCCCCGATCATGCGCCGCGGGTCGTGCACGTCGACGACCGCAACCGCATCGTCGCGCTGGGTTCCGATCCGTCCGAGCCGGTGCCGGGTGCGATCAACCAGATGGCGGGCGCCTGATGTCCTTCATCTCCGGACACGGTGATTCCGGCAACGGAATGGACCGGGTGCTCGACGTCGTCGGCGTCGGCTTCGGCCCGTCCAATCTCGGTCTGGCAATCGCCATCGAAGAGCACAACCACGACCGGGGACCGAATCCCGCGATCACCGCGGAGTTCATCGAGTCCAAGCCCGAATTCGGCTGGCATACCGGCATGCTCATCCCCGGCACGACCATGCAGATCTCGTTCCTCAAGGATCTGGTGAGCCAGCGCAATGTGCGCAGCCGGTACACCTTTCTGAGCTACCTGACCGAGCGCGGGCGCCTCAACGACTTCATCAACCACCAGACGTTCTTCCCGACCAGGCTGGAGTTCCACGACTACCTGGAATGGGCGGCGGGGCGCGTCGATGCCACGGTGCACTATGGAACCCGCGCGGTCGCGGTACGCGACGAGGGCGACTGGCTCGCAATCGATGTCGAGCGCGACGGGGGCCTCTCGACAGTGCGGGCCCGCACCGTCGTCCTGGCCGGCGGGTTGCAGGCGCAGCTGCCGCTCGGGATCACCGAGACCGCACGTCAATTCCACAACCACCAACTGCTGACCAAGATCCCGAAGGTTCCGTCGACGGGCAACAACCGGTTCGTCGTGGTGGGAGCGGGCCAGAGCGCGGCCGAGGTGACCGATTATCTGCACTCCACCTATCCGGATGCCGAGGTTCACGGGGTGTTCGCCAAGTACGGGTACAGCCCCGCTGACGACAGCCCTTATGCCAACCGGGTTTTCGACCCGGCGGCGGTCGACGACTTCTACACCGCCGCCCCGACGGTGCGGCAGCGACTGATCGACTATCACCGCGCCACCAACTACTCGTGTGTCGACCTTCCGCTCATCGAGGAGCTCTACGCCCGCGAGTACGCCGAGCGGGTGGCGGGTAAGCGCCGCCTCTTCTTCCGCGGTGCCTCCAGCGTGCAGAGCACCGTCGAAGACGACAACGGTGTGCGGGTGACCATCGAACATCATCCGACCCGTTCGGTCGAGGTGCTGGATTGCGATGCGGTGGTGTACGCGACCGGTTTCGTCCCGATGCCGTTGCCGGACATGCTCGGTGAGCTATTCGACGTCGGGGAGTTCGGGGCGGACCGGCCCGAGCTGACTCGCGACTACCGACTGCGGACGGCCAGGGAGATTTCCGGGGCGATCTATCTGCAGGGCGGTACGGAGCACACGCACGGGCTGAGTTCATCGCTGTTGTCGAACGTCGCGGTGCGCAGCGGCGAGATCGTCGAATCGATCGCGCGTCACGTGCGGGTCGGTGCACGCACCCACGAGTTGGTCGGCGGGTAGTGAAACATTCTGCGCTGTAGCGGGGTTGGATCACCAACCCCGCTACACGGCGTTCACGGGCGGTCGGTGAGGTATCCGCCGCCACGCCCGAAGAACTCGAGCGCGGGCAGTTCGGTCCCGTCGTCGAGGCGCACCCGCTCGATCACCAGGCCGGGTTCCTGGCCACGGTGTGCGTCGGCGCCGGCCACGATCACCATGCCGTCGCCCTCGGCGATGAACACCCGCCCCGGCGTGCCGCCGTAGCGGAATCGCGACACCGAGGACTTCAGGACACGGATGCGCTCGCCGCGGTAGTAGGTGACGGCGTTCGGGTACGGGTCGGACAGGGCGCGCACGAATCGGTCCAATTCAGCTGCAGACCAACGCCAGTCGATCAGGC
>JAHFVC010000105.1 GCA_023264765.1 Mycobacterium sp. | reverse complement strand
GTGCAGTCACGTTCCGAGGAGTCCGCCTTCGCGCGTGGCGCTGTCGAAAGTGTAGACACGGCGCACACACGGTTTCCAGCTATCTCCGACCGGATCGTTGGCGCAACCCCGCCCATGGCTGCGATCATGGACTCATGCCCGCTGCTGATACCTCAGACGCGTCCGGTCGGCCGCTCTATGCCGAGCCGCTGCAAGCTCATACGTTGATCACCCAGGGCGCCCAGGTGGGTGCCAAGGCTGGCCCGGGCGCCGCCGGATCGGTCTCTTCGCTGCCGGGCACGGTGGCTGGCTGCATCCCGTCCAGCCCATTCGATGCCGCGGTCCAAACCGCCCAGATTTCGCTGCCGGAGGAGGACGCGGCCGCGGTCACCGCGGCCGCAGCCAGTTCGACCACCCACGCTGGCGGTTCTGAAGCCTCGGTCACCAGCGTGACCACCACCGATACGCAGTCCGCCGGCGACTTCGTCAAAGTGGAGAGCCAGATTGCCCAGAGCGCGGTCTACACGATCTGATCTGCCTGGTGAAGCGCCGCGGCCACCCTTCGGGTCATGCCGCCTTGGGCTGTTACGCGCCCGCACTTTCACGCCAGAACGCAATGACCGCTGAGGGATCGGGATCGTTGAGGCAGTAGTACGTGAATTCGTCGCTTTCTGGACGCTCCGCGACGATCGGCCAGCGGGTCGGCGGCTGGTAGTCGCTGAGGATCCGCCGCCACCACGGCGGCACATAGAGATGCCGGGTGCTGGCATCGCGATCGATGTCGGCGGGGTCTGGCAGTCCCTGCCGCCGAAGCAGAGCACGGAAGTCACTGCGGTGCAGCGCCGCCTCCTCGAACTTGTCATCGTAGGCCGCTGCAGCTGCCTTGACCGCACGGCTCGCCTCCTCGCTACGCTGCCAGGAGACCTCGATATAACAAGCGCGCGTGCGGATTTCAGCTTGATCGACCACGATAAAGAACTGGTCCTTCAATCTTGGCCATCGGCGCTCAGCACGCATGGTGGCGTCGTCGAGCTTGTTCAGCAGTTCACGGAGCAGCTGGTATTCCTCGAGCACGTCGAGGACCTCGAGGTAGCGGCGTGAGAGCGGCTTCATGCCCGCCACCATATCCACGACCGACGACATCCCCCAGCCATGAATCACAGCCAACGGAGCGTGCGCCGCTGTCGACGCCATGCCGCGGGTGAGCGGTGCATCACCGCCCGAATCGGCTTGTTTTGCCGGTAGCCGTCGGTAGCGTCACGGATCATGGTGTTCAAAATCCCCGGATTCGGCCGACTCACCCGCCACGTCCGCGGCGACACCGCTCAAAGCACGATCGATGAGCGTGGTGGCCCCATCGACCCCAGCCCCGCGCTGCGGATCCCGATCGGGTACACCGACGACGACACCCGCACACCGATTGACATCGATCTCACAGAGCCGGGAACTCACGGGTTGCTGGTAGGCACAGACGGCTCGGGCAGAACACATCTGCTACGCACCATCGTCACTGCCGCCACCGACGTCTACACTGCCGCCGAACTCATCGTCGTGGCTGTCGACTTGTCCCGCCACGACGACTTCGCCGGCCTGACCAATCACACCAGCACCCTGGAGCCGAGCCGCGCACTCACCGTCATCACCACCGATCCCTCACACGACCTGACCCACCTGTTCCTGCGGGCGGTCCGCTTCGAGGTCGGCGGGCGGTCTCAACAACTTCGAGACGCAGCCCGCCAGCTGAGCCGTGACATCCCAGATTTCGCTAGCTACAACGCGATACGTGCTTCAGGACAAGCGCTCCCCGCGCTCCCCGCGCTTCTGGTCGTCGTCGCCGAGTTCCAGCGTGGCGACACCGGCGAGTCAACCATCATCGCTGAACTCGACCACGCACTGGCAATCGGCCGCTCCCTGGGGATCGACTTCCTGTTCGCTACATCGACTCTGTCCGGCCGGGCCGCCACCGCACTGACATCTCGCCTGGGCTATCGCATCGCGCTGCGCACCAACACCATCCAGGAGTCACGAACCGTCATCGGCGCCGCCGACGCCTCCGAGATCCCGGACTGGCAACCAGGTGTCGGGTTTCTCCGCGTCGGCGACGGACCGCCAATCAGATTCCGCACTCCCACACCGGAGGCCACGCAATGATCGCCCTACACCGCACCCGCCAGAAAGATGAGCAGATGACTCAGTGGTCGACCTACGGCCGTTGGCATGAGATGCGCATCGGCCCCGACGCGCTGGCCGCCTACCTCGACACCACCACCGACTGGATCTACCACTGCCTATCCGAGGGCCAGCCCGCCATCCCCGCGCCAGCCGACCGCCAGTTCAGCCACCCCCGTTGGACCGAACACCAGGTCTTCACCACCATCCTCAACCGATACCCCCACCTGGCCGATCGGGTGCCACGCCTGTTCCCCACCACCGACGATGCCCGGCCGGCGCAGTTCCGCACCGCCGAGCCCGTCCACCTCGGTGACGGCAGCTTCGGCGCCCGCGGCACCTTCGTCGTGCACTACTGGGAACCCGCCGACGGCCGCGGTGTCGTGGCTATCGCCTACCCCACCGACTACGCCGACGCCGTCCGCGCTGACGAGGCAGCCGCCGCACTACTCGACCTCATCGACGCCACCGCCGTGGCCGTGGTGTGCGGCATGCAGGAACGGCTGCCCTTCGAGATCGGCCAGTACCAGCCCCTTATCGGGTTTGCCGACCGTTCCACCACCGTGCTGTCCAACGGCCGCTGGGGCTGGTTCAACCTCCCCACACTGCTCAACGTCGACATCCCCTGGTGGCCACTGGGACTGACTGACTACGACGCCATGCTCACCTGGCGCCCCGGCGACTCCATCCGCCGGCTGCAGGCCACCGATCGCGGCGCCAGCGCCGCCTGGCTGACCCACGCCGCACACACCGCCGAGGACGACACCAAACAGGCCCTGGCCACCATTGCCTCCTGGATCGACTACTCCATCTGCCACGCCAACCGACTCACCCCTGACGGCCGCGACGACATGACCGAACGACCCGGCCTCATCCGCGCCGCGATCGCCGAAATCCCGCCTCACCACACCGAATGCACCCCCGCCGAGGCGGCGTTGGCGCTGCATCACCTCGTCGAGGACCCCACCACCGCCTACTGGGCCGTGCGCACCGGACTGATGTACGACGCGTGGATGCCGTTGGCCGGCTTCCACGTCCTGGTCATCGACCGCGACCGCCTCAGCCGACTCGGCCACGAATGGTGCAACCGCCTCCGCCCCGTACCCCACCGACAGAGCGAACTCGGATTTTCGCTACTCACCGGCGTGATGAACGGCCGTGACGCTTCACCACAGCAGTGGTGGTCAGACCCACTCAACCCCGACATGTGGGCCATCAGCGACGACAACGGCATCTTGTTCGCCACCATCGGTACCCACGCGCCCGCCCGCGGCCACCTCTGCGAGGTCACTGTCGGACACCCGCTCGACAAACGGCCCGGCGAGCAGCTGGTGTTCTTCCGCGACAGCCACGACAACACCTGGCCCATGCCAACAACCCGGATCAGCTACTACTGCAGCGGCAGCGACGACGATCACGCCGACCGACTCGCCAGCAGCCTCGTCACCCTCGCCGACAACGCCGCCGCCGACACCAGCCACTGCCAAGACGACACCATCATCGACACCGAATTGCGCCACTACATTGCCACCACCCGACCGCCGTTCACCCTGACCCGCAACGACATCGAGAAACTGCGCTAACCGTTGCCGTTGAGTGTGTTTGGGTGACACGCTCATGCGGCGTCCCCTTGCGGGGTTGGGGTTTTGGCCTCGCCGCGTCGGGCCTCGCGTGGGCGGGGTCTTACCGATGCTCCACCGGCACCGCGTTGCGCGGTGTCGGTGCCATGGCCGGTACCCACCCTGGTGGTGGGCCTGGGTACCGATGGGGCCGTGGTCCCGACTGGACCACGACTGGCTGTATCCGGCCAGTCACGGAGATTCAAAGCAGCATTGCGGTCGCGGTCGACGACCTGCCCGGTGGTCGGGCAGACCAGGTGTTTGTCGATGCGGCCCTTACCTTCCAGGCGGCACGGGTTGCCGTCCGGTTGGGTGCAGCCGTGGTGGATTTGGCTGGAGGGAAACCAGCGATCGGCCACGGTCAGGGTGCTGCCATGCCGGATGGTTTTGTAGGCCAGTTGCGGCCTGATCAACCCCATCGCAGCATCAGAGACAGAGCGTCGGAAAGCCCGGCGCCCCATGCCCTGTTTCATCGCGGCCACATCGAGGTTCTCGACGACGATGTGGCCGTAGCTGCCCGCCAACTCGGTGGTGAGTTGATGGGATGCTTCCCGCCGCAGATGCACGCACCGGCGATCCAGTCGGGTCAGCTTGGCTTTTGCTGCCCGATGACCGCGCGATCCGGGGATACGGCGGGAAAGTTCACGACCGGCCTTGCGGCGGGCGGCAAGTGTCGCCTTCAGCGGGGCCGGATTCTCATACTCAACGATGGTTTCGACTCCGGTAGCGAGGTCGAGTGTGGCCACGGTCGCTAGGGTCCGGATTCCCAGATCCACCCCGGCTCGCACGGTCGGCTGGACGGGGGTGCGTCCGGTGCCGCGGCTGCGCAGCGCGTAGCCGATGGAGACGAACAGTCGTCCCCACTGCTGGCTTAGTGTCATGTTGAGCACGTGGGCTCGTCCTGAGGCGACGTGGCGTTGCACCCGGCGGGTGTTCTCCTTGGCCCGCAATCCACCGATCACCGGCATCGTGATAGTTCGCCGATCAGCCTCTAGGCGCATGGT
This sequence comes from Mycobacterium sp., assembly GCA_023264765.1. GTDB lineage: Bacteria > Actinomycetota > Actinomycetes > Mycobacteriales > Mycobacteriaceae > Mycobacterium. The sequence continues at coordinate 12,303 of JAHFVC010000105.1, read as the reverse complement.
TCCGGTGGTGAACCGCACGCGGCCGTGGTCGCGCCGGGCGGAGGAGAACCGCGGTAAGCCCACCCGTCGGCCAGCTCGAGCTCCGGTACGGCTGGCCGACCAATTGGCCAGTGCCTGCGCAAGGTCGGCCAACCCCGCAGAATAGGCTTCCTTGGAGTTGGTTGCCCACCACGGCGCTACGTCGTCCTTGGCTTGGTTCCACGCCTTGCGCAGCGACCCGAGATCCCAGCCCACCGGCTCATGGACCGGATCGACGGTCTTGGCGTCCAGGTCATCTTTCACCCGGGCCAGGCCCCAGTTGAACGCTTTGCGGCGAGCACCGAAATGTGACCGCACCAACATGCATCGGTCGACATCGCAGGGCCATTCGACCTCGAACTTCGCTGCGGTCACCAGCCATCCCGACGGCAGTTTGACACCCAGCCCACCGGTGGCCGCATTGCTGGTGGCGTCGCCGTCATAGAGCTCGAACAGCACTGACACCGATTCCACCAGGTGTCGGTGCACTTCGAAATCGGCACCGACATCGACGAACCGCGACAACGATTGGCCACCATCGGGTTTCGGCTTGCCCGGCAGCTGCACGCCACCGGTGAGACCGGCAACCCGCTGCGCCTGAGCGCGGGTCCGCAACCCGACAATCACCTAACGCACCACCTTCAGCGCCGGCGGCGACACCGGCACGATGGTGCCGTTGCCCAGATCGATTCGGTGGATTCCGGCGGCATGCAGAACGCTCGCAGCCCAGGCATCGGTGTCGCCGCCATCCTTGACTGCTCGCAGATAGGCCTCGGCGACTTCGCGTTCGTGGGTTTCGCGGTCGGCGCGTCGCTGAGCATCGGCCTGTTCTTGTTCCCGATGTGCCTGGCGCCGCTGTTGAGCGACGATCAACCAGTCCGGCGGTGCGGCAAGAAGGGCGCCAACATCGCTGGGACGGAGCCCTCGCTGTCTGACAACGGCAACCGCGACATCCAACCGCTCTGCGGTGCTGTGACGGAGCCGTCTCATGTGTCGCTTCGCGCGTTTGTTGCCGTTGTGCTCCCGGGCGACGGTCAGCCAGCCGGGCGGGTCATCGAGCACCGCCTGGATGCGCGCCGGTGAAGCGCTGCGCCAACCGTGCTGGCGCAGTGTCGCGCTGGTGACACCGAGCAGTTCGGCAGCGTGTTTGAGCTGTCCCATCTTCGCCATCAACTCACCGTCCAGGTTCAGCCTTGGTTGCGGTGATCGCCCGCATCGCCCGGTTGCGGGCGCCCCGGCGGCCGTACAAGCGGGCGCACATCGCGGTTAGGACGTCGATCATGTCGCGCACCAATCATCAGTAGTCTCACCCGGATCGGTCACCATGATTCGGCGGCTTGCGCTGACAACGCCGCTTCCAGGTGCTCAACCCCGAACCGTGCCAACCGATCCCGATGTTCCACGACGATCACTGTCGCATCAGGGTCCGACAACACCCGCCGCAGTTTCGGCCGCTTGCCGTTCAATCCGGACCCTATCTCGGTAACGACCTTCACCACTGGCAAGTCCTGACCGGTCGCCCACGCCGTCAAACGAGCAACCTGCCGATCCAGATCGGCACGTTGATCATGAGAGGAAACGCGCGCGTACAACACCGCGCCTGGCGCCTGCGATGCAGTGGACTCACCGGCCCTGACCAGGATCAGCTCGGTCAACGCTTCGTCGTCGAGGTCGATCCGTGTCGCCGACACGACAACCGCCTTTTGTTGCTGATGTATGGATCAAGCATAGATTGCCGACATCCCGACATCCCGGGTTCCTACACCCAGATCATTGACCGGTAAGCGGGCTTATCAGCACACCCCTTGAGGCAAATTGCCCATAGCACGAAAATTGTTGACAGAGAGCAACACCCACAATGCGAGGTAGGAACGATGACCACACACGGGCGACCCCCGGACAACACCGCAGATTGGACATGGAGTGACCTCAGCCGCTCGGTGTTCGCCTTCGCGCGCGCCCTCAGGGCCGCCGAACTCATGCCCGAGGATGAGGACGAATACTGGGAGCGACCGTGGAAATGGGACCGCGAGCATCAGCTGTGGGTCGACGCCGGCGAGCCCGCAGGCCCCGACCACGGGGCGCCGGCCTCTCTAGCTTGGGAACGGTTCAGCCGAGCAGCGACCGCAGCCGCGAAATAGATCCCATACGTGCCTTTGAAGACCCGGATCCAGCCGTCCCGCTACAGCGGATCAGGCCTCGGCGTCTGATGCCGGGTACGAGATCAGAGTTGGTTGGCCGCCTCGTTCGTCGTACAGCGTCGTGAGGCTTTCGCCGCCCCACCGTTGTCCGGGTTTGGATCGTCCAACAATCGGCAACGGCGGCGGTATCGAACACGTCGAGGCCGTGCCGATGTGCGGATTCGAGCAACCGGCGCGCCCGGGAGCTACGGACTTGGGCTACCTCGGCGGCGCCGAGTGGTCGATCTTCGGCCATCAGTGGACCGCGACCGCGCCGGGGTTGAGGGCCGGGCGCACCACGGTGAGGAACTCCGGATTCTCCCACCACTCGTACTGCCCATCGGCGACGTCCCAGCGCACCGGCACCAAGCCGCTGTCGGCATATCTGAGTCCATCACCGGCGTCCCACAGATCGAGCTCTACAGCACGGCGCAGTCCATGCTCGCTAGCGCTCGTCGCCAGAACCTCACCGACGACGCTCGGGTCGCTGTTGACCACCAAGTCACCAACGTGAATCTCACCCATCTCTCGAATCTCCTTCGCGTAGTAGCGCATACACCGGACAATCGGTCAGTACGGCCGGTACTCGGCGACGTACGCCGCCTCTCGGTAGCCCGCCATGCCGGATCGGGCGTCATGCTCGCGCGCCTGGCGTAGCATCTCGTCGGTGTGCTCGGCGTCGGATACGAAGCCGTCGCAGCTGTCGCGGCGTACGTGCATGTACTGGCCCTCGTGGTCGGTGTCGCGACGGTTGCACCAGCCCTCGACTGGCCGGGCGGCAGCATTCTGAGCGTGTGTCATAGTTCGGATCCTTTCCTCGACGTTCTTGTGGGCAGCGGGCTTAGGTCCACTCCCAGGTTGTGAGCACCTGGGCCACCTTCATAGGCCAGCGGGTTGGTGATTCGTCGAGGGGATAGTCCTTCGCCCACACCGGGTCGTCATCGGGAGCGGACGCGCGAATAAAGCCCTCTCGATCGAGCAATAGATACACCGGTCGGACCTCGCCGTCATCGCACCGGACCGCGAGGAAAGCGCGACCCTTGGCCACACTCGCGTCAATCGCGACCGCGTTCGGGTACTCCTGCTGCAATGCCGCTGTGATCGAGATGCGGGGCCGAGCATTGGTCTCAGTCCCAGGAATTGCATCCCAACTCATCTTGGCCTCCGTGATCTCGATACTTTTCGCCGACTACGCAGCGCCGGGTGATGCGGTCGTAAAACCGACCGCACGGCAACCGTCCAACAGGCGGTGGTCATAGGTGACGAACGCCGTCATCTCCCCCTCGACCTGGGCAGCGGCCGCGAGGTGAATCGCGTCGAGAGAACGCAGCGTGGGCGGCCCGACCGTTTCAGCCAGAGCAATCACCTGCTCAGTGAGCGGAAGGACGTCGAGCCCGTCGAGTAGATAACGCGCACGGTCGGATTGGCCCGGCTCTCCGTATCGGGCAACGACTCTCATCAACTCGACGCGGCCTAGCGCGCTCGTCGCCACGTACTCGCCCAGGCCGCTTTGCATGGCGAGCCATGCCCGCAGTTCGGGCGTCTCTGGCTCCGTGACGAGCAGCTTGGTCAGGGCCGAGGTATCCATGTAGATCACTGCTCGTTGCGCATCTCATTGAGGACATCGGACAGATTGCGCTGGCGGTCTCGCGCCGGCATGGCCGTGACATCGAGGAGGTTTCGCGGGTGGCGAGCCGGTATCAGGGCACCTGTCTCTATCAGAGCTTCACGAGAACGCATGGCGGCTTGCACGGGGACGAGTCGAGCGACGAGCCGTCCGTTGTTGGTGACACCGAGTTCCTCGCCGGCTTCAACTCGGGCGAGATATCGCGATGCGTGCTGTCGTAGTTCGCGGACGCCGATCACTTCCATACCCGTCAATGTAGCACACAGTGTGCTACACGGTTGTCAACGTCGCGCAAGGCGACGGTTCAGTTCGGCTGAACGCTCCGCCACAGCAGCCGCCGCCTCCGTAACGCGCCGCCGATGTTCCGCCTCCGCGCTGCGAGACGTTGCCTCACCGGCGGACGCGCTGTCGTCTTCTTTTGCCATCACCAACATCCTGACCTGAAATGACGTGCGCCGTCCGTGATTCCCGACAGCGTTCACAGCCACCGTAATCACCACTTCCTCTATACACCCGTTCCGGTGTATCGTTGGATTGGCGATTCAACCGCGACCACCCGCATGAAGACCCGCACCGTGGGGAGCCCACATGACCAACACCACTGCCGCCGACACAGATCAGATCCTCTACCGCGGCCACACCGACGGCAGCACCGTCACCATCGAACGCCCCGGCGCCCACGGCGCCGTCCGATTACCGCACTACGTCAAGCACTCACCGACCGGCTTCTCTTGGGGCTACGCAGGATCCGGGCCCGCCGATCTCGCCCGCTCACTGCTGATCGACGCCCTCGGCGACTCGGCCCGGTGCAGCGTCTGCCACGGCACCAACAAGGTTGTCTACGACACCGCCACCGACACCGACATCCCCCTCGACCTCACCACGCGCGAACTCATCGCCGCCGAGCCCGACCGCTACTCCCAACCCATGGACTGCCTCGCGTGCGAAAACGGTTGCACCGTAAAGCCTCCGCTGTACCAAGAGTTCAAATTCGATGTGGTCTCAACGCTGCACGGCAGCTGGACGCTCACCCGCGCCGACATCGTGGCCTGGGTCGACCAGCACCAACAGCCATGACTGCCGACCTCATCGACAATCACTCACCGGGGCAACGCGACGTCGATGCTCCGCACCTATGCGAGGCGCTGCTTGATCGGCGCGCGCCGTCGCCTTCTTCTGCCGCCACGAACATCCTCGCTCGCCGTGACCGGATCCCCGTGGCGGCGGGCATATACCTCCGAGCATGAAGACCTCGTCGCCGGTCAAGAGTGCCGAGCTCACCCAAGTAGCCCCATCCCGTGGCGATCCTCTGGACTGTCCCCACCCGATCCGTCCACGTGTCATAACTCGTGACGGTGTGCAATTGGCTGTCCGAGACCACGGTCCTCGATCCGCCGGCCACACCGTTGTCTTCCTGCACGGCTTCTGCCTGACCCACGCGTCGTGGGCCCGCCACATCCAATACCTGGTACGCCGCTACGACAACGGCATCCGAGTCATCGCCTACGACCACCGCGGCCACGGCGACTCCGCCGGCGCCCCAATGCGCACGTACCGCATCGACCAACTCGCCACCGACCTCGCCGACGTCCTCCACGCACTCAACGTCACCGGACCTGTCACCCTTGTCGGCCACTCGATGGGCGGAATGACAGCCCTTGCTTACGTCGGCCAGCCACTCGCCGACCAACCGGTCGAACCCGAGGGTCTGGTCCTGGTCGCCACCGCCGCCGGGAAACTCGCACAACGCGGCCTCGGGCGACTCCTGGCCACCGCCCACGCCACAACCGCCCTTATCACACTCGCCACCGCAGCACTTGCCACCACACCCCTCTCCACCGCAGTCGGATTCCTGCCCGCGCTCTACAGCTACGACCAGTACCAAACGCTCGGATCCATCCAGGCGCACACCGTCATCGTCAGCGGAGGCGCCGACGTACTGACCCCGCCGGCGCACTCCCACGAACTCGCCGCCGCAATCCCCGGCGCCACCCACGTGCACATCCCCCACGCCGGACACATGCTCACCCACGAGGCATCCCACATCATCAGCGACGCGATCGGCCGGACACTGACCATCCCCCGCGAGATCGAGCGGTACGCAGCGGCAGGAAGCAGCTGCTGATGAAAACACCGGCCACCTCCACTGAGCGACCCTCCGCCACTGAGCACCTTGCGATTACGCCCCGTGTGCGTGAACTGGTCAGCGACCGCATGTCCGACAGGTGCTCGACGAGATCGAGGAAGTCCGACGGATGACACTGCGTCAGTTCGGCCCGGCCCACAGGGTGGTGCACACCTCTACAGATAGCACTGTTCCCCAAGGGGATTCAGAGGTGCTGGTACCACCTAGTACGCAGTCCTACACGCCTCCACCACCGCTACAGACAACACTTTTCGGATTGGCGACATTGCCCGAACACCGCCAGCGTCAATGGCTGTGGCAGTTGCTCCTGGACATGGAGCGCTCCGACATCGATACCTACATCGCCGACCGGGCGGCACGGTCGACACAATGTTTACGACGCCAGAGCGACGGACGCCTAGTGGTCTCGTATTTGTCGCACCTCGGAGCACCCACTGCGCAACTCGGAACTGATGGCCTCTATCACCTCACTACCGACGCCGGGCACTGGTGCGAGGGCCGAACTGTTCGCGGAAGCCTCCTCAAACACTGGCTCGACGAGACGGCATCCCACCCGAAATCTCGCCAAACCCGCTGGGGTGACGGACGTTTCGGCGAATGGCGCTTCTCGCTCACCGATACACAAGTGGCGCCACACACCGTCCCGTACGACCGCCGATGCCCTCTGCTCCCGCGCAGCTCGGCCTGGCCACCATTCGCCAACCCCGCCAATAGACGCGGGCAGATCTATGAAGTCGTCTTCGGCACCTTCGGGAACCTTTGTGCCGCATGTGGTGTCACTCCCGCAACCATGATCGACCACGACCACTTCACCGGCATAGTCCGCGGAGTGCTCTGCGCAACGTGCAACCAACACGTTGACTGGTGCCCGCATCGCAGCGGCTGCGTGTACGCCGAATACCTCAACAATCCGCCCGCTGGCAGACTCCAGCTGCAATACGCCGGGCCGGAGAAATGCACACGCGACGACATCCGGCGGGCCGCCGCCCTTGGCGTACCGAATAGACGCGCCACAGCCGCCGCGAGCGAGTGGACCTGGACTCCACTGCGAAAAGACCCAACGAGAGCTGGCCCAGGTCGTTGAAGACAGGCCGGTTTCGAATCGTGCATGCGATGGCAGGGCACGCGACACTGGAATACACCAGGAAGGAAAGTGATGATGGCAACCCCAGATGCGCCGACACCGACCACTCGTCGGGCCCCGGCCGTCCGTAGCCTCGCCGTACGCAAGGCCGCGGCCCGTGCCGCGGTCAGCGCTAGCAAGAAGACTGGCCGCCCCGTAGACGAGCGCGTTCGCAAGCTGGCCGAGTCGCCGCGCTGAGCCCCAACCTCTTCATGCGATGCCGGGCGAACCCGACAGGCTTGTTCTTGATCGCCAAATCCGGGAGTGCGTCATTTGACCACTCATTCCAGAGTCCCCCGTGTCTCGGTGGTCACGAATTCCGGATTCGCTTCGCTGCTCGGTCCCGGCGCTACGGGAACAGCTTTCCCGTTGATATGTACGCCTAGTGGGCGCACAATCGGGGTATGGCCAACAAGACACAGCGCTTCGCGGTACGCCTGACCGAGGAACAGGACGCACTCATCCGCCGTGCAGCCGAGGCAGAAGGCACCGACCTGACCAACTTCACCGTTACCGCAACGCTCGCACACGCTCGCGACGTCCTTGCCGATCGGCGACTGTTCGTACTGGACGACTCCGCCTGGAACGAGTTCCTTGCAGTGCTCGAAAGGCCGGTGTCTCACAAACCCCGGCTCGCCGCGTTGTTCGCCGAACCGTCCCTGTTCGACACGCAGTAAGTGAGCGGCTACAGCCCAGCGCACCCGATCCGCGACACCGACGACGTCACCACCTTCGACAGCGGCGAACCCGATCTGGACTCGTACCTACGCAAAAGAGCGTTAACCAATCATATCGAGGGCGCGTCGCGATGTTTCGTCACGTGCCGAGACCAACGCGTGATCGGCTTCTACGCCCTGGCAGCAGCCGCAGTCGAACGTAGCGAGGCGCCCGGCCGGATTCGCCGCAACATGCCGGAGCCGATACCGGTCATCCTGCTATCCCGACTGGCCGTCGATCGCGCCGAACAGGGCCACGGCCTGGGCGCGCATCTACTGCGTGACGCCATCACCCGCAGCGTCGCGGCCGCCGACCTCATCGGCATACGAGCGGTGTTGGTGCACGCCCTACATAACCAAGCCCGGGCGTTCTACACCCACTTCGACTTCGAGCCTTCGGCTACTGATCCTCTACACCTCCTGCTCCTGATCAAGGATGCTCGCGCGGCCCTAGACAGGTGACTCTCGGTAATTCATCAACCGCTGACGGCGCATCAGGAGCGCACACGTCGTCCGATCGCCGCGCTGAGCGCATCCAGTTCGATGAGCACGTCCCGCGCGGCCCAGACCCGATCTCGCCGTGATTCCGAAATCACCTCCAGCACACCGGCAGCGGTCAACCGGTCAAGGGCCTTATAGGTACTCGGCTCACTGGTCCCAGTGATCCTCAACGCCGTCGACGCGGTCAAGATAGGTGTATCGAGCAGATTGTCGATCAGCTTCGCATCAGCAGAGTTCGTGCGCGGCGAAGCCACCTCCCGCCACCGGTTCGGCAACTCGCCGAGGGCCACCGCCGACACCTCAGCCGCCGAGCTGGCGATCGACCCGGCGACAGCGACATAACGCACGAAGCCATCGGCGTCTCCGCTGCGATAGGCGGTCAGCAAGTCGAAATACCGTGCGGTGTCGGCAAGCATCACCGAAGCCAACGGAACGGTCACCCGTCGAGTGAGCCCGTGGTGACGCAGCATCGCGCTCATCAACGCGCGCCCAATCCGACCATTGCCATCGGTGAACGGGTGAACCGACAAGAATTGCGCGTGCGCGATGGCCGCCTGGGCGACGATCGGCAGATCCGTCCGATTAACGAAGTTCAGCAGATCGTTCATCAGCGCCGGCACCGCGTCGGCCGGTGGCGGGATGTACACCGCGTCCAACGGTGTGAAGTCGCTTCCACCGATCCAGTTCTGCACGGTGCGCCACGCGCCGGCTTCTTGGGAAGCGTAGAAGTCGGGGGCCATCAGTGAGCGGTGCGCGTCGAGGATCGCCTCGGCGGTGATCGGGCCCGCGGCACCCACCTCGACGAGCCCGGATAGTGCCTGCGTTGCAGCCAGTTGCGAGCGCGCTTCGTCGCTTGCTCGGCCGCCCGCTACGGCTTTGGCGAATGCCCGCCAGTCAGCGTTGACGTGTTCGATCTTCGAGGAGGCGACCGACTCGCTGCGCAGCAGGAAATCAGCCAGTGGCGCCAAGTGCTGGCCGGAGCCGGCCTCCAGGGTGGCAACCGCGATCAACGCGGCGTCGTGAGCGCGCGCGGTGCCGCCGGTCGGGTCGTACTCCAACCGCGCGATGGTAGGTGGAATGCAGACCTCGATGCGGTCGAGGGTGCGGTCAGCACGACTGCCGAGGCGTCCACTGGGGATCCACTCTCGGCTTTCCGTGGTGTGCGGGGGCCAACCCATAGCCTCACTCCTCCGCCGAAACCTTCACGATCTGTCATCGTAGTTAATGATACATGTGTTAACCTTTAGTAGTGGGTGAGTTATTGAATGTTTCCCTTCGGCGAGTCGCCGATTGAAACGGCCTGGCAACCGCCACGCCAAGCTGCGATAATGCAGAGAGGAGATAGGGGTGACTGTGACCGACCAGATGTGGGCACGCGGCGCGTCCGCGCCCGTCACGCTGCCTTCGGCCCCCGCGCCGCCAGCACCCCCGACGTACTTCCCTCCCACCACCGAAGGTGGACGCCCCGGGCGTGGACCGCGCCGGCGTTTCCCGCGCTGGATTGTCGGCACCTTGGTACTGGTCGCGGTCGCTGCAGCCGGTGTCGGTGGCGGTTGGGCGCTACGTGGCGCCAACACGCCTGATCCGGCAGTAGCTTCTCCGTCGGCCGCTCCGACTTCCGAGACGCCGACGCTCACGGCCGACGAAGCCAAGAAGCAGACTTGCGAGGCTTACGACACGATCGGTACGCAGTGGACTGCGGCCTATAGGACGTGGCTCGCCGCCTTGCCGCCGAACTGGACTTGGGACGATCCCGCGGTCAAGACCGTGACGGCGACGTTCGACGGTGTAGCGACCCAGGCTGCCGCTCAGCTCAGCTCACTCGTTGCTCCTAGTACGCCCGCTGAGGTATCGACTGCTGTGCAAGATGTTCGGTCGGCGATAGTAAGCCTCGCGGCTTCCCACGGAAAGACAGCTGGTAGCGAGACCACCGCCAAGATCGACGAGACCATGGCGAAGGTAGACCAGGCCAATAGAGTCTGCGGCCTCTGAGAGGTTCTGCTCATGGCAGCAGTTGCGTCTGGTAAGCCGTCCGGTAAGTACGCGGACCGGATGCTAGTTGGGGCGTGGCCCGAGTCTGATCCTGCCGATCTGTATGCGCAGCAACAGCGTTGGCGTGAGATGCGGGATGCGGCTCGCGACCAGTTCCATGAGATGAAGGACAATGCGACGCAGCTGCGCCAGGTGCTCGACGGCGACGGTTTTGACGGGCTGCATCGCGATCGGGAGCTCGTCGCGCGGAATTTCGATTTCCTCGGGGAGACGCGCGACGACGCTTCCCGTATTTGGGAGCACGCGGGTGACGCGGCTGGTGTCTTGCGGAAATCCATGGCCTCAACGGTGCGGATCGTCGAGCAGGAGATCACCGACATCGAGATGAATCCTCTGCTCGAGGATTCCGAAAAACAGGCTCTGATCGATGCGTTGGTCGAGGCGACGAATGCGCAGCTCATCGGGCAGAGCGCAGAAGCCGGTGCAGCGCTGGCCAGCCAGGTTGCATCCCACGCGGCGTACATGGGCTCACTGCCCTGGCATACCTCGACCGCCAACGCCGCCCCGCACACCCCCAGCCCCAGCCCCAGCGGTATCCAGGCGCTCAACACTGGCTGGAAGCAAGCTCCCGCCCTCCCGGGCGAGACCGGCAACGGCAATGGCAACGGCCAGGCTCCCGGGTCCACCGAACGCCCACCCACCCAAGGCACCGAGAAGCCCGGGACCTCAGAGAAGCCCGGGACGACCGAGCGCCCCAAGGATGTGCCGCCCACGCCTGCGCAGCAGCGCCCAGCACCAGGATCAACCGAACGTCCAGCCGCGCAGTCTCCCACCGCTCCACAGACCCCCTCCGCGCCCGGTGCGGTAGAGCGGCCGTCAGTCAGCCCACCTATGAGCCTTCCGCCTCTCAGCACACCTGGCGGGTCGGGGGCTGGTTTGGGCGGCCCTCCCGGTGGTGGTGGTTTGAGCGGGTTGGGTGGCGGCGGGTTGTCGCCGGGTGGGCTGGCGTCTCCGCCTCAGGGTCTCTTGTCGGCGAATCAGTTGGGTGCAGTTCCGTCGGCTGCAGCGAATCCGTTGTCGTCGGCGTCTGCGCCGGCGGCTTCTGGTCTTGGTGCTGGTGCGCCGAAGGCGTCTGTGCCGATGGTGCAGGCTCCGCCGGCTCAGGCGGTGCCGGCGGTGGCGACTCCGCCGGCGGCGGCGCCGGCGGGTGGATCGGTGCAGCCGGCGGGGATGTCGTCCGCGCTGCCTCCACCTGTTGCTCAGTCAGGTGCGGCTCCCCCGGCGTCGGGGACGTTGGGCCCAGCGCCGGCGTTGGCTGGGCCGCCGCCACCTCCGGCGGGGGCTATGGCGCCTGTGGGGCCGTCGGCGCCGGCTGTTCCGCCTCCAGGTGTTGGTGCTCCGCCGGGGCCGTTTCACTCACCGTTGCCGCCTGTCGGGACACCAATAGTCCGTGGCGGGTTGGTGGAGCGGGCTGAGGATCCGGACATCATCCGTGCCCGCCAGCTGATCTGGGAACTGACGTGGGCGGGGCGGCGGTATCCGTCGTTGGATTGGGCGATCGGGCTTCACCGTGCCAGCGGCGACACCGGCCCGACGAGGTTCTTCATCACCTCATCTGAGGGCGAGGGCTACATCCCGCAGCATGTGCATCTGCCGGTAGATCCGGTGCTGATCCCGATCTTTCAGGACGCGGAGTTCGCGCGGCCGGGTTGGCGGCAGCAGTGGCAGGGCTGGGTGGATCCGGCGCGGATCGTGCACGAGCATCACCGGCTGCGGCAGGAAGCGGTCGGGCGGTCGGTGTTGCATGCGATCGTGTCGTCGCGGGAGATCAGCGGCCTGTCTCACATGCTTCCGGCTGGGGTTGTGTTGGAGGTCGTCGACCCGGAGAAGAATCCGTTCGTGGATCCGTTGAAGGCGACGGAGATCCCGGCGATCGCGACCGGGCGGGCGCATCGGCTGGCGATCGCGTCGCCGGATTTGTTCGCGTTGGTGCAGAAGGT
>JAHFVC010000404.1 GCA_023264765.1 Mycobacterium sp. | reverse complement strand
CGCTCGCGGACCGCCTGGGCGATCTGCACCGCACCCGGTGAATCACCGTGCACGCATACCGATTCCACGGTGATCGTGATGGTGGTCCCGTCGACGGCGCTCACCCGGCCGTGCCGCACCATCGCCGACACCCGGTCGGCGATTTCGGCGGGGTCGTCGAGTACCGCGCCGGGTTCCCGGCGTGACACCAGTTGCCCGTCGGCGCGGTAGGCCCGGTCGGCGAACGCCTCGGCCACGGTGCGCAGCCCCAGTTCGGTTGCCGCCTCGAAGAATGCCGAGCCGGCCAGCCCGAGTACCGCCAGTCGGGGATCGACCGCATGCACCGCCGCGGCGACGGCCTCGGCCTGGCCGCGGTGCGTCACGATCGAGTTATAAAGAGCACCATGTGGTTTCACGTATGAGACCGAGGACCCCGCGCTGTGGGCGATGGCCTGCAACGCGCCGATCTGGTAGATGACGTCCGCGCGCAGATCCTCGGGCTCGGCGTCGATGAACCGCCTGCCGAAACCGGCCAGGTCGCGGTAGCTCACCTGCGCACCGATGCGCACCCCGCGCTCGGCGGCCGCACGGCAGGTCCGTGCCAAGCCGGCCGGGTCGCCGGCATGGAAGCCGCACGCCACGTTCGCGCTCGTGACGATGTCGAGCATGGCGTCGTCGTCGCCGAGGCGCCACACCCCGAAACCCTCGCCCAGATCAGCGTTGAGGTCCACGCTCACGCTGGCAACTCCGCACGAGGCCAACGATTTTCGGAGACGAACTCGGGCAGCGGGCGCCCGTAGGCCCAGTTGTCGATCTCCAGCGCGGGCCGCTCGGGGAAGTCGGGGACCGGACCCAGGCACAGGATGGCCACGGGTTCGGCGTCGGAAGGCATGTCCAGCAGTTGCGCCAGCCGGGACGGGTCGAAGATGGACACCCAGCCCATGCCCAGTCCCTCGGCGCGGGCGGCGAGCCAGAGATTCTGGATGGCGCAGGACACCGAGGCCAGGTCCATGTGCGGCATGGTGCGGCGGCCGAACACATGCGCCTGCCTGCCCTCGCCGAGGGCCACCACGAACAGCTCGGCGCACTCCAGGATGCCCTCGACCTTCAGCTCGAGGAACTCCTCGCTGCGGGTACCCAATGCGGCCGCGGTCTCCCGGCGCTCGTCGTCCACCAGGTCGTGCATCTGCACGCGCAGATCCCGGTCGGTGATCCGGATGAAGCGCCACGGTTGCATCAGCCCGACGCTGGGCGCGGCGTGGGCCGCGGCCAGCAGGCGTCCCAGCACATCGGCGGGGACCGACGCGCCCGGGACGAACCGGCGCATGTCGCGGCGCTCGGCGATGGCCCGGTACACGGCCTGGCGGTCGGTGTCGCTGAACGCGTGATCGGTCACCACCGCAGCCTAGGCTGGACGGGTGAGCACGCGTGCGCAGGTTCTGATATCCGCGGCAGAACTAGCCGAAAGGGTTGAATCAGGTTCCCCCGTGGCCATTCTGGACGTGCGCTGGCAACTGGCCGAGCCCGACGGCCGCGCGGCCTTCGAACGGGGCCATCTGCCGGGCGCGGTGTATGTCTCACTGGAAGACGAGCTGTCCGACCACAGCGTTGTGGGCCGGGGCAGGCATCCGCTGCCCTCAGGTGCCGCCGTGGAGGCCGCGGCGCGCCGCTGGGGTGTGCGCGCCGGCGTGCCGGTGGTGGTCTACGACGACTGGAACCGGGCGGGTTCGGCGCGCGCCTGGTGGGTGCTGACCGCCGCCGGGATCGGCGACGTCCGCATCCTGGACGGCGGGCTCGCCGCATGGCACGGCGAGCTGGCGACCGGGCCGTCGGCCGCCGAGCCGAGTGACGTGACCGTCGCGTACGACGACCTGTACGCAGGAGCCCTGCCCACCCTCACCGCCGAAGAGGCCGCGCAGGCTCCGGTGCTGCTCGACGCCCGTGCCCCGGAGCGCTTCCGGGGGCAGGTCGAACCGGTCGACCGGGTTGCCGGTCACATCCCGGGGGCGCGGAATCTGCCCAGCACCGCGCTGCTGGCCACCGACGGCACCTTCGACCTCGACGCACTGCCCGCGCCGGACGGCCCGGTCGGCGCGTACTGCGGTTCCGGCGTGACGGCCGCGGTGCTCGTCGCGGCCTTGGCGGCCGCCGGCGTCGATGCCGCGCTGTTCCCGGGCTCGTGGTCACAATGGAGTTCCGATCCGGCGCTGCCGGTCGAAACAGGTGGCTAATGGGTATGGGTCACACCCCAGGCCGGTAGCGGGTCGGGGAAGCGCAGCCAGGTGCGCTCACCGGCGGCCACCTCGTCGTCGGTCAGCAGTGCCGAGTCCAGTAGTCCGTTGATGCGGTCCCGATCGATGCGGACTCCGATGAACACGATCTCCTGGCCGGGGGTGACCTCCGTGGACGTCCAATACTGCGCGGGCTCGATCACCAGATTCGGACCCGCCTGCGACCAGATCGCGGCAATCGTCGGTCGGCTGGCGATCCAGCAGAAACCCTTGCTGCGCAACAATCCTCGCATCTTATCCAGGGCCGACGAGAGCCGGTCCGGATGGAACGGCCGGTCGGCGCGGAAGGTCATGGAACCGATGCCGTACTCGTCCGTCTCCGGGGTGTGACCGTCGGCAATCTCCTCGTCCCAGCCGGGGGCGTTCGCCGCGGCGGCGGGGTCGAAGAGCCCAGTCCCCAGCACCTCGCCGAGGCCGACCACGCCGTGATCGGTGTGGATCAGTTTCGCAGTCGGGTTGAGTCGGCGGAGAAGCGTCTCGACGGCGCCGAGTCGGGTAGCCGACACCAGGTCAGTCTTGTTGAGCAACAACACATCGGCGAACTCGACCTGATCGACCAGCAGGTCGGAGATGTTGCGGGCGTCGCCCGGGCCCGCGACCATCTCGCGCTCGGCCAGCGCCTCACCGCGGGCCAGTTCGACGAGGAACGTCGATGCGTCGACCACGGTCACCATGGTGTCCAGACGGGCCAGCTCGCCGAGCCGGAAGCCGTCTTCGAACTGCCACTCGAAGGTCGCCGCGACGGGCATGGGTTCGGAGATCCCTGTGGATTCGATCACGAGCTGGTCGAAGCGGCCCTGCCGGGCCAGCGCGCCGACCGCTTCCACGAGATCCTCGCGCAGGGTGCAGCAGATGCAGCCATTGGTCAGCTCGACCAGCTTTTCCTCTGTGCGGTCGAGATGGCCCTGCCCTGCGATGAGGGCAGCGTCGATGTTCACCTCGCTCATGTCGTTGACGATGACCGCGACGCGGCGGCCGTCGCGATTGGCCAGGATGTGGTTGAGCAGCGTGGTCTTCCCGGCGCCGAGGAAGCCGGATAACACGGTCACCGGCAGTAGATCCGCAGACGACATGATCCTCCTTGATGATAATGATTTTCAACAAGCATGATCCGATTGCGCGCTCGTTAATGCAAACGGTTATCGTTATCGCATGACCGCGTTCCTGTCCGCCCGCGCCCTGGCCGCCGGCGTCCTGCTCGTCACTCCGCTCGCGCTGGCCGGCTGCTCGGGTGGGGGCACCACCTCGACATCGACGACGGCTTCGGCCGGTGACTGCCCCACCACCCCCGTGAACGTCGTGGTGAGCGTCGATCAGTGGGGCCAGATCGTGAACAGCCTCGCGGGGGCCTGCGCGAAGGTCACGACCATCCTCGCCGGGTCGTCGGTCGACCCACACGACTTCGAGCCGTCGCCCTCGGATGCCGCCACCTTCACGGGCGCGCAACTGGTCGTGGTCAACGGTGGTCACTACGACGAATGGGCCACCAAGCTGGCCGCGAGCTCGGCGCCCGGGGCGCCCGTCGTCAACGCGCTGGAGGTCAGCGGGAGCCCGCACGGGGACGGCATCAACCCGCACGCCTGGTACAGCCCCGCCGCGGTGACCGCCGTGGCCGATGCCGTCACCGCCGAACTCGGCGAGCTGGCCCCGGCGGCCAAGGACTACTTCGCCACCCAGCGCGCCGCCTTCACCACCTCGCTGCAGCCGTATGACCAGCTCATCGCAAAGATCAAGGCCGGGGCGGCGGGCAAAACCTACGGCGCCACCGAGTCCGTCTTCGACGACATGGCCGCCGCCGTCGGTTTGCAGAACAAGACACCCGCCGGCTTCCAGGCCGCCGCCAGCAACGAGACCGATCCGTCCCCGGCCGACCTGGACGCCTTCCTGAAGCTGTTGAATGGCAAGGGTGTCGACGTGCTCATCTACAACACCCAGACCGAGGGATCGGTGCCCGAACAGGTCCGTACCGCAGCGCAGAACGCGGGCATCCCGGTGGTGAACGTGACCGAAACGGTGGCGCCGGACGCGAAATCGTTCGAGGCTTGGCAGGTGGACCAACTCACCGCCCTCGCCAAGGCACTCGGTGTCTCAGCCTGACACCGAGCCGCCCGCACTCTCCTTCGAAGACGTCAGCGTCGTCCGCGGCGGCCAACTGATCTGGTCGGAAGGCACCTTCGACGTGCCCGCGGGCGGGATCGTCGCGGTCATCGGTTCCAGCGGATCGGGCAAGACGACGCTCCTGCACGCCGTGCTGGGCACGATCCCGGTGGGATCGGGCACCATCCGGGTACTCGGCCGGCCGCCCGGCGCCGCCACCGGACTGATCGGGTACGTCCCGCAAAACTATGCGGTCGCCGCGGGCAACGCCATCCGGGCGTGCGACGCGGTCCTGCTCGGCCTGACCGGGAACCGGTGGGGGTTCGGGCGGGCCAGCGCCGTGGAACGACAGCGGGTGGCCGAGGTGCTCGACGCCGTCGACGCAACCGATTTCGCACACCGCAGGCTGTCCCAGCTCTCGGGCGGGCAGCGGCAGCGCATCGCGATCGCCGAGGCGCTGGTGGCCGAACCCCAACTACTGATCCTCGACGAGCCGCTGACCGCACTGGACGTGCGTAACCAGCGCGACATCGTGCGGCTGCTCGGCAAGATCCGCGACGAGTTGGGCGTGACCATCCTGGTGGTCGCCCACGACCTGAACCCGCTGCTGGCCGTGCTCGACGGTGCCATCTATCTGCTCGACGGGCATGCGCATTTCGACACCACCGACGAGGTGGTGGACGCCGACCTGCTCAGCCACCTGTACGGCACCTCGATCCAGGTGGTGCACACCCCGCAGGGCGACATGTACGTACGGAGCATCTGATGCACACCACGGTGCTGGCGCTGGGCTACCAGGACAACTGGTGGCAGATCCTCACGTCCGCTTTCATGCGCAACGCGTTGCTCGGCGGCACGCTGGTGGCGCTGGCCGCCGGACTGATCGGCTACTTCATCGTGGTGCGTAACAGCGCGTTCGCCGCGCATGCGCTGGCACACATCGGTTTTCCCGGTGCGACGGGCGCGGTTCTGCTCGGGCTGCCGGTCACGGTGGGGCTGGCCACGTTCTGCATCGGTGGCGCCCTGGTGATCGGCGCGCTCGGTAAACGCGCCGACGAGCGTGAGGTGGCGACCGGCACGGTGCTCGCGGCGGCGACCGGTCTCGGCCTGTTCTTCAGTTCGCAGGCCACCAAGAGCAGCAGCACCGTCACCAACGTGCTGTTCGGGAATCTGCTCGCCGTCACCCACGAACAACTCGTGACCTTCGGTGTGGCGGTGCTGGTGCTGGCCGTGGTGGTCGCGTTCGTGTACCGCCCGCTGCTGTTCGCGTCGATCAACGCCGAGGTGGCCGAGGCCAAAGGCGTTCCGGTGCGGGTGCTGTCGGTGGTGTTCATGGCGCTGCTCGGGCTCGCGGTGACGATGGCGGTACAGGCGGTGGGCACCCTGCTGCTGTTCGCCCTGGTCGTCACCCCGGCCGCCACGGCGATCATGCTGGTCGCACGGCCCGGTCTGGCGATGCTG
>JAHFVC010000104.1 GCA_023264765.1 Mycobacterium sp. | reverse complement strand
GGGCCGGCGATCCTGTTGATCCACGGTATCGGCGACAACTCGACCACCTGGCACAACGTGCAGACCGCACTGGCCCAGCGGTTCACCGTCATCGCCCCCGACCTGCTCGGCCACGGGCAGTCGGACAAACCCCGCGCGGACTACTCGGTCGCCGCGTACGCCAACGGCATGCGCGATCTGTTGTCGGTGCTGGACATCGATCACGTGACGGTGGTCGGGCATTCGCTGGGCGGCGGGGTCGCCATGCAGTTCGCCTACCAGTTCCCGCAACTTGTCGATCGCCTGGTGCTGGTCGGCTCCGGCGGAGTCACCAAGGACGTGAACATCGCGCTGCGGATCGCCTCGATGCCGATGGGCAGCGAGGCATTGGCGCTGCTGCGACTGCCGTTGGTGCTGCCCGCACTTCAGGTGGCCGGCCGGGTCGGCGGCGCGCTGTTCGGTTCCACCGGCGTCGGACGGGACCTGCCCGATGTGCTGCGGGTGCTCAACGATCTACCCGAGCCCACCGCATCTTCGGCGTTCGCCCGGACCTTGCGCGCGGTGGTCGACTGGCGCGGCCAGGTGGTCACCATGCTGGATCGATGTTATTTGACGGAATCGGTTCCCGTTCAGCTTGTTTGGGGCAGTAAGGACTCCGTCATCCCGGTCAGCCATGCCCACCTGGCGCATTCGGCCATGCCGGGTTCGGAGTTGGAGATCTTCGAGGGCTCCGGACATTTCCCTTTCCACGATGACGCCGACCGATTCGTCTCGATCGTGGAGGATTTCATCGACTCGACCCAACCCGCGCCCTACGACCAGGACCTTCTGCGCGATCTGTTGCGATCCGGCATCAGCGAAAAGGCGATCAGCGGGCCGCTCGACACCAGGGTTGCGGTGCTCGATGCCATCGGCGGGGACGAGCGCAGCGCCACCTGATGAGCGTCGAATGAATGAGAGTCAGCCTGTGCTCGTCACGCGGCGGTGAGCGCGCAACGCCTCGATCTCACGCTCGAAATCCGCTGCGGAACTGAATGATCGGTACACGGACGCAAATCTGAGGTAGGCGACCTCGTCGAGGTCCCGCAGGGGCCCGAGGATGGCCAGCCCGACCTCATGGCTGGGGATCTCCGGTGAGCCCGCGGCGCGGACGGCATCCTCGACCTGCTGGGCGAGCAGATTGAGCGCGTCGTCATCGACCTGCCGACCTTGGCAGGCCCGGCGGACGCCCTTGATGACCTTCTCGCGGCTGAACGGCTCGGTGACTCCGCTGCGCTTCACCACGGCGAGCACGGCAGTCTCCACGGTGGTGAATCGCCGTCCGCACTCCGGGCATGAGCGGCGTCGCCTGATGGCCTGGCCTTCATCGGCCTCGCGGGAGTCGACGACCCGAGAATCCGGGTGGCGACAGAAGGGACAGTGCATCACCGCTCCTTCGCCGCACCGCATCTCGACCACTTCGAACGACTCCGAGCGTACCTGCACAAGCCGGAGCCGTCGTTGGCCGCTCATGACTCAGCCGATCGGCGCGATGAGGGTCCGGCCGGCAGGCACTGCCGCCGCGTCGAGCTTGTTGAGCTCGCGGATCCGGTCGACCACCGAGTCGACCGGGGCATCGGGTGCGACGCGCTGCGCCACATGCTGCAGCGTCTCCCCTGCCTGCACCTCGACCACCGACAGCCGGGTGGGCACCTGGACCGCCGCGTCGGTGACACTGCCGCCCACGTTCGCGACCAGGCCCAGCCACACGGTGATGGCGGCGGCGATCAAGGCCAGCACCACGGTGGTGGCCGGGGTGATCGGGCGCCGCCGGTGCGAAGCGCGGGACATCAGCACACCGGTTCCCCGGTGACCCAGCGGAGCACCCGCGGGGCGGCGCGTCTGCGGACGACGACGGCGCACGACGACATCGCGCGGCAACGGCCACACCTCGGCCGCGGACTGCCTACGGACCGCCACCTGTGCGTGCACCGGAACGCCGTCGGCGAAGCGGGACTCGAACTCGCGATCGAACGCGTCGTCGAACGCACGGTCGAAGCGGGAGTCGAATCGGGTCTCCATGATGGTCATCTGTCTGCCTTTCGCCGGGTAAGTCTGCCGATCTTTCGCTCTTGTGTTCGAAGATAATCGATCATGTGTTCGATGACTAGAACACGTGATCGAACTGTTGCAAACGATAAAGGCACCCACCGACAAGTGACGGCACCAGCGACACACCTCGAACGGCACCAGCGACACACCTCGAACACATGTTTGATTAATGGCGCGGGGACGACTACATTCGGCGCCATGAGCGAGCACACCGACACCCCTGAGGCGCGTTCGGGACTCACCGAGCGGCAGCGCACCATTCTCGAGGTCATCCGCGCGTCGGTCACCGCTCGCGGGTACCCGCCGAGCATCCGTGAGATCGGTGATGCCGTCGGCCTGACGTCCACGTCATCGGTCGCGCACCAGCTCCGCACCCTGGAGAAAAAGGGTTACCTGCGCAGGGATCCCAACCGTCCCCGAGCGGTGGATGTCCGAGGGGCGGACGACGCGCTCGCCCCGATCGTCGGCACCGATGTCGCCGGGTCGGACGCCCTGCCCGAGCCGACCTTCGTGCCGGTGCTGGGCCGGATCGCCGCCGGCGGTCCCATCTTGGCCGAAGAGGCCGTCGAAGACGTCTTCCCGCTGCCACGCGAACTGGTGGGCGAGGGATCGCTGTTCCTGCTCAAAGTGGTCGGCGAATCGATGATCGACGCCGCGATCTGCGACGGCGACTGGGTGGTCATCCGCCAGCAGAACGTCGCCGACAACGGCGACATCGTCGCGGCGATGATCGACGGCGAAGCCACCGTGAAGACCTTCAAGCGCACTCGCGGTCAGGTCTGGCTGATGCCGCACAACCCGGTGTTCGACCCGATCCCCGGCAACGACGCGGTCGTGCTGGGCAAGGTCGTCACCGTCATCCGCAAGATCTGACCGCGATCAGATGGCGCGGACGAACCCGTTCGTCACCGCGAATTCCTCACTGACGAACCAGATCTCGGCGGGCGTCTCGTCATACCCGGGCGTATCCGGCGTCCAGAACTGACCCGTACCGGTGTCCGCCTTCACCAGATAACCCTCGGGGGCACGGAATGGATCACTGCCCGCCAGGCGCATCGAGGTGAGCGCAGGATCCGGCTCCTCGATCTGAATCGCCGCGTGCCTGCCGCTGGGGAAGTCCGGTTCATATGTCGAGCGTGGAATCGACGGCAGTCCCGGCACCAGGGGTACCGCGGCGGTCGGTGATTCGAGTTCGGGTTCACCGGCCTCTCCCTCACCGGCCTGCACCTCCTCGGCCTCCACCGCCTCATCGGGTTCGTCGGACTGGATGCGCGTCGGCGCCGTGTCGACGGAGTCCGCGTCGGCGTCGAACCCCAGCGCTTCGTGTTCGTCGGCGTCGTCGCCCTCGCCGGCCTCGGTCTCGGAGTCGACCTCGCCGACCCGTACCGCTGACAGCGCCCAGGGACTCTGTGGTGAGTAGCCGCCCGGTTCCTGACCGAACGCGGCCGGGCCACCCTCGAAGTCGTCGGGATGATGCGACTCGGCGCCACCCTCGAAACCGGAGTCGTACCCACTGCGGTACGCGGGCTCGTACTCATCCTCGCCGTAGTGGTCGCCGCCGAAGTGGTCGTCCCGCGACCGGCGGTTGCGCAGCACGGCCACCCCGATGAGTCCGACCAGTGCCAGCAGCGGGATCAGGCCCAGCAGCCACCACCAACTCCACGTGTACCACTTGCCGTCGTCACTGCCTGCAGGCTGCGCGGCAGGCGCTTTCGGTGCATCGGCTCCCGGCACCTCGAGCCCCGCGAGCGCGGACTGGAGGTTCGCGGGCTCCGTGCTGAACTTGTGCGTCGACTGGTCCCAGGAGATGCTGCCGCCGTTGAACTGCTGGGTGACGACCTCGCCGTTCTGGGTTTGATCCCCCTTGGTTGCACCCAAGTCGCCGGTGGCGCCCCCGAGCTTGTCCCACGCGGCGTTCATGGCGCCGCGGACGATGACCGCGCCGAAGTCCGGAGTCCAGAAGATGACGGGCTTGTCGGCAGCGGCGAACGGTACGAACCGGCTGGCCGGAGCGAGGCCGCCGTCGGATTCACTGGCCGTGGGGAAACCGAGATCACCGGTGGGTCCGCCGACGCTCTCGTACTTGGCCAGCACCTGGCCGGTGACGACGTTGGCGCCGGTGGCCGGGCTGTAGAAGATCTTGCCGCCGGCGAAGTTCTGGCCGACGCCGTCGGACCCGATCGCGTACTGCCCGCCGTCCGTTGCCCCCAGTGGTCCGAGCGCACCACCCGCGGCGCGACGGGCCGCGGCGATCTCAGAGGTGACGTCCGACGGCACCTCCAGCCCGGCGAGTTGGTCGGCCAGCTCCGGCGGTGTCGTCGTGAAGGCCTTGGTCTTCCGGTTCCACGACACCTCACCACCGGTGAACTGTTGCGAGATCACGTCCCCGCGCGAGGTCTCGTCGCCGGTGGGCACCCCGAGCACCGCGGCGGAACCACCGAGCTTGTCCCACGCGGCGTTGATCGCCCCACGGACCACCCTGGCCCCGTTGTCCGGCGTCCAGAAGATGACGGGATTGTCCGCGGCACTGAACGTGGTGTTGCGGCTGTCGGGCGCGCGGCCCGCCCCCTCATCGATCGTCGGAAAACCGAGATCGCTGTCGGCGGGACCGCCGAGGGACAGGTACTTGTCGAGGATCGCGCCCGCCATGATGTGGGCACCCGTCTCCGGCGTGAAGAAGATCTTGCCGCCGGCGAAGTTCTGGCCGAACCCGGCACCCGCGGCGTACACGCCGCCGTCCTTGGCGCCCAGCGGCCCGGTGTCGCCACCGGAGCCGTCCCATGCCGCGCTGATCGCCGCGTCGGCGGCGTCGCTTTCGGGGGTGGCGTACGCCGGTGCCGCGAGCATCGTCGCCATGACGGCGGCCACCGCTACCATCGGCGCCGCCAGCCCCAGCAACGCACGCCCGGCGGCGGTGCGCAGCCGGGTTCGCTGCCTGGTCATCAGTCCTCCCGAACTCGTGCAAAGCATGAGAAAAGTACCGCTTTTCGTCAACTTTGCGTCAGCCGGGCGCCATCTCGTGGGATATCGCGACCTGTACCGGATGCGTGTCGGGCCTCAGACTCCCAGGCCACGGCCGATGATCTCCTTCATGATCTCGGTTGTTCCGCCGTAGATGGTCTGGATCCGGGAGTCCAGGAACGCCCTGGCGATGGGGTACTCACGCATGTAGCCGTAGCCGCCGTGTAGTTGCAGGCAGCGATCGACCAGACGCACCTGCGCCTCGGTCGAATACCACTTGGCCATCGCCGCCTGGTCGACGGTCAGCTTGCGGTCCAGATGCAGTCCGATGAACGCGTCGACCATGATCCGCACGGCCGTGGCCTCGGTGGCCAGTTCCGCGAGCACGAACCGGCTGTTCTGGAAGCTGCCGATCGGCTTGCCGAAAGCCTTGCGCTCCTTGGTGTACTGCAGCGTCGCCTCCAGCGTCGACTCCATCGCCGCGGCGGCCATGACGGCGATGCTGATCCGCTCCTGCGGCAGGTTCTGCATGAGATAGATGAAACCGAGGCCCTCCTGGCCGAGCAGGTTCTCGGCAGGCACCTTCACATCGGTGAACGACAGCTCCGCAGTGTCCTGCGCTTCGAGGCCGATCTTGTCCAGGTGACGGCCGCGCTCGAAGCCCTCCATGCCGCGTTCGACGACGAGCAGACTGAAACCCTGCGCGCCCTTCTCCGGGTCGGTACAGGCCACCACGATCACCAGATCGGCGTGGATGCCGTTGGTGATGAACGTCTTCGAACCGTTGAGCACGTAGTGGTCGCCGTGCTTGACCGCGCGGGTCTTGATGCCCTGCAGGTCGCTTCCGGTGCCCGGCTCGGTCATTGCGATCGCCGCGATCAATTCACCACTGCAGAATCCGGGCAGCCAGCGCTTCTTCTGCTCCTCGTTCGCGAGCTCGAGAAAGTACGGCGCAATGACGTCGTTCTGGAGGGTGAACCCCAGGCCGCTGTGCCGGCCGGCGGTGGTCTCCTCGGTGACGACGACGTTGTAGCGGAAGTCCGGGTTACCGCCGCCGCCGTACTCCTCCGGCACAGCCATGCCGAGGAAGCCCTGCTTACCGGCCTCCCGCCAGACCTCGCGGTCGACGATCTTGGCCTTCTCCCATTCCTCCTGGAACGGCGTGGCGTGCCGGTCGAGGAATGCGCGGTAGGACTCGCGGAACAGGTCGTGTTCCGGTTCGAACAGCGTGCGCTCGAACTTGACTACGCCCATGGTGTGACCTCCGGTACTGGGTTTTGGGGTGTGGCGCCCAACATATACCAACCAGATGGTTGGTCGAAGGGGGTGCCGCCCACCTTAGGATTGGTGCGTGTCCCGCGCCAGCCTCGCCCACTGGGGCGCCTTCACCGCCGACGTGGACGGCGGCGACATCTCGGCGGTCACACCGATGGCCGGCGATACCGACCCGTCGCCGCTACTGGCCAATCTGCCCGGCTCGCTGCGGCACCGGGCCCGGGTCAGCGGGCCCGCCGTGCGCCGCGGGTGGCTGCGCGACGGACCCGGCCCCAGCGACGCGCGCGGCGCCGACGAGTTCGTCGCGGTCTCCTGGGACGAACTCACCGAGCTCCTGGCCGGCGAGCTGCGCCGGGTCATCGACACGCACGGCAACGAGGCCATCTACGGCGGCTCCTACGGCTGGGCCAGCGCCGGGCGCTTCCACCACGCGCAGAGCCAGGTGCACCGGTTCCTCAAACTGCTCGGCGGGTACACCTCGTCGCGGCATTCGTACAGTTTGGGCGCCACCGGCGCCATCATGCCGCGGGTGGTCGGCACCCATGACGACCTCTTCAAGCGCTCCACGCAATGGGACGTCATCGTCGAACACACCGACCTTATGGTGTGCTTCGGCGGTATCGCCCTGAAGAACACCGGCATCAATCACGGTGGCACGACGGCACATCCGGCTCGCGACGCACTGCGCAGGTTTCGCGCGCGCGGCGGTGCGATCGTTTCCTTCTCGCCACTGCGCGACGACGTCGAGGGCGAACACGAGTGGCACGCACCGATTCCGGGCACCGACGTGGCAATCATGCTGGCGCTGGCCCATGTGCTGGCCACCGAGAATCTCGCCGACCGCGCATTCCTGGACACCTACTGCATCGGCTACGACCGCTTCGAGCGATACCTGCTGGGCAGCGACGACGGGACACCGAAGTCACCGGCGTGGGCAGCGGCCATCAGCGGACTGGCCGCCGACGACATCACCGCCCTGGCCCGCCGGATGGCCGATGCCCGCACCCTCGTCACGGTCAGCTGGTCCCTGCAGCGCGTCCGGCACGGCGAACAGGCCCCATGGATGGGCCTGACACTGGCCGCCATGCTCGGCCAGATCGGCCTGCCCGGCGGTGGATTCGGGCACGGGTACGGGTCGATGAATGAACCCGGCCTGGCGCCGCTGCGCATCCGGCTGCCCGTACTGCCGCAGGGTCCCAATCCGGTGTCGACGTTCATCCCGGTCGCCGCCGTCAGTGACATGCTGCTGCACCCGGGCCAGGAGTACGACTACAACGGACTGCGGCTGACGTTTCCCGACATCCGGCTGGTGTACTGGGCCGGCGGGAACCCGTTCCACCACCACCAGAACATCCCGCGGCTGCGCCGGGCCCTGGCCCGGCCGGACACCGTCGTCGTGCACGACCCGTACTGGACCGCGATGGCCAAGCACGCCGACATCGTCGTACCCTCGACCACCGCCTATGAGCGCGAAGACTATTCGGGATCCCGCAACGACCCCCTGCTGGTCGCGATGCCCGCGCTGACCGAGCCGCACGCCCAATCCCGCGACGACTACGACACCTTCGCGGCACTGGCCGAGCAGCTCGGCGTGGGTGAGCAGTTCACCGAGGGCCGCACCGCGCGGCAGTGGTTGGTGCACATGTACGAGAAATGGGCGGCCGGAGTCGATTTCGCGGTGCCGACCTTCGACCAGTTCTGGGCCGACGGACAGCTGCGACTGCCGACCGAACAAGGCCTGACGTTGCTGTCGGATTTCCGCGCCGACCCCTACGCCCACCGGCTGAATACCCCGAGTGGCCGCATCGAGATCTTCTCCGCCGATATCGACGGCTTCGGGTACCGCGACTGTGTCGGGCACCCGGCCTGGTTCGAACCCACCGAATGGCTCGGCGGCGAGCGGGCCACCACCTTCCCACTGCACCTGCTGGCCAACCAGCCCGCATCCCGCCTGCACAGCCAGCTCGACACCGGCGCACTCAGTCAGAAGTCCAAAGTTGCTGGGCGCGAACCGATTCGGATGCACCCCCAGGATGCATCCGAACGCGGGCTGGCCGACGGCGACGTGGTGCGGGTCTACAACGACCGGGGCGCATGCCTGGCAGGTGTGGTGACCGATGCCGGTCTGCGTCCCGCGGTGGTGCAACTGTCGACGGGAGCCTGGTTCGATCCGCTGGATCCCGGTGATCCCGATTCGATGTGCGTGCACGGCAATCCGAATGTGCTGACCGACGATGTCGGAACGTCCGCGCTGGCGCGCGGATGCACCGGTGCGCACGTGTTGGTGCAGGTGGAGAAGTTCACCGGCGACGTGCCACCGGTGCGGGCACATCAGCCGCCGGCGTTCACCGAGCGCTGATCTTCGGGTAGTCGGGGCACCACCAGGTCGATGAACGAGTCCGCAACCCGGTAGGCATCACCGATCGGGTAGCCACTCAGGATCGCGCCGGAGAGCATGGTGCTGATGATGCCCCACAACATGATTGCGGTGTCGAACGACTCCTGGTGGCCCAACGAGGCGAAGTCCGCCGCCAGCGTCCGCTGAGCGGTCTCGGCGAACTGCTGCATCAGCGGCTGCGCGTTGGCGTCGGTGGTGTTCTGCAACAGCATGCACACCTTGAAGAACGCGGGCCGGCGTTCGAAGCTGGTGATGATGCCGCGCACCTTCTCCCGCACCCGGCGTTCGGCGGGGCGGTCGTCGGTGGCGGTGTCATCGAACACCGGCTGCGCCCACTCCATCAGCACCGCGGCGTAGATGTGTTCCTTGGAACTGAAATAGCGGTACAGCGTGCCGAGCGCGACATCGGCTGCAACGGCGACGTCACGCATCTGGATCTGTTCGTAGTCATGCACCTTCAGCGCGGCCAGCGCCGCCGTCACGATCTGCGACCGGCGGGCCTGCTTGTAGCCCGGCAGGTCGGTGCTCGCGGTCATCTCAGGCTCAATTCCTCGGCAGTCCCAGGATCATCGTCGCGATGATATTCAGCTGGATCTCGATGGTGCCACCCCCGATGACCTCGGCGGGCATCATCAGGCTCTGGGCCACGGCCGATTGCTCACCCCCGCCGACCATCGCCGCGCGCCCGCTGAAAGCCAGCGCATCGGCGGTCACCCGCCGCACGATCTGCGCGGTGGCCACCTTCCCGACGCTCGACGCGGGTCCGGGCCCATGCCCGGCCAGCCGGTTGAGGGTGTCCCGAACTGCCAGCGCTGCAATGGCATTGGATCCGGCACGCACCTCGCCGAGGGCCGCACGCACGGCTGCGATGTCGGCAGCCGGATCGCCGGCGAGCGCGCGCAGTTCACTTTCCTTGTCCAGCTTGATGTAGGCGCCGATCGCCACCCGTTCGTTGGCCATCGTCGCGAGCGCGTGCGACCAGCCGGCGGTCGGCTCCCCCACCAGCATGGTGTCGGGGACGAAGACGTCGTCGAAGAACACCTCGTTGAAATGTTCGTCTCCGCTGGCGGTGCGCAGTGGACGCACCCGGATGCCCGGGGTGGTCATGTCAACGAGAAAATAGCCGATACCCTTGTGCTTCTTCGCCTTCGGGTCGGTGCGGGCCAGCAGCGCCCCCCAGTCCGCGCGCTGCGCCGACGAGGTCCAGACCTTCTGCCCGTTCACCAGCCAGCCGCCGTCGGTCTTGGTGGCCCGTGTCGACAGCGCCGCGAGATCCGAGCCCGCGCCCGGCTCGGAGAACAGCTGGCACCAGCCGATCTCGCCGCGCAGTGTCGGCTCGGCGAATTGTGCGCGCTGCGCGTCCGAACCCGCCGCGAGCACCGTGGGCAGAATCCACTGCGCAATACCCAACGACGGACGGACCAGGGTCGGCCGCTTCTCGAATTCCTCGTCGATGATGAGCTGCTGTGCCGGGGTCGCATCCCGTCCCCACGGCGCCGGGAGGTAGGGCGCGATCAGTCCGGCTGCGGCCAGGGCGGTGCGCTGCGGGCCGGTCCAGTACTCCGCATATTCGGGGTTCTGCCGTCCCGGCTTGTCGTTGCGCAGCTGCGCTGCCCGGTCGAGTGTCACGGCGACCGCGGCCCGGAAATCGGGCTCCACGTCGGCGATCTCGATGGTGAAATCCCGGGCAGGCCATGCGGGATCGCCGAGAGTGTGCGCCCATTCGGTGCGCGAACCGACCGTGGCGGCCAAGCTGATCGCGCGCTTCCAGTACAGATGCAGGTCGTGTTCCCAGGTGTAGCCGATGGCGCCGAACATGGTGAGCGCGTCGACCACCAGCTCGGGCAGCCGTCCCACGGCCACGATGGCCGCGCCCGCTGCCGCGATGTGGTGCTGGGACGTCGACTGATCGGCCGCGCGCACGGCGTCCCAGGCCGACGCGGCGGCCAGCTCACTGTTGATGAACAGTGTTGCCGCCTTGTGCTGCAGGGCATGGAACGACCCGATGGGCCGGCCGAACTGCTCCCGGACTTTCAGGTAGGCCACCACGTTGTCCACGCACCAGCGGGCGATCCCCGCCGCTTCGGCGGCCATCAGACTGGCGGCGATGCACCGGGCCCGCACGGCGTCCAGGCCGGTCAGCACATCGTCCCCGTCGACCCGCGCGCCGTCGACCCGCAGCGTACCGACGTCGCGGGTGAGGTCGGTGGGTGTCTGCGGCGCCACGTGCACTCCGGTTCCGTTGTGGTCCAGCACGATCCAGAAATCCTCACCGGCGCTGACCAGGATGCGTTCGGCGCCGCACAACCCGAGCTCCGGGCCCACCGAGCCGGACAGCAGCCAGCCACCGTCGACCGCCGTGGCCTGCAATTGCCCGGCCTGGGGCAGGATCAGCGCTGCCGTCCGGCCTGCCACGATGTCGTCGAGCAGACGCTCGGCGGCGGTGCCCGGTTCGGCGGTCGCGGCGACCGCGCCGGCGATCACGGTCGGCAACAGCGGTCCGGGCAGCAAGCCGTAACCGGCGGCGTCGATCACGCACGCCGCCTCGGCGAGACCACCGCCCTGCCCCCCGATCCGTTCCGGAAGGTGTACCGCATGCAGACCCTGGTCCACCAGGGCACCCCAGAACCCCGGGTGCCGGCCGGCCGCGAGTTCGTCGAACTGTGACCGGGTGAGTTCCAGGCCGCCGTGCCGGGCCGCGAAACCGGCCATCGCGTCGGTGATCTGGACCTGTTCGTCGGTCAGCGCCAATGCCACGGTGTCGGCCTCCTCAGGCTGCGGTGTAGTGCAACAGTGTCACTCCGGAGTCGGGCAGATCGGTGAACACCGGAGACACCTGCATACCCACCCGCAGGTCGTCCGCATCGACGCCGACGATCTCGGTGGCCAGCCGCGGCCCCTGCTGCCACTGCACCACCCCGAGCAGGTGCGGCACGGCGTCGGCGAACTGCGGCGCGACGGGCCGTTGTGCGACGGCGAAGCTGACCAGCGTTGCAGCGCCCGAGATCTGCCGCCATTCCAGGTCATCAGCCAATGTGCCGGGCGCCAGCACCCGCGGGTAGAAGACGTAGGCGTCCGAGGACGGCGAGAACTGGATCCAGATCTCGTGCCGCCGCAGACCGTCCCAGAACGGCGCGGAGGTCGGCGTGGCCAGCGGCAGTGGCCGGCTCAACGGGATGGTCATCTAGTCGCCTTCCAGGACGAGCGCTTCTTGTTCACTGAGCACACCACCGTTGCCCGAGACGAAAGCGCGGTGACAGTCGGGCACCTGGGTCTGCCCGGCGCGGCCCATCAATTGGCGGGCGGCATCGCAGACATGGTGCATCCCACCGGCGTTGCCCGGCTGACCGTAACCCAGCTGGCCCCCGGCAGTGTTCATCGGGAAGTCGCCGCGGAAGGTCAGGTCGTGGTCGGTGACGAACTGCATACCCTTGCCCTTCTCGCAGAAGCCGGCATCTTCGAGGGTCAGCAGGGCGGTGATCGTGTAGCAGTCATAGATCGACACCATGTCCATCTCGGCGGGGGTCGTCCCGGCCATGCCGAACGCCGACGCGGCGACCTTGATCATCGGGGTCTGCAGCGGCTCGGCGGCGTAGACCGGCGACTTGTAGGGCACCCGCTCGCCGAAGCCCTTGATCCACACCGGCCGGTTGCGGCTCTTGCGGGCCAGGTCGGCATTGGTGATCAGCACGGCGGAGCCCCCCATACAGGGCATCACGATCTCCAGCATGTGCAGCGGGGACGCGATCACGGGGCTGTCCAGGACGTCGGCGATGGTCAGGGGTTTGTCCCTGAACACCGCACCGGGTGTGTGGTTGGCGTTGACCCGTTGGTCGACGACGATCTTGGCCATCGCCGCCTCGTCGTATCCGTATGCGGCGGCGTATATCTGGGCCACCTGGGCGTACGGCCCGTTCTGACCCAGATAGCCGTAAGGGATCTCGAATTCGGCCTGCGGCGAGCCGTAGCGGAAGCTCGACGCGCCGAAGTACAGGGCGTCACCCGGGTCGTAAGGCCGCTGCTGCGACATCGGGGTTAGGTAGTTGGCCGGGATGGCGCACAGCACCGCCTGGCAGATGCCCAATTCGATGGCCGCCGCGGCCCGCCACACCATGGCGGCTCCGGAAGCGCCACCGAGGTCGACGATCTCGGCGAAGTTCACCTGCAGGCCCAGGTATTCGGCGACGGTCGACGGGACGAACAGCTGTGATTCCATCACCCCGCAGGTCACCAGACCGTCGACCTGGTCGGCGGACAGTCCCGCGTCCGCGATCGCGGCTGCGGCCAGCCGCGCCCACTGTTCGACGATGAACTCCGGTGTGCCGGTCGGTTTTCGCGTGGCCGGCAGTTCGTGGAAGCCGACGATCGCGGCCTCACCCCGTAACCCCATGCGGTGCCCCCTTCTCCAGACCCATCGACAATATTAGAATCAGATTCTACTTTCAATTCGTCGATATTTTAATCACGGGCAAATTCTCGGTTTCCCGCTCCGGCGCGGCAGCGCGGTGCGACGATCGGCTACAAGGACCGCTGGCGAACCACGGGGTGGACAGATGCGTATCGCAAGACAATCCATACTGACCGCGCTGGCGCTGCTGACGGCCGTGTTCGTCGCCATCGGTTCGGCGATGAGCATGGCCGTCGCGCTGGCAGCGACGGTTCTGCTGGTCCCCGGCACCGGTGTGCCCGACGCCACGAAGGTCTCCGATTACATCGGCCACGCCTTGGACTACTACGTCGCGCCCTACACGCCGTCCTGCACCAGCACGGCAACCAGTCCCGCCTGCGCCGTGAAACCCATCGACTACCCGGCCCAGTTCTGGCCCGTCCCGCTGCCCGGGTGGGGAGGGCTCAAGGGCGCCAAGTGGGACGTGTCGACCGGTAAAGGACTGTCCACCCTGCAAACCACACTGGGCGACACACTAAACCCGCCGGTCGGTCCACCGAACGAGCCCGTCGTCATCTTCGGCTACTCGCAGGGCGGCAACATCGTCAGCCGGGAGAAGCGCGCTCTCGGCGACCTCGGCGCCAACCCCGACCACATCTCGTTCGTCATGATCGGGAACACCAACCGGCCCAACGGCGGACTGTTCGAGCGGCTGGCCTTCCTCGGTCACGTCCCGATCCTGGACGCCACCTTCGGGCTGCCCGCGCCGACGAAAACCTGCACCACACGGTGCGCAACCGACATCGCCTTCGAATACGACGGGGTCGCCGACTTTCCGTTGTATCCGCTCAACGCACTGGCGACGCTGAACGCGCTGGCCGGCTTCTGGTATATCCACGGCACCTACCTGTCGCCCGATGGCAGGAGCGACCCGGGCGAACTGCCGGACGGCTACACCGAAACCGAGTTGCAAGCCGAACTCAACGACGAAGACAACTGGAACGACTACGGCGATACCCGCTACATCACCATCACCACCAAGACCCTGCCACTGGTCCGGCCGTTCCTGGAGTTCGGTGGCTTCACCCACACCTCGTTCATCGTGAAGCCGATCGTGGATCTGCTCGAACCGGTGCTGCGCGTACTCATCGACACGGGCTACGACCGCACTCTCAGTCCCGGCGTTCCCGCGCCGTTCCGTCTCGTCCCGCTCAACATCAACCCGATCAAACTGGCCGGCGACGTGGTCAAGGCGCTCGGCGACGGCGTCAAGGCGGCACTGGGCGACATCGGCGTGAAGGCCCCGGCCCCCAAACCGGTCTCCACGACCAGCCTCGCCGCCGCCAAGACCGCGACCGCGGACATCCCGAAAACAGTGGTGGACAACAAGAAGGCCGAGGACACCACCAAGCTCACCGACACCAAGACCACCGACACCAAGACCGGAACCGACGGCACCGCCAGCCCCCGGCCCAAGGTGCGCGGCCCGATCGGCACGGGGCCACTGGCTCAGCTGGTCCGGCAATTCCACGATGCGGTGTCGGGCAAGCACGCCACCAAGTCCGGCGACACCACCAAGACCGGAACCGAACCGGAGAGCAAGCCGACGACCAAGACCGAGGAAAAGACCGAAACCCCCTCAACCACAGGGGAATCAACGGCGTCGGAGGCTACGAAGGACACCGGCGCCACCGCCAAGACGGCCGCCTGATCCGCGCTATCCGCTGACGTAGTCGCGCAGGTTCGCGGCGAGCGGAATCGGCACCCGCGCGGTGATCCTGGTGCCGTCCGCGGTGTGCTCCGTCGTGTCGATACGTCCCTCCGAATGCACGCGCGCCACCAGGTCACCGCGGTCATACGGGATGGTCACGTCGACGAAGGCGTCGGTCGGCGGAACCAGGGCGGTGATCCGCTGCTGCAGCCGGTCGAGTCCCTCGCCGGTGTGCGCGGACACGAACACGGCATCGGGCAGCGCACGGCGCAGTTGCGCCATGGCCAAGTCCCCAGCGGCGTCGATCTTATTGACCACCAAGAGTTCCGGCACCGCAGCGCGGTCATGGTCGGCATACACGTCGCGCACGACCTGACGCACCGCGCTGATCTGGGCCATCGGATTCAGATCGGAGCCGTCGACCACGTGCACCAGCAGGTCGGCGTCGACCACCTCCTCCAGTGTGGAGCGGAACGCCTCGACCAGTTGGGCGGGCAGGTGCCGCACGAATCCGACGGTGTCGGTGAGCACGAACGCCCGCCCGTCCTCGAGCTGACCGCGCCGCGTGGTGGGTTCCAGCGTGGCGAACAGGGCGTTCTCCACCAGCACCCCGGCACCGGTCAGCGCGTTGAGCAGACTGGATTTGCCCGCGTTCGTGTACCCGACGATTGCCACCGCCGGCATGTCGGCCGCGCGACGCTTGCCGCGCTGGGTGTCGCGGATCTTCTTCATGTCGCGAATCTCGCGGCGCAGCTTGGACATTCGCTCGCGGATACGGCGGCGGTCGGTCTCGATCTTGGTCTCACCGGGACCGCGGGTGCCGACACCGCCACTGCTGCCGCCGGCGCCACCACCCTGACGCGACATCGACTCACCCCAGCCGCGCAGCCGCGGCAGCATGTACTCCATCTGCGCGAAGGCCACTTGAGCCTTGCCCTCCGCCGATGTCGCGTGCTGGGCGAAGATGTCGAGAATCAGGGCGGTGCGGTCGATGACCTTGACCTTGACGACCTTTTCCAGCGAGTTCAGCTGCGCAGGCGACAGCTCGCCGTCGCAGATGACGGTGTCCGCGCCGCTGGCCAGCACCATCTCGCGCAGTTCCTGCGCCTTGCCGGAGCCGATGTAGGTCGACGGATCCGGCTTGTCGCGGCGCTGGATCAGCCCTTCGAGCACCTCCGAACCGGCGGTCTCGGCCAGGGCGGCCAGTTCGGCCAGGCTCGCATCGGCGTCCGCTGAGCTGCCGTCGGTCCACACCCCGACCAGCACCACCCGTTCGAGGCGCAGCTGGCGGTACTCGACCTCGGTGACGTCGGCGAGTTCGGTCGACAGGCCCGCAACGCGGCGTAGCGCGGCGCGGTCTTCGAGGGCGAGTTCGCCGACAGTGGGGTCGCGATGGGGAGATTCAGTCATGAGCTCCACCGATGGTGGCACGCCGGGTTACCGATTGGCCAACGATTATCAAGCCTGTGCGCCCCACCACGTGTCGGCGAGTTCGCCGGTGGCGACCAGCACGGAGGGGCCGCGCAGGAAACTGGTTGCCTCGGTGACGGTGACGGTGACCTCGCCGCCGGGGATCCGCACCAGCAAGGAGCCTGTGCTCTCCCCCGCGTGCTGCAGGGCGGCCACGACGGCGGCCACAGTTCCCGTTCCGCAGGAACGGGTTTCACCGACGCCCCGTTCGTGCACCCGCATCGAGATGGCACCGTCCACCGGACTGGTGAGCACCTCCACGTTGACACCCTCGGGGAACTGCGTGTGGTCGAAAGACACCGGTTCGGCGACGTCGAGCACCGCGAGCGCCGCGGCGCTCATCTCCGTCACGCAGGCCAGATGCGGGTTGCCGACGTCGACAGCCAGCCCGTCGAAGCTGCGCCCCGCGACCACGGCCGATCCGGTACCCAGCACGTTCGCCTTGCCCATGTCGACGGTGACCTCGGCGTCGACGCCGTCACTGTGATGCACGACGACCGGGCGCGGCCCGGCCAGCGAGCCCACCACGAACTCGTCGCGCTGCTCCAGGCCGGAGGCACGCAGATAGTGGGTGAACACCCGCACCCCGTTGCCGCACATCTGGGCGACCGAACCGTCGGCGTTGCGGTAGTCCATGAACCAGTCCTGCGCGGTGACACCTTCGGGGAGTGCCGGGAAGACACCCGCGGCCAGCGCGGCTCCTGCGGTGGTGACCCGAAGGACACCGTCGGCACCCAGCCCGCGGCGCCGGTCGCACAGAGCGGCCACCGCGGCCGGCGTCAGGTCCAGCGCGGCATCGAGGTCAGGCAGCAGCACGAAATCGTTCTGCGTGCCGTGGCCCTTCGCAAAC
>JAHFVC010000403.1 GCA_023264765.1 Mycobacterium sp. | reverse complement strand
TGTGGTGCGGCCCGGTGACCCGGTCCTCATCTGGGGCGGATCGGGCGGTCTTGGCTCGATGGCGATACAGATCGTCAGATCGTTCGGCGGATACCCGATCGCGGTCATCTCCAACGACGACCGCAGCGAACATTGCTTTAGGCTCGGCGCCAAAGGCGTGGTTAATCGAACCGAGTTTCACCATTGGGGCAGGATGCCGGCTCTCGACGATGCCGAACGTATGAGTGAGTGGTCGCGTGAGGTGCGTCGATTTGGGCAGGCATTCTGGGAAGCCCTCGGGGATCGGCGGTCTCCGCGCATCGTGCTGGAGCACGTCGGCGAGGGCACGGTGCCGACGTCAATGTTCCTCTGCGACACGGGAGGAATGGTTGTACTCTGCGGTGCCACATCGGGATTCCATGCCGATGTGGACCTCCGCTACCTATGGATGCGGCAAAAGCGCTTCCAGGGTTCGCATTTCGCCAACTTTGAACAGTGTCGAGCCATCACCGAACTCGTGGCGCAGGGAACGGTCGACCCATGCCTGTCCTACATCGGCGGATTCGACGATGTCGGCAAGATGCACCAACTGATGTTCGACAACCAGCACCCGAGTGGCAACATGTCCGTCTTGGTCAACGACATCGCCGAAAAGGGAGCTGTCGTAAACTGATCTACGGTTGCGCCGCTTAGCAATTGCCGATATCAACACCGGTGGCGACCCGTCGTAACGCGGTGTCGATGCTCCCACGGTCGAACGTCGTGGCGTAGAAGGTGGCACTCAGGTGGAGCTGATTGCCCACCCGATTCGTGGCCAGGGTGACTTGATTCGAATAGCCGATCGGCGCGTGCCGAAGGTAGACCCGGCTCGACTCGGGCTGTGCCCACCGGATCTTGCGTGCCGCCGGTGTCTCGCCATGATCGGTGACCACCAGGCGGGCACGGGTGTCCTCGCAATGTTGGGTGAATGTCTGGGTGGTGGGTCTCAACAGGCCGACCAGCGTAGCCAGGCCGTAACGGGAGATCGACCTGTATCCCGTTGTGTACCGCTCGATCTGATCGCCGATGGCGCGGGCGCCGAACGGCGGCGGTACCGAAATCGGGGCAACGCCGACGAAGTTCGACAATGTCCCAGTGCCCGTGGGTAGGTAACGGCCCAAGTCCACCATCACACCGACGGCCGGGTCGGTTTCGATGCCGACTGCGTTCAGTGCGTGCAGCATGGCGGACGTGAGCACCGCCAACACCGAGGCACCGGGGTTGTCGCGGTCACGCAGGGCGCGCACCTGTCGCAGGAATTCAGGCTCACTACGGACGAACACGACGTCTGTCGTCTCTTCGAACGGACCGGTGCACGTCGGCGGGTTCGGTCCGCGATTCAGGTCGACGGACTGAATCAGCTTGCGTGGCTGCGTGCGAGCCGAATGCGTCAACGCACGTAGCAAGGGAGCCCGGCAGTCGGTGAGTGGCTGCGGGTCGGCGAATGCCGTTGCATCGGAGGTGATTGCCGCAATGAGCTCGGTGATGAACTTCCCTCCACCGAGGCCGTGGTCGAAGTCGATGAACAACCATGGGTCTGCGAGATAGAGGTGCATGGGTGTCCGGTTATCCGGGTCCACGACGAAGTCGGTGAGCGCACGGCCCGGGTCCGTGACATCCAGCGCGGGATGTTCGATGATCGTCACCCAGTCGGCGCCGGCGGTCGGGTCGAACCGCCAGCGCCGCGACCGGGGATCGGGAAACAGACCTACTCGCTGGGACGGTCCGCCTGCGGCGATGGCTGTCAGCCGTTCCCGCAGCCGGACCGAGTCGTCCATATTTTCCAGCGGGCCGACGAAGTATCGACCCCTGTTCCCGGCGAACAGGCAGTCGTTGCGGCTCACGGATACTCGACTCATCAGTCGATGGCGCCGAGCTCTCGGTGAAAGAACGCGGCATCCTCGGGCAGCTTCTTGATCTTGCGTGCCGGCGTACCGCCGTAGAGCGTGAACTCTTCTGACAGATGCCCGGCCACTGTCGACCCGGCGGCCACGATGGAGCACGGCGCCACGACCGTTCCGGCGAGCACGGTGGAACTGGCGGCGACGATCGAGTGGTGGCCGATGCGCACCGGCGCGGTCAGTTGGCGCGCCGTCACGTAATCGGGCCCATGCGTGACGACGAGGCTCCGTAACCCACCGAGGACGGCGTACGGCTCGATCACCACCTCATCGGAGCAATACACGATGTGGCGCGTCGTGATGGCGGCCTCGTCACCGAGAAAGAATCCCGGCCGCCGTTCCGGAGAGTGCGGGAAGAACCCCGCCGAGCGCGGCGGTGAGGTGATCCAGTTCATCGGCCCGACGGTCGCACGGACACCCAGGCGCACCTCGTCGCACCCTTTGATGAGGGTCAGGTGCGACACCACTGAACCTTCGGCCGCACTCAACCGGTCGACGTTGATCAAGCAAAGTCCGAAGCGTGCCGTCGGATGGATGTCCCACCCGAAGATCCGCCGATAGATGACGTGCTTGACCGTTTGCGGTGCCGCGGCAGCGATTACCGCAAATACCAGGCGCAACCGCTGCGACTTGATCGCCATCGGACCCCCTCGGGCTCAGTCCCGATGGTATCCGGTCAGCGAAATCGCTACCGGCACTTCGTGGTTTCGGCCTCCTGTGCCCGCGGACTACTCCGCGGGCACAGCGGCGGCTTCTGCCTCGACCACCGGCGCCACCGGAGCTGCGCTCGCCCCGGGTGTTTCGGCGTCCGGCAGCTGCGACACCAGGTGCTCGGCGAGTTCCCCGATGGTCGGATAGTCGAACACCGCCGTCGGGCTGATGTCGAACTTGCCACCGAACTGACCGAACAGGCGGTTACGCAGTTCGACGGCCATCAGCGAGTCCGTGCCCAGATCCAGGAACCTGCTCGACGCCGCCGGCGGCTGCGCGAGCCGCAGGAAGCCCTGCACCTCTTTCTGCAGGAACTCGGTGATGAACCCGCCGCGCGCGGCCACCGGGAGTTCCTGCAGCTGCCGCAGCAGCTCGCTGTCCCCGGTGATCGAACCGTCGCCGCTGGGCAGCACCTGGTCCAGCAGCGGCGGGCGGATGCCACCCAGCATCTTCGCCGTCCGTTGCCAATTCGCCTTCAGGACGGTGGCCTGCGCCGCGCCGTGCCGAATCGCCTCGCCGAGCGCGGACAGCGCCGCCGACGGCTCCAGCGGCATCATGCCCTGCGCGCTGAGGTTGGCGACCGCGGCCTGGGAGCTTGCCATACCGCCGTGACCCCACGGGCCGAAGTTGACGGCGGTCGCCGGCAACCCCTGCGCCCGGCGCTGGGCGACCAGACCGTCGAGCAGCGCGTTCGCGGTGGCGTAGTTGGCCTGCGATGGGGAACCCAGCACTGCCGACGCCGACGAGTACAGGATGAAGAAGTCCAGGTCGTCGTCCTTGGTCAACCGGTGCAGATGGTGCGCACCATAAGCCTTGGGTGCCAACGTGGTACGGAAATGCTCCAGATCCTGCTGCGGGAGCAGCGCATCATCGAGCACCCCGGCCAGGTGTGCCACACCGGCCAGCGGTGGCAGCTCGGCGCGGATCTTCGACAACAGCGCCGCCACCGAGGCTTCGTCACCGACGTCGGCGGAGAACACGTGGATCCGGCAGTGGTACCGCTCGGTGATGGCGTCGATGGCGTGCTGTGCCTCGGCATCGGGCGCGCGGCGGCTGGTGAGCACGATGTCGCCTGCGCCGAGCTGGGCCAGATACGAGGCCGTGTGCAAGCCGAGCGCCCCGAGGCCACCGGTGAGCAGGTAACTCCGATCACCATGCGGCTGAAGCGGTTTGGGCATCTGCACGACAATCTTGCCGATGTGCCTGGCCTGCTGCATACGACGGAATGCCGTCCGCGCCTCGGCCAGCGGGTACACCTCGGCGGGCACCGGTGCCCACACTCCGGTGGCCAGTCCTTCGGATACCTCGGCCATCAGCTTCTGGATGTGGTCGGGATCGGTCATCATCGTCACGTCCAGCGCGACGATCTCGTAGTTGATATCGGGACGCAGCGCGGCCATCTGCTCGGCCGTCCAGATATCGCGCTTGGCGATCTCGGCGAATCGTCCACCCTGGGCCGTGGCCCGCAACGTCGCCTCGATGAAGCCCTCACTGGTCAAGGAGTTGAGCACCACGTCCACACCCGCGCCGTCGGTATCCGCGAGGATCTGATCCGCGAAATCCGTTGTCCGCGAATCGTAGACGTACTCAACGCCCATCTCGCGCAGCGTGGCCCGCTTGTACTTGCTGGCGGTGGCATACACGATCGCGCCGTGCTGGCGGGCCATCTGCACCGCGGCCAGCCCCACGCCACCACTGGCGGCGTGAATGAGGACCTTGTCGCCTGGCTTGAGCTGCGCCCAGTCGAAGGCCAGTCGGACCGTCAGCGCCGCAGCGGAGATGGTCGCCGCATCCACCGAGCTGACACCTTCGGGAACCACTGCCAGCAGCGGCGCAGGGACGTTGAGGCGGCTGGAGAACGCACCCTGCATCGAGCCGAAGACGCGCTGTCCGACCTCGAATTCGGTAACTTCCGAACCCACTTCGGTGATGACGCCGCACAGGTCGCCACCAATCGGGCCCGGATCGCCGGGGTACAGGCCGAGCACGTTGAGCACGTCGCGGAAGTTGAGGCCCGCGGCCTCGATCCGGACCTGAACCTCGTTCGGCTCGGGCGCGGTCACCACGGCCTCGGTCAGTCGCAGGTTGTCGATCGCACCGCGCTCGGTCGGGGCCAACGCATAGTCATCGCTGCGCGGCATCGGCAGCTGGCCGCTGCGCGCCCAGTGCAGCAGCCGCGACACCAGGAAACGTCCTTGCCGGACCGCCATTTCGGGTTCGACGACCGGTGCGCCGAGCGCACCGGCCAGCCAGCTCAGGGACTCCTCGCCACCGTCGCCGTCCACCAGCCGGACCCGCAGGGTCGGCTGCTCGGCGATCAAGGTGCGCCCGAAGCCCCACAGCGCCGACTGGACAGGATCGACGGGCTCACCGGGCTCGGTGGCCACCGCCTGTTCGGTGACGATCCACAGTCCGCCGCGCAGCCCGTCGGCCGCGCCGGTCTGCGCTGCCGCGAGCAGTGCCGACACTTCGGTCTCCAGCCGAACCGACGGGTCGGTGTCGAGATCCGGGTGTCCGGCGCTGCGCCAGACGATGCCGGTGACCGGCGCACCATGTTCGGCGGCCGCGGCGAACGCCCGCTGCCAGGACTGCGGATCGGTGACGTCGTCGACGGTGGCCGCACCGGGAACCTCGGCGGCCAGCGAGTCGAAGCCGGCGATCAGCCAGGTGCCCGCACCGGCCGTGGCGTCCTCGAGCGTCGGCGCCGCGGCCTCCTGCCATCCCAGGGTGTACAGCAACCGGGTCGAGTCCCCGCCCAGCCCGCGCAGAAGCGCTTCCCGGGGGGCCCGCTTGACGGTGAACTCGCGGATCCCGCCGAGCACCCGTCCGTCACGGTCCACGAAATCGATGTCAAAGACCTGGGTTTCACCGTTGAGGGCACTCTCATGCCAGCGCGCACGGCAATAGAACCGCCGCGGCATCTTCTCGGCCACCTGGACCTGCCCGTACCGCAGCGGCAGGAACAGGTCGTGCATGCCCTGCTCGGCCGCCAGGATCGCCGGGAAGGCGGGGAAGGCGACGCCGGTGCACAGGTCGAGCAGCACCGGGTGGATCGGCTCGCTGCTCAGGTGCTCGGCGAGCTCCTCGCCGATGGTGATGTCACCGATGGCTTCACCTTCGCCGACCCACAACGACTTCAGCGAGGTCGACCACGTCGGTCCCCAGGCCAGTTCCATGTCGTGGAAGATGTCGAACAGTTACTGCGGGCGGGT
>JAHFVC010000103.1:15243-17206 GCA_023264765.1 Mycobacterium sp. | reverse complement strand
CGTGCAGAGCAAGGTCTGCTTGGAGTCCGCGACGGCGCTGGCCGAACCGAGTTCACGGCCGGCCCGGCGCTGCGCGTACGACAAGA
The DNA here is from genome assembly GCA_023264765.1 of Mycobacterium sp. Lineage (GTDB taxonomy): Bacteria > Actinomycetota > Actinomycetes > Mycobacteriales > Mycobacteriaceae > Mycobacterium. Next base: position 17,120 of record JAHFVC010000103.1, on the reverse strand, counting down.
ACGGCATGATCATCAGTGACACCGCGGCCAAGACGATCCCGGCCGTGGAGTGGTGCGGCTCCTCGGCGCCCAGCAGGGAGCGCACGGATTCCACGCTCACGTACACGGCCAACGCGAAGAACGACACCGCGATGACGCGCAGCGCGATCCGTTCGCGCGCCTCGGGGTCCTTGCCAGAGAATTGCCAGGCCACGGCCGAGGCCGAGGCCACCTCGATGACCGAATCCAGACCGAACCCGATCAGTGCGGTCGACGACGCCTTCGTCCCGGCGGCGATCGCGATGACCGCCTCGATGACGTTGTAGCAGATCGTTGCCGCGACCAACAGGCGCACCCGCCGCGACAACACCGAGAAACGGTGCGGGTCAACGGGTGTCGCGTCCACCGAGGTGCAGCATCCGTCGGTGCAGCCCCCGTTCGCGGGCGTGGAGACCGCCATCGGCACACCGGCACGCGGGTCGACGCGGTCGTTCATCGCGCCAGCCCGGTTACCATCGTAGGCTCGCCGTCACCGAGGCACGGTTGTTCGCCGTCCACCGCGAGCACCACCTGAACCAACTCGCTCAAAGCGTGGGCCAGGTGCGCGTCAGCCAAGCCGTAGCGGACCTGTCGTCCCTCATATGTCGCTACGACCAGACCGCACCCCCGCAAGCACGACAGGTGATTGGACACGTTGGAACGTGTCAGCCCGAGCTGCGAAGCGAGCTGGCCCGGGTAGCTGACCCCGTCCAGCAACGCCACCAGAATGCGGCACCGCGTCGGGTCGGCCAGAGCTCGACCCAGTCGCGCCAGGGCCGATTCGCGCGTCTCATACGTCAGCATCTATCCAACAATACAGTGTCGACTGAAGTATCGGCTGCCATGGCGGCGTCGAGCTGGGCTACAGCAGGCGGCGCATCCGTCGTCCGATGAATGCGGGGGCACCGACAGGCAATGGTTCTCGGCCCGAGGCGGCCACCATGAGGGCACGTGCCACCTAGTGATGGCACAACACGGCGGTCAGCACGGGCACTACCGCGGTGACCGCGACCGACGTGCTGAGTAGGACCCGCTGACGCCAACGCGCTAGATACGCGGGCGGCTTCGCTAGCCGTGTTGCGCGCGCCAATACGGCGGTGTCGGCGGCGCCGAGTGCCGATGCTGGGGAGGGGCGGGCGACTAGCGTCATGAGTCCACGCAACAGAGGCCGCGAACCGTGCTGGCGGACCGCCGCGTCGTCGGCGCACATCTCCAGCAGTCGCGCAGTTGCGGTGGCGCCCTGAACGAATAGCGGGAATCGGGGCAAGGCGGCGGCCAACGCACGCAGCACCATCAGCAGCTGGTGGTGGCGGCCGGTGAGGTGAGCGTGTTCGTGCGCCAAAACCGCTGCCAGCTCGGATTGATCGAGACTTTCCAGCACCGCACTGGTGACGACGATCGTTCGCGGGCGCCCGGTGACGCAGTAGGCGACCGCGTGGGGGGACTGCACCACGAGGACGCCGGTTCGATCGGTGGGGCGGCCGATCACCCGGGCCTGTTGAGCGTGGCGGCTGCTACTGGCGCGCATGCGGTGAATGCGGCGAAGCACCCCGTGGCCGGCCGCGGCCGTGACGAGGATCCCGCCCGCGGCCAAGGCAGTACCCACGACCGATCCCAGTTGCGAGGGGAGGCCGACCTGCCGGGAAAAGCCCAACACCTCCAGACAGAATGTCGCCGCCCTATGACCGGAACCGAATGCCGCGACCACCAATGCGGTGACGGCGGCCGCCCAGGCGCCGAGGGCGCCCCCGATCGCCGCCAGCCACACCGCGACCCCCAGCCGCGGCGCGACACCCGTTTCGGTCATGTGGCACAACATCTTTGGAGCGCACCAGGTCATGATCGCCGCGTACAGCAGC
>JAHFVC010000103.1:0-15233 GCA_023264765.1 Mycobacterium sp. | reverse complement strand
AGCAGCATTCATCGATCGTCCACGTCACCGACGAGGCGACCAAGTGCCGCGTGCAGCTCAGCGGACTCCTGCTTGCTCATGTGCTCGAGAAAGAACGTAAGCACCAGGTCGGCGTCGCCGCCAGAGGTGAAGGCTGCCCGCATGAGTTCCGCGGAGTGCTTCTCGCGCGTCATCACCGGCCAGTAGCGATAAGCCTTGCCCACCCGCTCCCGAGCCAGCCAGCCCTTGCGGTGAAGATTGTCCATCGTCGATAGCACTGTGGTGTAAGCGATTTGGCGCGTTGCGGCCAGCTCGTCGAAGATGTCCCTTACCGTCGTGACCTCGCTGCGGCTCCACACACGATCCATGACGACGGCCTCGAGTTGACCAAAGTCCCGAATACTCACTCGGCACGCTCCTGGGGTCTGCATTCCGACGGCGGACACCCACGTCATCCGCCGCTCCCGTACACCGTTCAACGTAACGGATGCAATGACAACAATGCGCTGGGCACACGCCACGAATCTCGCGTCTCGCGCATCGGGGTCCTCGGCCAGGACATGGCGGAAACGGGCAAGGCATCTCATCCCGTGCCGACGCGCGCGCACCTAGCTACGCACGAGGCGCGCGATGGCCTCCGATGCCTCCTTGAGCTTGGTGTCCTGCTCGGCACCTCCCGCCCGGGCGGCATCGACGAGACAATGGCTCATGTGTTCCTCGAGCAGACCGAGGGCCACCGATTGGAGGGCTTTCGTGGCTGCGGACACCTGGGTGAGGACGTCGATGCAGTACGTATCGTCGGCGACCATCCGCTGCAGTCCTCTGATCTGCCCCTCGATCCGGCGCAGCCGTTTGGGGTAGTCGTCCTTGTTGTCGAGGTATCCCGTCATGACACCGTCTCCATCCCTCGTCCGTCAAACATACCCGAGTGGGGTATCCAACGTGCGGTGTCAACGACTGGCGCTCCCGGAGGTGAACTGGCCGCGCGGCAGCGCACGCCGTGGCGGACCCGACGCGCCTCAGGAACAGAGCATCGGTGTGGCAGCCATGAGCCCGGACATGGTGACCGGCCCGATCAGCATGCTAGCGATGGCCAGGGTGATGCCAACACGGCCGCGAAACCGGTTGGGAGGAACCAGTAGTCGCTCCACCCGCTGCACGACACCCGATTCCGCAGCATGCAATACGGACGGGGCCAGCGCTACCGCAGCCGGGGTCGGTGACGTGGGGGAGGGCAGGGCGAGCGCCAGCAGCGCGTCGACGACGACATCTGAGCCGTGGCGGCGAGCCGCGGCGTCATCAGCGCACATCTCCAGCAGGCGGGCGATCTCGTGTGCGCCGTCGGTGAACAAGCGAACTGCCGGCAGTGCCCGGCTGAGCGCACCGGTGACGGCGAGAAGCCGATGGTGATGCCCGGTCAAGTGGGCACGTTCGTGGGAGATGACTGCGGCCAGTTCGGCGTCATTGAGCACCTCCATGGCCCCCCGGGTGACGACGATCGTCTCGGGGCGCCCTGCCAGGCAGTAGACCCCACGCTGTCGACTCTCGATGACGAACGCGCCGCCGGGACCGGGCGGGGTGTCACCGGCGGCGATGCGGACGGCCGACGCATGCTCGGTGGTGCCTCGGTAGGCCCGGCGAAGGGCGAGCGCACCACGGGCGGCGAACACCCCTAGGGCCGTCGCCGTCGTGGCAGCAAGGGTCAGGAGGCCGAGCTGAAGGGCATCGCCGTATCCGCCTCGCGCGATCACGCCGAGGCCTGCTGCGCAGGCCGTCAGGAGGTTTCCGACACGACCCCAGGACAGAACGACTTGGGTCGTGAACACGACGAACGCTACGAGCACGGCGGTCACGACACCGCCGATCGCCACCAGCCACGCCGTGACCCCGAGGCGGGGGGCTGATCCGCCGCGTGTCGCCCGGGACAGCAACGCCGGTCCCAGGGCGGTCATGCTCACGGTGTAGGCGAGCAGACACAGTGCCAGGTTCATCGCTTCGTCGCGGCCTTGCCGCGGCGCCGAATTACGTCCTTCAGTTCCGCCAGCTCGCGCGGACTCATCTCTGCGACGAAGTGTGCCAGTACTGCGGTGGTGTCTTGTTCGCCCTGGCTCATGGCCTCGCGCATCAGCCTGGAGGTGTGTTCCACGTGGCTCAACACGGTTCGGTAGCGAAAGGCCTGCCCTTCTCGCTCGCGGAGCAAGTGGCCCTTGCGGTGCAGGTTCTCCATCGTGGAGAGCACCGTGGTGTAGGCGATTTCCCGTTCGGAGCGCAGGACCTCGAACACTTCCCGGACCGTTCCGTGGCCGTTGGCCGCCCACAGCCGGGCCATCACCACGGTTTCCAATTCACCAAACACCCGCATCGTCGCAACCCGTCCCATCTGCCGTGTCGATCTGCCCCTCCGAGACTGGTCCCGAACCCCAGGCGTTCGGTTCTCGGTCATGCTCTGCGGGACGGCCTGCCGGCGTTCTCCCGCAACGGCCGTCTCCGCCGAGGATCATTGATACTATCTCGGTACCGAGATAGTAACTCCGGAGTGCGTGCGTGTCGACGCAGCTGCTGGTGATCGCGCCGAGGCTCTCACGGCGACAATGCCCGTGCGACCAAGCTCCCAATGCCTCGTCGCAGCGTGGTTGCGCCGCCGCGGTGAGCACGGAAAGGAGAGCCGGTAGTGCCGTCCGATACCCCGATGCGCCCTCGTCGCACCAGCGCGCGACCTGCGCTGTGTCGGCGCGCGGCACGGCGCATCGCGATGATGGTGATGCTGGCCGGGTTCTTGGGAATGGCGCTTCCCACGCCGGTGGCCTCCGCGCACGCCTATCTGCTGGCCAGTACCCCACCGGGCGGCTACGCCGTGCCTGCTGCGCCGACCGACGTCAGCCTGGACTTCGACTTGCCCGTCACCATCGGCGCCGTGCCCTTGACGCTGACCGATGGTGCCGGTGCCCCCAAGGAACTGGGTCCGGCAGCGCTGTCGCTGGGAGGTCGGCGCCTCAGCGCTCACGTCGCGGCGCAGCTGGCAGACGGGGGATACCGGATCAGTTGGGAAGTCACCGCCGACGACGGGGACGTCGTCTCCGGCGTCATCGCCTTCACCGTGGGCAAGGCCGCTGGCGCCATCACCGAGGCACCGAGCGGCGCACTCGCGGTGGATTCGGTGGTGGTGATCGTGTCGCGCTGGGTGCTGTTCGCCGGGCTCGCGCTTGCCCTGGGGGGCCTTCTCGGCGCGATACTCGTCGCTCGGGTGTTACGCGAGATGGCCCCCGACGGGGCCGGGGCCCCCAGGCCAGCGATCCTGGTCGGTTCCACGCTCGGGTTCGCGGCCGCTTCCGTGCTGGCCGCAGCGCAGATCGGCGGAGACACGCCGAGGCTCATCTTGACCGGACCCGGCCGGATCCTGGGCGTGGAGGCGCTGGCCTTCGCGGCCGCGGCGTTCCTCGGGTGGCTCAGTCGACGCCGAGGCAATCCCCGCCTCAGCCTCGTGGCCGGGCTGTTCCTGCTCGCGGTAATAGCAGCCGAAGGCGTACGCGCGCACCCGCACGCCGCCAGCCCCCTCTGGGGAACCGCCTTGACGATCACCCACCTCCTGACCGCCGCCCTCTGGGTCGGGGCGCTGCTGCACGTCCTTCGCACGGCCCACCGGTGGCGGGACCACCACCCCGGCTGGATCAGCCTCCTGGTTCACGACTACGCCCGCCTGGCCCTCCTCGGGGTCGCGGTGGTCATCGCCACCGGCACCGCCGAAGCGATCATCGTCATACCGAACCTCGCGGCGCTCGTCACGACCACCTACGGCATGGTGTTGACGGCCAAGATCGCGCTGGTCGCCGCCGTCGTGGTGCTTGCCGTGCTGGGACGCCGACGCCTGCGTACCGCGGTCCGCACGACCTCCGGGTCGCCGATCGGGCGCCCCATCCGCGTGGAAATGGGCGTCCTTCTCGGCATTCTCGCGGTCACTGCGGTGCTGGTCTCGGTGACACCGGCCCGGCCGGTCAGCACCGAACTACCCGCCCCGCCCCTACCAAGCGGGCCGGTCATCACGCTGGGCACCCTGGCCGGCCAGATCACCGTCATCGCCGCCGCCAGCGCCGGACAACTGGTGATCCGCATGACCAGTCCCGACCGCGACGACCTGGGCACCGACAACGCCGACACCGGGGGCACCGGGGGCACCGGCGGCACCGGTGCGGACACCCCAACGATCGACCGTGGCTCGCCGTCGCCGACCTACCGACTGACCGCCCGACTCGAACCACCAGAAGCTCCCCAGGTCCCGCTCACACTGCTGGGCTGCGGTCCCGGCTGCTTCACCACCCCGATCACCTGGCGCCCCGGGGTCAATCCGCTCCGCATCACCATCGATGCACCCCCGTGGTCGGGGGGCACGGCCATCCTGGACGTCCCCTGGCCGCCGCGTGCCGACAGCAGCATGCTCGCCGAGGTCCTACCGGCCATGCGGGCCGTCCCGCAGATGACCGTCCACCAGGCGGTGACCAGCAATTACAGCGGCTATCGTGGCGAGGAGGGAGCGCTACGGATCAGCGGCACCGAATTCCTCAACACCGAGCCCTACGGCAGCGGGACGGCCGACGTCGTGATCCTCGCCAGCCGGCCCGAGGAAACCGAACTCGGCCTGGGATTCCCCGGCGGCATAGCCGTCCGGCTCTTCATCGGCGCCGACCGGCGGATCCTGCGGGAGGAAGAAACCGCGCCCAACCATCTGATCACGTCCACCTTCGAATACCCCCGTTAGCCGGACTGACGTCGAATGCACCGACAGCGCAACGTCCTTCGGCTACCCGGACCGTGCACAACGGGTCGACCGTCCGGTTGGCGGAGGGACGTCGCTAGGGACCCGTCCCCATCATCTGCTGCATCATCGCCGGCATGCCGACGCTGACGAAACCGCTGACTTCACGCGCATGCGCGCGAATGGCACGTGTCACCCCGGGATCGCGCGCGGTTTCCACCGCGATGACGCCCTTCGCAGTGAAGGTGAGCGCGCGCTGGTAGTCAGGTGCGCGCCGAAACAACGTCGGCAGGCTTTGACTCATGCACGTCACCTCGGCGCCGTCGTCGAGATGGACGTACATCGCCGACACGTGCGCCTGCAGTTGGGCCACCAGGTCGGGAGCATCCGATGTCGTGGTGGTGCGCACTCCGCCAGGAATCTCCTCCACCGTGCGACTGATCTCGTTGTGACGGTTGAACATGTCCATGTAGGTCGACATGTCCATGGTCGTCGCGCTGCCCATCATCGACCCGCCGCCCATCATCGACGGGCCCATCATTCCCGGGCTGCCGACGTGCTCGCCGCCACCGGCCATGGGACCGAAGAGCGCTGTGAAGACGCCCGCATGCGCTGCGTATCCCAGGCCCAGCAGCCCGCCTCCCGCGCCCAGCATGGTCAGCGCCGAACGCCTCGTCACCTTCGCCACATGTACTCCTCTCCCGTCATCGATCAGTCCTGCCCCGCCGGTGGTAGCTCCTCGATGCGTCAGCGACCATCCAGCGTGGCGCTCGCACCTGGCCGTTCGCCGTCACAACCCCGTGGCGTGAGTCCCCGGCTGGGCCACGATGCGAAGGTAGGGTTTAAGGGCGTTCCACGTACCAAAGAGCTCGACGGCTTCCTCGTCGGGCACCGAGCCGGCGATGATGACGTCCTGACCCTGCGTCCAGTTGGCCGGTGTCGCCACCCGGTGGCGCGCGGTGAGTTGCAGCGAGTCGATGACCCGTAGCACTTCGTCGAAGTTGCGGCCGGTGGTCATGGGGTAGGCCAGGATCAACTTGATCCTCTTGTCCGGTCCGACGACGAACACGGTGCGTACGGTCTGGTTGTCGGCCGGGGTCCGGGTGGAGGGGTCACCCGACGTGTTCGCCGGCAGCATCCCATAGAGCGTGGACACGGCGAAGTCGGCGTCGCCGATGATCGGGAAGTTCGGTCGGGCACCTTGGGTATCTTCGATGTCGTCGGCCCACGCCTCGTGGTCGCTGGTGGCGTCGACGGACAGCCCGATGACCTTCACGTCGCGGCGCTCGAACTCTGGAGCCAACATCGCCATCGCGCCGAGTTCGGTCGTGCACACCGGGGTGAAATCCTTCGGGTGGGAGAACAGCACCGCCCACGATTCACCCATCCAGTCATGAAACCGCAAGCGCCCCTGGGTGGTGGCGGCCTCGAAGTCCGGCGCCGTGTCGCCAATCTGCAGACCCATGAAAAACTCCCTTCGTCGGTGCTCCAGCGTGGTGCTCAGCAGACCTTCTGAGCCGCAGTCGGCCTCCCGCGCAATCTGTCCTGCCTCGGTACGTAGATAGTACGTGCAATGCCGCAGTGTTGGTGCGTCCCTCGCGACCAATCAGCCGCGCTCGGGGTCGGGAGCCATGCCTTGGTGACACCGGTGCGCTGCGCACCTACTATGTCGGTACCGACGGCGTAGGTGCGCGCCCGGATGATGCTCCAAGGATGATCGAGGAGGTTCGATGAGCCCGAGAACTGCGAAGAACAAGGGGCGCAACGCCAGTGGTCGCCGGGCCGCCGGGGCGGGTGCGGTGGCGGCTGCGCGCGCCGGTCACCGTGCAAGCCGATGGTGGACCGGCGCTGCGGTGGTGGCGGTTCTGGCGTTCGCGGCGGTGCTGATCGTGACGATCACCCAAAGGGGTAAAACCCACCAGGGCCCCGCGACCGGCATTCCGGCGACACCGATCACGACGGCGTCCGGTCGTCAAACCCCGCCGCCGTGGACAGCACCCCGCGACGCCCGGGCGGCGGTCCAACAGGCCGGTCTCCCCATGTTGGGCTCCGAAGGAGCGGTCCTGCACACTCATTCCCACCTCAACGTATTCGTCGACGGACAGCCCGTGCCGGTACCCGCCGACATCGGCATCGATCAGCGCGCCGGCACGATCAGCCCACTGCACTCCCACGACGGCAGCGGCGTGATTCACATCGAGTCGCCGACGAAAGCCACCTTCACGCTGGCCCAACTGTTCGCCGAATGGCAGGTCAGTCTCTCCGAGTCTCAGATCGGAGGGCTGCACACTGCGACCGCGACGGAATTGCGCGCCTACGTCAACGGCAAGCAAGTGCCGGGGAATCCTGGGGCGTTGCCTCTCAACGAGCACGACCAGATCGTGCTCGCATTTGGAACTCCCCCCGCATCGATCCCCAGCACGTACGACTGGGGGAAACTCTGACGCGAAGCGCCCCAGAAGTTGCCGGTCACCCCGTTGCGGGCGGCGCCCACCGAGACCCGATCCACGAATCTCGGCCGGGAAGTCGCGGCGGAGGCCACCCATCGGGTCTCTGGTGATGTGTACCGCTGCCGTGGACTCGCCGACGGGCGCGGTATGAGGGTGCCGATCCCCGAGCCAATGGGGGCTGAGCGGTTGCCCCCCGGGCGACGCGAAGATCGCGTCCTCAGACCACGGGGGGAGTGGAGTTGCGTGGCTACTCGCGGTCACTCACGTGGGCGTCAACCCGGAGCACGCGCAGTTGCTCGCGAAGGTCGGCGACCTGTTGGTCCAGCCCGGCGGCGTCTTTACGGGTCTGTGTCGGGGGGCGGCCACGCCGGTGAAGGTGGGGGCCGCACGCACGACAGGTAGACCGCGGTGATCGCGGCGAGTGCGACGAGCCCGGGTAGCCAGATCGACGTCATTGGCCGCCAACAGAGCGGTCAGCACCGCGTTCGGCCTTGAACTGCTCGATTTCAGCCCGCAGTTGCTCGACCTCATGCGTGCTCTGGGTCTGCCCCGCGGCGTCGTCGTGGTGACCGCGCATCATCATCCACATCATCAGGCCCATGCCCACCGGGCACGCCAGCGCCGCGACTCCCCACAACAATGACTGCATGCGTCCTCCACTCGCAAACCGACCATCTTCTACGGTCTCTGTACCGACATAGTAGACCTTGGCCGGGCGTGCCGCATGAGTTACCGCATATAGGGCGGACCAGGACCCAGGCGGGGCCGGCCGTTCATCCTCATCGCGTGCGACGGTACGGCACCCCTGGAAGGTCGTAACGCTCCGGGCCACAGGTTTATTGACCCCGCAGAAGGGTCATCGGCGCCGTCGCGTCAGGGAATGTGAGTGGGCCGCGCAGCGCATCGGCTACTGTCTACGTACAGACTACGTAGAGTGATGATGGTGGCGCGCTCGGTGGCGTCGCTGACAGACCAGGGAAGGTTGAGATGAGCGCACGGACGACGACCGGTGATCCCGATGAGTGAGATTCTGCTCGGAACCACGTTGTTGGCGTCGTTCCTGGGCGGTGTGGTGGCGCTGCTGGCGCCGTGCTGCATTTCGGTGATGCTGCCCGCCTACCTCTCGACGGGCTTTCGGCACCGCGGCGGCGTGGTGCCGGCGACCCTGGTGTTCGGCGCCGGGGTGGCGACGGTGATCCTGCCGATCGGCTTGGGCGCAACTTTTTTGAGCAGTCTGTTGCTGTCGGGGCATGTTTGGGTCTTTTCCATCGGTGGCGCACTGATGATCGCCGCCGGGGCCGCGACGCTGACCGGGTGGAAACCCAACTTGGCGATGCCCGGAGCGCGGGCGGTCAAGGACGGCAGCTACGGCTCGGCCTACGTACTTGGCGCCTTCTCCGGGGCCGCGAGCGCCTGCTGCGCCCCCGTACTGGCGGGGGTTGCGGTGCTCTCCGGGGCGGCTGGCTCCTTTCCCGCGGCCCTGGCCATCGGCTCCGCCTACGTGGCCGGAATGGTCACCCCGCTGGCGGTGACCGCGCTGCTGTGGGACAAGCGCCGCGAACGGGCCACTCGGCTGTTCACCGAGCGCACTATCGGGCTGCGCCTGGGCCGGTGGAGCCGCCAACTGGCGTTGGGCACTGCGCTGAGCGGTGCGCTGATGATCGTCATGGGTGTCCTGGCGATGGTCCTGGCGTTCACCGGCGCGGGGATGCCCAGCGGCGGCTGGCAGACCTCGCTGTCGGCCTGGCTGCAGCACGTCTCCACCTCGGCCCTGCACGCCCTGTCCTGGATTCCGGGCTGGGTCCTCCTGCCGGTGTTGATGGCCGGTCTGGCCCTGCTGATCCGCCGAGCGCTGCGCAGGCCGACACCACGCACACCCCCCGAACCGCCCCCGCCACGAATCCACGACCAGGACACGCCAGTCATCCCGCCGAGCGCCGACATCCCTTAAGGAGATCCACGATGAGCAAGTCCAACGGGAAGCCCGCGCCGACGAATCCGCCTGTGCGACAACTCGGCCCGGGTGCCCCGACACTCCGTGAGCGCGCGGCCGCCCGCGAGATCAAGGGCCTGCGCGGCCGCACGAGCGGCCGCCGGGGATGGATCGTCGCCACGGCGATCGGCGCCGTGCTCGCGGTCCTCGCGCTGTACCTGGTGTATCAGAACGCTCAAGGGAAACAGGACGCCGCGACCGGCGGCAGCGGCGTCACCCACGTCGCAGGTCAGCCCGCGGCGGGTAGTCCGGCGCCCCCGTTCGACCTGGCATCGGGCACCGGTGGGCAGGTCAGCCTCGCCGACTTCCGCGGCAAGAACGTGCTGTTGTACTTCCAGGAAGGCCTGTCGTGTCAACCGTGCTGGGACCAGATCAAGGACCTCGAACAGAACCGGGCAGCACTAACGGCCGCCGGCGTTGACGCGGTGGTGTCGATCACCACCGACCCGGCCCCACTCATCGGACAGAAGGCCACCGACGAGAAGCTGACCACCCCAGTGCTTTCCGACCCGGACAGGAGTATTTCCCGCACCTACCACGCCAACCAGTACGGGATGATGGGCGAGATGCGCGACGGCCACTCCTTCATCCTCGTCGGCCCCGACGGAACGATCCGCTGGCGCGCGGACTACGGCGGCAAACCCGACTACACCATGTTCCTACCCACCGCCAAGATGCTCGCCGACCTCACAGCAGAACAACGCCAGTGACCGCCCCCGTCGAGATCACCCTGCTCACCCAGCACGACTGCGGCTTCTGCGACCACGCCAAGGCGATCCTCGGCCAGCTCGGCCGCACGTACCCCTTGCAGGTCACCGAAGTCGACCTGGCGAGCGAGGAAGGACGACATCTCGCAATTACCGCCGGGGTGCTGTTCGCGCCCGGGCTCTTGGTCAACGGCGCGCCGTTCTCCCATGGGCGGCTCTCCGAACGCAAACTGCGCCGGACGCTGGACACTCTGCACGCCATCCCCAGCCCTGACTAAGGCCACCCCGCAGCGTCGCGACCCTCAGGCACCCCACATCGACCCGATGAACTGCTCGACCGCGCAGCAGGGCCCGTGGGCGGTGTGATTCGCCCCGCCGCGGCCACGCCCATCGCCCACAGCCGTGACCGGGTTCTTGGGCGCAAGCCTCGGACTTCAGTCCGGGGTGAGCCCATCCCCGTTTTTCCCGGGGCGCAGCTCGCCGGTCAGAGTGGTCGGGCTTGTCCGTCGATGTATTGCTTGATGATCGACAGTGGGGCGCCTCCGCAGGAGACCGCGAAATAGGAGGGGGACTACGAAATAGGAAGGGGACTAAAGGTGTCCGTGCATGCGGGCGCGGACACACGCCCCGGTGAATTCATGGCGCACGGCGTATGCGGTGCGGCCTTTGAGTCGCTGAACCAGTTGCGAGATCGGCATGGTGGGCGGGTAAGCGACGAGCAGGTGGACGTGGTCGGCCTCACCGTTGAACTCGACGAGTTCGACATGGAGGTCGGCGCAGACCTCATTCATGGTGGTCTGGCGGTAAGTGAGCATGGCGTCGGTGAAGGCCTTGCGGCGGTACTTGGTCACGAACACCAAGTGGGCGTGCAGTAGCGACACGCTGTGCCGGGCGCGACGGTAGGTCGGGGTTGTCATGGGTGGCCTTTAGGGTCGGGGTATGCAGATGCGTTATCGGTATCGCATCGAACCGACACCGGCCCAGCGGCAAACGTTGGCGCGGGTGTTCGGGTGTGCTCGGGTGGTGTTCAACGACGCGCTGCGGATCCGCGACGAGACGTATCGCGTGGGGGTGAAGTTGACCGACAGCGAGATTCAGCGCCGGGTGATCACTGCGGCGAAGACCACCGAGGAGCGGGCCTGGTTGCGCGAGGTACCGAGTGTGGCGTTGGTGCAGTCGGTCAACGACTCGCGGCGGGCCTGGTGCAACTTCTTCGACTCGGGCAGCGGGAAACGCAAGGGCCGCAAGGTTGGTCGGCCGCGGTTCAAGTCCCGCAAGGATCACCGGCAGTCGTTCCGGCTCACCCGCAACGGCTTCTCGATCCGACCCAACGGCCGGCTGTTCTTGGCTAAGGTCGGCGAGGTGCGGGTGCGTTGGTCACGCGACCTGCATTCGGTGCCGTCGAGCGTCACGATCATCCGCGAAGCCGACGGTCATTTCTACGTCAGCTTCGTCGTCGACGTGGCGGCCTCACCGTTGCCGCCGGTGGACCGCGAGGTCGGGGTGGATCTGGGGATCGCCCGGCTGGCTACGACCGCGGCCACCGATGGCGGGCGGTCCGATATCGGCAATCCGAAGCACTTGCAGCGCAAGCTGCGCAAACTGGCACGGTTGGAGCGGGAGAAGTCCCGCCGGCAGAAAGGATCAGCCAACAGAGACAAGGCGCGGCGCAAGGTGGCCGTCGCGCACAGGAGGTCGCCCGTGCTCGGCGCGACTACCACCACAAGCAGGCCTTGGCGTTGGTTCGCGACAACCAAGTGATCCACGTCGAAGACCTCAACATCGTGGGCATGGTCAAAAACCGTCGCCTGGCGCGCGCCATCTCGGATGCGGGCTGGGGCCAGTTCGTGCGGCTCATCGGCGAAAAAGCCGACCGCTACGGGCGCACCGTCCACGCGGTGTCGCGGTGGCTGGCGTCAAGCAAAACCTGCTCTACACCTGGGTGTGGGCACCGCTGCGACGAAATGCCTTTGCAAATCCGCACCTGGACGTGCCCTTCGTGCGAGGCGGTTCACGATCGAGACCACAACGCCGCCAAGATCATTCTCGCCGCCGGTCGGGCGGAGAGACTAAACGCCTGTGGAGCCACGGTAAGTCCTCCCACTCATCGGGAGGCGCGGGGCGATGAAGCAGGAAGCACCCCAACCGCGGCGTAGCCGCACGGAATCCCCGCCATTCATGGCGGGGAGCACGTCAAAATCGAGGCACAACATCTCCCGGTCGGTCCCGGTGTGAAGCGCCACCCACGACGACGACAAGTGGGTGTCGCCTTGCACCTACCGGGCCCAGTGCGCCGTCTGGGCGCAGACGTCCTGCTCAGCGTTCCGTCAGGACATCCCGGCGCAGCACGGGCAGGGTTTGGGTCCAGTGCAGCACGGGCAGTTCGTCATCGACATCGTCGCCATCATCCCGTCACCGCAACACCACATCAGCTCGTTCGCGCCGCCACCGGAGTACGTCACTGCCAGCGGATCGGCGCCGGTGACGTCGAAATACAGCTTCCCCGTGGATGTTTGACCCTCGACCAGGGTTGCGCCCGAAATGCCGTCCGGGGTGGCGAGCTGCCAGAGCACCGGATAGACCGTGCCGTCACCAGTGTGCGCGCTGAAGCTCGGAATCAGCGGCGTCTGAGTCCCCGAAACTGCCCTCACCGTCACCGTCGACTCCCACAGCTGACCAGCGACGGGGTATCCGGGTGCCGGCTCGACGCTCTTCTTCACGTCCGACACGGACCAATCCAGCACTCCGGCGGGGTTGGCGACCTGCTGATGGGCCCCGAAGCGGTGCGGGCAGGTCATGGCTGCGCTCGCAACGCCAGGGAACAGGAAACCGGCCATCGCCACCCCCGCGAGGACCATGACCAACGCTCTAAACATGCGCACTGCGAATTCCTTTCGACAGCATCCGTTGCCACTAACGGTGATCGCGTGGCTTGTCTACTGAGCAGATACGTAGATGTTAGCCGACGGCCGACGTCCCGTGGCGCGACCCCACTCGCAGCGGGGCGCAGACGCAAAGCCGACTTCCCGAGTCCTTGGGGGCCGGCATCCACACCGTCGGTGTTCCGGCGACGGGAGCAAGGCCGACTCGCGCGGCAGCACCGGCACTCTCAGACCTCACTTCGTGGAGAACTGACCCAGGTCACGCCGCTCGCGATGTACCCGGCGAAGAGTATGCGCCGTGCGCACGAAGACCGGTCTTCGGCATCCTCAATTCGGGCCGTGGCCAGGAGAATTCATCACGGATCGGGCGATCACCCCTTGTGAGTGGCCCGTTGGTCATGGGCCCGGATTGGAGTCGCGGTGCCCTTCGCCGGCTGTGCGCCGCCCGTGGCCTCTACCACCGAAGACTGCAGGGTCTGGCCTTCGCGTTTCACAGTCGAGGTACTCGACCCCATCCGGTCGTCATTCGATGAAGACGACGCGCCGTTCATACCCCGTCGAGCCGTTGGGGAACGGGGGCTGCTTGTCGGGGGATTGCAATTGGCCCGTCGCGTCGGTGCAGCGCACCGCGAGGGTGTGGGTGCCCGGGGTGCTGTCCCATTGCCAGTACCACTGTCGCCAGGTATCGGTGGAGTATTCCGCAGCGAGGGTGGCCGCGTTCCAGGCCCCGTCGTCGACGCGGACCTCCACGGCGGTGATGCCCCGGTGCTGCGCCCAGGCGACGCCGGCGACGACGACCTTGCCTGTTTTGAGGTGAGCGAATCCGGCCGGTACGTCGATTCGGGAAGAGGTCTTGATCGGTGCTTGCGCGGCCCAGCCCCTGTCGGTCCAGTAGGCAGTTGCCTTATCGAAACGGGTGATCTCCAGTTCATTGACCCATTTGGTCGCCGAGACGTATCCGTAGAGACCGGGAACGACGAGCCGGGCAGGGTATCCGTGCTCGAGCGGTAGCGGCTGCCCATTCATCGCAACGGCCAGGAGGGCGTCGCGCCCGTCGCGGATTGCCGCTAGCGGTGTGCTGGCGGTGAACCCATCGACGCTGCGTGACAGCAGCATGTCGGCCGCCGGATCGATGCCGACCTCGGTGAGCAGATCGGCGAGCAGATAACCGGTCCACCGGGCGTTTCCCACCAGGTTGCCGCCCACCTCGTTGGACACGCACGTCAGCGTGATGACGCGGTCCACGGCGGCTCGGCGGTACAGATCGTCGAATGTCAGCGTGGTCTCCCGGGCCACCATGCCGTGGATGCGCAGCTGCCATTGGTCGATCGCGACCGCAGGGATCTGTAGGGCGGTGTCGACCCGGTAGAACGTGTCATTGGGGGTGATGAAGCTGGTCATGTCGGGCACCGCCACCGAGTACGCCGCGGTGATTGGGGCAGCGGGGGTCGCGACGGCGGGGATACGGAACCTGGCCCGGTCGCCGGCCAGGCTGCGCAGCCTATCGCCAACGTAGCGGCCCGTTCCCACGCCCGCCACCGCCACGGCCGCGGCGACCCCAGCCACGCGAAGGAAGGCGCGGCGCGACTGGGGTAGGCAGTCGCCGTTCTCCGCCCTGAGTGGTCGGGTGCGGGCATTGAGCAGGCGCAACGTCAGGATGCCCGCGGCCACCCCGAGCAGCGTTGGGATCGGGTACCACAGAGTTGCGGTCGGACGGGTCAGTGCAGCGGCCACACCGACCAGCCCGAAGATCGCCAGCAGCGCCGAACCGTAGGGTCGCCGTTGCGTTTCGGCCAATCCCGCGATGATTGAAAGCACGCCGATGACGAGGCCCATCCCGAGGAACAGAGCCAACTTGTCGTTGCTCCCGAAGGTGCTGATGGCGAATTCGCGGACCGCGAGGGGCGTGTGGTCGACGACCGCACCGCCGACAGCCAGCCACGGCGACGCTGCTGGAGCCACCCCCGCCGCGATGAGAACACCGACCCCCAAGGTGACCCCCGCGGCGAGCAGCCCGGACACCGCCCGAGCCGGACGTCGCCGAATCCGCGTGCCGGCGTCGAGATCGGTCATTGGTGGACTCCCTGCTGCAAGACGTCACCCCGTAGTCATTGGGGACTCCTCTCATTCGGCGCCGACAGCCCGGCGGATGGGTGCCGAAAGTCTTACCGATTTGGCTGTGGGCTTTCCGATAACGCGATCTCTGCGAGATAGGGACCGTCGAGCGTGCAGGCCAACCGATGAGCTCCGCGCCGCCGCAAACCATGGAAAACGTTGGTGGCCAACAGTATTAGGTGCCACCAGGTCGTGCATCACGCACCCGCAATTACATTGCTCACGGCAGCGCGTGTAATAACCAACTCCGTATCACAGGTGGACCACGCGCTTCTCGGGAAGCGCGGGTCGGTGGAAAGCAGCTTGTTGCCAACGTGATCCGCCGGTGGGAATGCTTCGACAATCTATGGCGCTTCG
>JAHFVC010000102.1 GCA_023264765.1 Mycobacterium sp. | reverse complement strand
TGTTCGCAGGCAACGAGGACGAAACCGAATTCGGTCTCTACAACTATCTGGGGCTCGCGGTGCGCGACGGGTCCGGCAATGTCGTTGGGACAGTGTGTGTTCTCGACGACAAGGCCCGCGACTACACCGAAGCCGACCGCGCCGAGCTCGACCGGCTGCGGACCGACGTCGAAGCGATCGTCAGCCGGAACAGTACGGCGCTGGGCTGACCTACTTCTTGCCGGCGTTGTCCACCATCTTGGACACGACGGTGGCCGCTTCGTCGTGGATACCGTAGGAACAGGCCCACGCCTCGAGGGTCACATTGGACACGTAGGACATGGCGTGCTGGCATTCCCAGCCACCGGCGTCCTCCTGCGCGGTGTGCTGGGTGATCAACTGGTCCTTGGCATCCAGATCATCGAGCTGCCAGGTGTAGGACGAGCGGCCGTCATCGACCGATATCGCCGACCCACCACATTTCTTCCACGCCGACTTGGAGTTCTGCCAGAACCGCTGGGCTTTGTCCGCGCTGGGATAGAGGACGACGGTCTGCTCGACCCAGTGTTGGTTGTCCTCATCGGGTTCGCGCGCCACCTGGTCGCGGACGGACGTCCACCCACTGCCGTCGTAGACCGGTTGCTCGGCGCCATAGATCGCGCCCAGGCAGTCGGGATCGGAGATGTTGCGGGAATGGTCGGTCATCTGGTCGAGCTCGCTGGTGATCTCCATGTCGCTGGCGCCCATCACTGCGTTGATGTCGCGCACCGTCAGCAGCACCTTGTCGAGCTGAGCATCCTTGAGCGGCGGCACATCGGCCGGAGCTGCGCCACGGTCGCGAACAGCCACACCCGACACTGTGCTGACGCAACCGGTCATCACAATGCACCCTGCTACTACGGAGGCCAGGGTCAGCAGGCTCCGACGAGCCTTTGCGGCACTGTTCACCGCGCCATTGTGACCGATGGCGCGGTGAGAGTCACTTCTTCGGCTTGTCCGCGGCGGCGTCCGAGGACAGGGCCGCGACGAAGGCTTCCTGCGGAACCTCGACGCGCCCGATGGTCTTCATCCGCTTCTTGCCTTCTTTCTGCTTCTCCAGCAGTTTGCGCTTTCGGGTGATGTCACCGCCGTAGCACTTGGACAGCACGTCTTTACGGATGGCGCGGATGTTCTCGCGGGCGATGATCCGCGACCCGATGGCAGCCTGTACCGGCACCTCGAATTGCTGACGCGGAATGAGTTCCTTGAGCTTGGTGGTCATCTTGTTGCCGTAGGCCGCCGCCCCGTCCTTGTGCACGATGGCACTGAATGCGTCGACCGCCTCACCTTGGAGCAGGATGTCGACCTTCACCAGCTCGGCCTCCTGCTCACCGGCCTCCTCGTAATCGAGGCTGGCGTAGCCGCGGGTGCGCGACTTCAGCGAATCGAAGAAATCGAAGATGATCTCGCCCAGCGGCATGGTGTAGCGCAGCTCGACCCGCTCCGGCGACAGGTAGTCCATGCCGCCCAGCTCGCCGCGACGCTGCTGGCACAGCTCCATGATGGTGCCGATGAACTCGCTGGGCGCGATGACCGTCGTCTTGACCACGGGCTCGTAGACGGCGCGCACCTTGCCCTCGGGCCAGATGGACGGGTTGGTGACGACGAGTTCGGTGTTGTCCTCTTTGACGACCCGGTACACCACGTTGGGCGCGGTGGAGATCAGGTCGAGGTTGAACTCCCGTTCCAGGCGTTCACGGGTGATCTCCATGTGCAGCAGCCCGAGGAAGCCGCACCGGAAACCGAACCCGAGCGCCACCGACGTCTCCGGCTCATACGTCAGGGCGGCATCGTTGAGCTGCAGCTTGTCCAGCGCCTCGCGCAGGACGGGGTAGTCCGAGCCGTCCACCGGATACAGGCCCGAGTAGACCATCGGCCGCGGCTCGCGGTAGCCGGTCAGCGCCTCGGTGGCACCATTGCGCGCCGACGTGACGGTGTCGCCCACCTTGGACTGGCGGACATCCTTCACACCGGTGATCAGATAGCCCACCTCGCCGACGCCCAGCCCGTCCGAGGCCTTCGGCTCCGGCGAGACGATGCCGACTTCCAGCAGCTCGTGGGTGGCGCCGGTGGACATCATCTTGATCTTCTCGCGGGGGTTGAGCTTGCCGTCCACCACCCGCACATAGGTGACCACTCCACGGTAGATGTCATAGACGGAGTCGAAGATCATCGCGCGCGCCGGCGCCTCGGCGTCACCGACCGGGGCCGGGATCAGCCGGACGACCTCGTCGAGCAACTCGCGCACGCCTTCGCCCGTCTTACCGGAGACACGCAACACGTCGGACGGCTCACAGCCGATGATGTGCGCGATCTCGCCGGCGTAGCGATCCGGGTCGGCCGCGGGCAGATCGATCTTGTTGAGCACCGGGATGATCGTCAGATCACGGTCGAGCGCCAGGTAGAGGTTGGCCAGCGTCTGGGCCTCGATGCCCTGGGCGGCGTCGACCAGCAGGACGGCACCCTCGCACGCCTCCAGGGCACGCGACACCTCGTAGGTGAAGTCGACGTGGCCAGGGGTGTCGATCAGGTGCAGTACGAAATCTTCACCGTTCACCTGCCACGGCAGGCGCACGTACTGCGCCTTGATGGTGATGCCGCGTTCGCGCTCGATATCCATCCGGTCCAGGTACTGGGCACGCATGTCGCGGTCCGCGACCACTCCGGTGATGCCCAGCATCCGATCCGCCAGCGTCGACTTGCCATGGTCGATGTGGGCGATGATGCAGAAGTTCCGGATCTGCGCCGGCGCAGTGAACGTCTTGTCGGCGAAACTGCTGATGGGAATCTCCTGGTCCAAGCTCGATAGGTTGCTCCAGCGTATCGACCATGAGCCGTCCCGACACAATCGAGGACCTATCCTCGTCTCATGGCATCGCAATGGAAATCCTTCCAACGCTTCGCCGAGCACCTTGTCTTCAACGAAGCACCCAAACTGATCCGGCAGTTGCCCTCCCCTGAGCGGGTACTGCAACAGGGCCTCAAGATCGGCTTGGAGGTACTGGCCGGCGCCCCGGCCCAGCCACAGCCCGCGGCCATCACCGCCGGACGCCCCGTCACCAGCGACAGCGTGCCGACCGCGCACCGCGCGCGACGCATCAGCTACTCCCCTGACCTGGACGGCCAGGCCGACCCGGGCGAGATCGTGTGGACCTGGGTGGTCTATGAGGACGACCCGACGCGGGGCAAGGACCGGCCGGTGCTGGTGGTGGGCCGGGACCGCAACGTGCTGCTCGGTTTGATGCTGTCCAGTCAGTCCCATCACTCCGGCGACCGCGACTGGGCCGCGATTGGCGCCGGCAGCTGGGACTACGAGGGCAGGCCCAGCTGGGTCCGCCTGGACCGGGTGCTCGACGTCCCCGAGGACGGGATCCGCCGCGAAGGCGCGGTGCTGGACCGGGAGAAGTTCGAGATCGTCGCCACCCGGCTGCGCGCCGAGTACTCCTGGTCCTGACGCCTCGCCCCCTTTTCGCCCAATTGATCAAACGGGCGCGGTTGTGCGAGTAGCAACCGACAAAACGTCGATCTCGGCGCGCGGTCAGACCTTCGCGGGCACCAGCCGCGGTAACACTCCCTGCCCGATGTGGTCGATCTCCACGCTCTGCGGATACCCGGACAGCACGAACTCGGTGACGCCGAGCGCCGCGTACTCACCGAACACCTCGGCGACCCGCTCGTAGCTGCCGATGGCCGCGGTCCCGGCGCCGTCACGCAGCAGGCTCGGGCCCGCCCACAGCCCGGGATGTACCTCCAGGCTGCGGGCGCCGACCAACTCGCCGGTGGTGAGTGCCGCCATTCGGCGCTGCCCCTCCGAAGCACTGGCCAGATACCGCTCGTGGGTGCTGCGGACCTGCTCGGCGGAGATCCCGGCCAGCAGTTCGTCGGCGCGCTGCCAGGCCAGCTCTTCGGTGGCCCGGGCGACGGTGTGCATCCGCACCCCGAACCGCAGCGTCCGTCCTCTGCGGGCAGCGGCGGCACGAACCCGCTCGATCTTCTCGGCGACCTGGTCCGGCGGCTCACCCCACGTGAGATAGACGTCGGCATGCTCGGCGGCCACCTCGATGGCCTCCGGCGAGGAACCACCGAAGTAGATGGTCGGCACAACGTCCAGTGGGTAGGCGGTGCGGGCCGACTCGATCGAGTAGAACTCGCCGTCGAAGGAGAAGTCCGGGTCCGACCAGATGCCCCGGACCACGGCGAGGAACTCGCCGGTTCGCCGGTACCGCGCGGACTTGTCGACGACGTCGCCGTAGCGGCGCATCTCCAGGTCGTCTCCGCCGGTGACGATGTTGAGCGCCAACCGATTTCCGGTGAACCGCTGATAGGTGCTGACCTGCTGGGCGGCGAGCGTCGGGGACAACACTCCGGGCCGGAACGCCACCAGGTATTTCAACCGTCGGGTGTGCTGGGCCAGCGCAGCCGTCGCCAACCACGAGTCCTCGCAATGGGATCCGGTGGGTGTCAGCACCGCCTCAAAGCCGAAGTCCTCGGCAGCGCGCCCGAGCGCGGTCAGATTCTCCAAGGTCGGCTGCAGGTGGGACTGCACCCGTGCCGCTGCGTCACCCCGGTTGTCGGCGATCGTGGTGGTGTCTCCGTGGGTCGGCAGATACCAGTGGAATTTCAACTGCTCGGTCATGACGCCACCTCCGATATGTCCAGCAGCGCGTGCACCCGGGGAATGACCTCGGTGGCGAAACGCCGCATCTCCTCTTCGAACGGCTGGAAAGCCAGCATGAACGTCTCGATACCCGCGTCGTGCCAGTCGACGATCCGGCGGGCCACCGTGTCGTAGTCACCCACCAGTCCGGCGGCGGTACCGCCATTGGGGCCGACGTGCGGCAGCGCGCTCAGCCGCTGCCACATCGGCGACGCCGGGTCCGTATCGCGACTGAACCGGTCGATCGTGTCCCCCGCATCGGACTTGTCCGCCCGCTGCAGTTCCCAGTGGTACTCCATCAGTTCGGCGGCCTCGCGCTGTGTGGGTGCGGCCACCACGAATGCCGCCATGCCGAACCGCAGCGGGTCGAGGCCGGGACGCGGTCGCCGCCGGACATCGTCGAGCAACGCACGCGCATCCGACATCGACTGCCCGTTGAGGAACAGCACATCGGCCTCGGCCGCCGCCAGATCCCGCGCCGGAGCGGATTCACCGCCCAGGTAGATGCGCGGCCGGGACCGATACGTTCCCGTCGGCGCCAGCACGAAATCGTCGATGTGAAAGTACTTGCCACCGAACGTGGTCCGCTCCCCGGTCAACAGCCGACGCAGCACGTGCAGCCACTCGGCACCGTAGACATACCGTTCGCCGTGTTCCAGCATCCCGATGCCGGACCGCTCCAGATCGGGAATCCACCAGGCGTTGACGACGTTCACGGCGAACCGGCCGCCGCTGATCTCCTCGATGCCCTGAGCCTGTTTGGCCAGGACCGTCGGGTGGATGATCGACGGTTTGACCGCCGCGATGATCTCGATCGACTCGGTGAGTGCCGCCAGCGCGGCCGCGGCGCTCCAGGCATCGAGCTGGTCCAGTGACTCCCCCAGCGGATTCATGGTGTGCTGGGCGATCAGGGTGCTGTGAAAGCCGAGTTGTTCGGCCAACAGAATCTGATCCCGGACCCGGCGCCAGGATGCGTCGACGGGATCGCCGGGATGGCCAAGGGCGGCCATGGTGCCGTGGACGTTGGCCCACACACCGAATCGCGGTCGACTGGTCATGTAATCGCTGCCACTCCATATGGTTTCGACTTCCGGACTCTCAGCGTGCCACACCGCGACCGACCACACCGACCCGCGCACCGGCTTTCGAGATCCGGCTGATCCGGCAGAAGATGTTGCAGTGGAACGCCTTTCGGGCAGCGAGCACTCCGCCCGAGGCGTCTCGCCGGCCATAAGTCGAGTTATTTCGAATCAGCCAGATCGCTAATGTTCTCTTTGCCCAGGCAAGTTCCTACGCTGGGCATTCGTCTGACCGCCGGGCGCCGACACGTGCGTCCCTGCGCGGTCGCGCTCGCTGCTGCGCGTGACGTCGTCTGTCCGTTCTACCCAGAGAGCACCTGTGATCGAGATCGAGAACCTGACCAAGAGGTTCGGCGACCGCACCGTCCTCGACGACATCTCGTTGTCGGTGGGCCGTGGCGAGATCCTCGCCGTCGTCGGCCCCAGCGGAGCCGGCAAGAGCACCCTGTCGCGGTGCGTCAGCTTCCTGGAACGCCCGACCAGCGGGTCCGTCCGGGTGGACGGTAAGGACTTCACCGAGCTCGACGGCGCCGAGCTGCTCGCCGCCCGTCGCAACGTCGGGGTGATCTTCCAGACCGCTCCCCTGCTGCGGCGCCGCACCGTGGCCCAGAACATCGCGCTGCCACTGCAGTACCTACACGCCACCGACAATTCGGTGGACAAACGGGTCACCGAACTGCTGAACAGGGTGGGCCTGTCCGACCGCAGGGACTTCTACCCGGCCCAGCTGTCCGGGGGACAGAAGCAGCGGGTCGGCATCGCCCGGGCGCTGGCGCTGGGGCCGTCGACCCTGCTCTCCGACGAGGCCACATCGGGGCTGGATCCGGCCACCACAAAGTCGATCCTGGCTCTGCTCAGTCACCTTCGCGACGAGTACGGGCTGTCGATCATCCTCATCACCCACGAGATGGAAGTGGTGCGCGAGATCGCGGATTCGGTCGCGCGCATCGAGGACGGCCGCATCATCGAGAACGGCTCGGTGGAGAACATCATCCTGGATCCCACCTCGGCACTGGCCCATGAACTCTTGCCGGATCGCCCTAGCGTGCAGGTCCCCGATGCCGGCGAGGTCTGGGAGGTGTCCTACGCCTCTCGCACCGTGCCACTGGATTGGCTCACCTCGCTGCACACGGTTCCTGGCATCACCGACGCGCAGGTCGACGTGCTGAGCGCCAGCGTCGAGGCGATCCGCGGTGTCGCCGTGGGCCGCGCGGTGCTGGCCATCTCACCATCCGCGCCGGCCGGTTTTGCGTCCTATCTGAAAGACCTTGGCCTGCACGTGAAAACCGTTGCCCCGGCGGCCGGGGAGGCCGCCGCGTGACCTACTACGCGCAAGAGGATTTCAGCACGCCGTGGGCGCACGTACCCGACCTGTTGCTGCCCGCCTACGGCCAGACATGGGTGATGGTCGGGGTCACGATGGCGCTGGTATTGCTGATCGGCATCCCAGTCGGCATCATCCTGCACAACACCTCGGACCTCGGATTGTTCCCGGACCCCAAGGTGTTCCGGATCCTCAACACCATCATCAACATCGGCCGGTCGCTGCCCTTCCTGATCCTGATGACGGCCATCATCCCGGTGACCCGATTCCTGGTGGGCACCACCATCGGCATCGCCGCGGCCATCGTGCCGATGACGGTGGCCGGGGTACCGTTCTTCTCCCGCCTCGTGCAGAACGCGTTGCGTGAGGTCCGTTCCGACGTCACCGATATGGGTCAGGTCTCCGGCGGTACAGCCGTGCAGGTGATCCGGTCGGTGCAACTGTCCGAGGCGCTGCCCGCGCTGGCAGGCGCACTCACCGTCAACACCATCGCGATGATCGAGTACTCGGCCATCGCGGGTTCCATCGGCGCCGGCGGCGTAGGCAACCTGGCAATCACGTACGGCTACAACCGGTTCGACGACAACATCATGATTGCGACCGCCGTCTCCCTGATCATCACCATCCAACTCGTCCAGTTCGCCGGCGACCGCGTCGTCCGGGCTCTCACCCGTTAGAAGGAACCCGACATGTCCAACGACACCACCTCGCTCGGCGAGGGCATCGACATCGAGATCAAGAAACGCAAGAAGTGGCCATGGATCGCGGCGGCGGTGGCCGTCGTGGTGGCCATCGCCGGTGGCGTGACCTACGCCCAGCTGTCCAACCAGGACAAGCCCTTCGGCACCAACCTCAAGGTCGCGACGTGGAGCACCGACATCGCCGCGCAGAACCTGCTCAAGTACATCGGCGACAATGTCGCACCCGCACACGGGATCACGATCGAACCCGTGCAGATCGACAACATCATCGAGATCAACCGCGCCGTCGACGCCGGCAACATCGCGGGCAACTTCTTCGAGCACCAGCCGTTCCTGAACGACGCGATCGCGGCGAACGGATTCAAACTGACCCTCGCCGCCCCGACGTTCACCTGGGATCAGGCCACCTACTCCGACAAGTACCGCAGCTGGGACCAGGTGCCCGCAGGCGCCAAGATCGCCCTGCGCGACGACCCGGCCGGGCAGGCCATCGCCCTGCTGGATCTGGCCCACGACAAGCAGATCACCCTGAAGCCGGGCAAGGACACGCTGCAGGGGTTGCCGCAGCTGGGTGACATCGCCACAAATCCCAAGAACTACCAGTTCATCCAGGTGCCGATCGGGCAGCTGGCACGCAGCCTGGCCGACGTGGACGCGGTCGTCGTGCACATCTCCGACGTCTACGCCGCCGGCCTCACCGAACAGCAGATCCTGGCCCGCGAACCCGCACCCAAGGGCAGTGAGGGCGGGCTGGTGGTCAGCGACAAGCACCTCGACGACCCGAACGTGCAGAAGCTGATCGACACCTTCAAGGACCCCAAGATCGCCGAGTTCCTGCAGACCACCGACAACAAGCTGATCCGCGACACCCTCGGACCGCTGAACCCGTGACAGGAGCCCACCCGTGACGAAGAAGCCGCTGTACTACTCGGCGTTCGTGATGAACACCGCTTCCCATGTCCTGCACGGCCTCTGGCGTGCACCCGAGGCGCAGAACCACCGCTTCAACGAGTTGCGGCACTGGACGTCGCTGGCCGCCGAGGTCGACAAGGCCGGTTACGACCTGTTGTTCTTCGCCGACGTGTTCGGCCTGCGAGCGCCGTGGAACGGCAACTGGCGCAAGTCCGTCGAGGCCGGGATCCAGATCCCGGTCAACGATCCCTCGGTGCTCGCGTCCGCGCTGGCCGCCGCGACGGACAACCTGGGCATCGTGTTCACCAGCTCCATCGTCCAGGACCACCCGTTCAACTTCGCCCGGCGAATGTCCTCGCTGGATCACTACACCGAGGGCCGGCTCGGCTGGAACATCGTGACGAGCTTCAACGCCAACATGTTCCGCAGCTTCGGGCATGAGGGCACCCTGGCCCACGATCAGCGCTACGAATGGGCCAACGAATACGTCGACGTCGCCTACAAACTGTGGGAGGGCTCGTGGGACGAGGATGCGCTGGTCCAGGACAAGGAGCGCAGCGTGCACTCCGACCCGGCCAAGATCCACAAGATCAACCATGTCGGGCAGCGCTACAGCGTGGAGGGCCCGCACTTCAGCTCCCCGTCGCTGCAGCGCACCCCGGTGCTCTTCCAGGCCGGATCGTCACCGGCCGGTCAGCTGTTCTCGGCACGCAACGCCGAAGGCGTCTACATCGGTAGTCCGACACCGGCGGACGCCTACAAACTGACGACCGAAACACGGGCGCTGGCAGCCGAACACGGCCGCGATCCCGACGACATCACCTTCGCCCAGGGCCTGTCATTCGTCATCGGCGACAGCCACGCCGACGCGATCCGCCGCAACGACGAGCTCAAGCGCTACCTCGACCTGGAAGGCATCGCCTTGCACGCGCTCGGTGACGCCGGCATCGACGCGGGCAGCCTGCCGCTGGACACGCCGATCAGCGAACTCGGTGAGTTCACCGGCATCCAGAGCTTCAAGCGTTGGGCGGCCGAGGTTTCCGGCAACGACGAGCCCACCATTCGCGACATGGCGTGGGTGATGGAAGGGGCCAACCGGGTCGTCGGCACACCGGAGGAGATCGCGGATCGCCTCGAGGAGTGGCGAGAGGCCGGCGTCAACGGCATCAACGTGTATCACGCCACCGTCCCGCAGTCGTTCCGGGAAGTGGCCGACCGACTGTTCCCGACGCTGCGCGAGCGCGGGCTGATCGGCACCGACAAGTCGGGGACGTTGCGCCACAAGCTGCTCGGCAAGGGCGACCGGCTGCCGGACAGCCACCCGGCCGCGAAATACCGCGGCGCGTTCACCGACAACTCGCTGGCCGACCAGGTGGTCCTGGAGCCCAGCGCCTGAGTCACCGTGGCTGCCGCCACATCTGTCTCACCGTGGCTGCCGCCACATCTGTCTCACCGTGGCTGCCGCCACATCTGTCTCACCGTGGCTGCCGCCACATGGGCCACAGCGAAGGCCCACCGTCCGGCAGCACGATCTCGCCCGTCACCTCGAAGCCGAAGCGTTGGTAGTAGCCGATATTGGCGGGATTACTCGACTCCAGATATGCCGGCGCATGCTCGGCGTCGCAACGATCCAGCCGGGACCGCATCAGCGCCTGGCCCTGGCCGGTTCCGCGCACCTCGGGATCGCTGCCGATCACCGCGAGATACCAGTGCGGTTCGTCGGGATGGTTGCGCTGCATCAACTCCTCGGCCTGCTGCCCGCGCCGCAACGCCCGACCGAAGGCCAGCAACAGACCGGGCGCCGCGCGCACCTGCTCGGCGGTGGTGTGCCGCCATTCGCCCGGCGGGTCCCACAACGCGGCCGCCCCGACGGCCGGTCCCACCGCTGCCACCTCGACGCCACCGCGCGACAGGTGATGGTGCCGCGTCAGCGCCCCGAACACGCGGTGCAGCTTGCGGCGGCGCGCCACCGGATCCGGCAGCATCCACGCCATCACCGGGTCGTCGTAGAACGCGCGGCCCAGCACCCTCGACAGGTCGCCGATATCGGCGCGGACGGCGGGACGAACCTCGATGTTGGTCACGGAGCCCAGGATATTCAGCCCTGACTGATGTAGGCCTGAAGTTGCTCCTGCTGGGATTCCAACTCCTGCATCCGGGTCTTGACGACGTCGCCGATGCTGACGATGCCGGCCAGGCGTCCGCCGTCGAGCACCGGGATGTGCCGCACCCGGTTATGGGTCATCGCCGCGCTCAGGCTGTCCACCGAATCACCGGGCGAGCAGTACACCAGATGGGCGGTCATGATGTCGGAGACCGGACGCTGCAACAGATCCGCCCCCAGCTCGTGGAGTTGGCGCACTACGTCACGCTCGGACACGATGCCCACCGGGCCGTCCGGACCCACCACCACCATGGCGCCGATGTTGCGCCCCACCAGACCGGCCAGCAGGACCGCCACCGTCGTCTCCGGCGCGATCGTGGCGACGGCGGATCCCTTGTTTTTCAGCACGTCAGAGATGCGCATCGAACCCTCCTGGTGATGTGGATCACACCAGAGTAGGTCCGTTCGGAGCAGCACGGAAGCCCCGACTGCCTCAATCCGTCGTGTGCAGGCTGACCCGCAGCGCAATGGCGGCGTCGTCGAATTGCGCCGCCTGCGCCGTGATGCGGCCGATCTCGCTGGGGCGTTTCAGCAGTCCGCGCACGGCGATCGTGGCGACCTGCTCGCCGACCCGGATCGCTTCCTCGGCACGGTCACCGCGGTCCGGATGCAGCCGGGTCCGTTTCTGCGCTCCCTCGTCGAAATTGAGTAACAGACCCGCGGTCTCCTCGCGGTCGCACTCGATGAACTTGCCCTCGCCCACCGCCGCACCGATCAGGTCGACGACCCATTGACGCAGTCGCTCGTAGTCCGTCCAGAACTGGTGGAACTCACTGCGCTGCTCGTATGCGATCCGCTGTATCTCGTTGAAGTCGATGGGTGACATCGCCAGCTGCATGGTGTCGAAGCGCAGCAGTCGGTACAGCTTGACCGCCGGCGATCCCGATCCCGCCCCGACGTCGGCGATGAATTTCAGCGGTGCGCGGTTGACCAGCAGCGTCTCCTGCAGCAGCTGCTCCTTGTTCCGGAACCAGTAGTACAGCGAGGACTGCTGCAGGCCGGCCGCCCGCGCGATATCGCTCATCGTGGTCTGGGCGTAGCCCCGTTCGGAGAACAGCTTGGTGGCTGCGTTGACGATGCCGGCCCGTGGCGACGACGGCGGGCCCTCGCCGGTGTCCGGTCCCGCCTCCAGGCGCGGTCGTCCGATGGCACGGACCTGCGCCTTGCGCTCGGGTGGTGGCACGAGGCGCATTCTAGAACGGATCGCTATGCCAGTGGCGGTTGCTCGGCCCGGGCTTGGGCCACGACATCTCGCGCCGCGGTGGCGATATCGCGCCACAGCGCCAGGCCGAGCTCTTTGGAGGCGCGGGACGGAAAGCCCGTCACCCCGTTGGACGACACCTGCCCTACCGAGTATCGGAAGACGAGCCCGGCTGTGCGGTCAGGATCGTCGGCCTCCGCGAGACGGTCGGTGTGCACCAGTTCGGGCCGCAACACCAACATGATCGACGTCTCAGCGGCGTTGGCGTGCCAGTCGGCGGCGTCCGCGGTCGCTTGCGCGGCGATCTCGGGCGTCAGATCCCACCACTGCATGACGCCGATCTGCCCGTACGGATGTTCGCGGCGGAAACGGTCGCATGTCAGCCACAGCGGGGCCGCATTGCCGACATGCCCGTTGACGAACAGGATGCGCCGCACCCCGGAGTCCAGGCACGCCCGCGCCACCTCGTACGCGCCGGCAGCGATATCGATGCCGGAGAACGCGACCGTCCCGGCCAGTTCCGTGCCGTGAAACTGGCTGGCGCCATACGCGATCGGCGGGAGCACGACGGCCGCGGCGTCACCACTTGCGGCCGCCTCGGCGACCGCGGTGGCGATGACCGTATCGGTGCCCACAGGCAGGTGCGGACCGTGTTGCTCGGTGGCACCGACGGGGATGAGCGCAACAAGGGCGGGGTCCGCGGCGACGGTGGCCGCGAGTTGCGTCGAGGACAGCTCCTCCCAGCGCAGCATCACCAGAACCTCAGATAACGATCGGTCTCCCAGGACGAGACGTGGGCGGTGAAGGAATCCCACTCCGCTCGCTTCTCGGCCACGAACGACTCGAACATCGCATCACCGAATACCCGGCGTACCAACGGATCCGCTTCCAGGGCGTCGATGGCTTCTCCGAGGGAGCGAGGCAGCCAGCCGATACCGCGACCGGCCAGCTCCAGTTCGGAGACGTTGTAGAGGTTGTCCAGGTTGGGCTCCCCAGGATCCAGACCCTCGCGGATACCCTCCAGCCCTGCCGCGAGCATCAGCGCCGCACCGAGGTACGGGTTGTTGGCGCTGTCGGCTGCGCGGCACTCCACCCGTCCCCCGCCCTTCGGGATCCGCATCATGTTCGTCCGGTTGTTGTCGCCGTAGCACGCGAAGATCGGCGCCCAGGTGAGACCGGACATGCTGCCCTGCTTGACCAGTCGCTTGTAGCTGTTGACGGTCGGGGCGATCACCGCACAGATTGCCGAGGCGTGACGCAACACCCCGGCGGTGAAGCGGTAGCCCAATTCGGAGAGCCCGCAGCCACGCGGATCGTCGGCCGACTCGAACAGATTCATCCCGTCCTGGTCGGCGAGCGACATGTTGTAGTGCGCGCCGCTGCCGGTGCGATCGGCGAACGGTTTGGGCATACAGGAGGCGAACAGACCGTGCTTGCGGGCGATCTCACCGACCATCATCCGGAAGAACACCAGCCGGTCGGACATCGTCACCGCGTTGGTGTAGGTGAAGTCCGTCTCGAACTGGCCGTTGCCATCTTCGTGGTCGAATGAGTAGACGTCCCACCCGAGATCGTTCATGGCGGTGACGATCTCGTCGACGACCGGATAGTTGTGCAGCAGTCCGCGCAGGTCGTAACACGGCTTGTCCAGATTGTCGTCCAGGCTGGCCGGCGCCGGTGTGCCGGTCCGGTCGTCGGTGAGCAGGAAGAACTCGGTCTCGATCCCGAGGTTGAAGGTGTAGCCCAGCGTCGCGGCATCGGCCGTGACGCGCTTGAGGATCTGCCTGCTGCAGGCCTCGAAAGGCGCCTCACCGATCCACAGATCACCGGGGAACCAGGCCACCTCCCTGTTGAAGGGCGTGATGATGGCCCCGCCCAGGTCCGGGTGTGGCGCAACCTCGTCGTCGTTCACGTCTTGCGGGACGCCGTCGAGGGCAGCCCCGGTGAACATCTCCGATCCGCGGACCGCCTGCCCGAGGTGGTTGAGCGGCACCATCTTGGCTTTCGGTTTACCGTGCATGTCCACGAAGCTGATCGCGGCGTACTTGACACCGGCCGCACCGAGCCGCTCGGCGACCTCCGTTACGGCGGTGCGCTGTACATGTCCGTTCAAAGTGCTTGTCATTTTTGGCCCTTTCAGCCGGCGGAGGCGAGATCGGCGGTTTGGGAGACGATTCCGAGTTCGCGCCCCAGGTAGCGGTAGAACTCCCACAGCGGTTGCTCCAGGTGTGACAGCCGCCCGGTCGAGGTCACGCCCGCCCGAACCGACTTCTGCACGGCGGCGCAGACGTCGAGGTCCTCGCGGTGGATGTCGCAGATCGACTTGACGAGTTGGCTACGCCGGGCGTCGAAATCGGGTGCGGCGAGAGCGGCGGGCGACATCGCGATGTCGAGGTGGATCTCGACCTTGCCCGCGCCGACGGGCAGCGTCTTGAGCCAGTACATGAAGCCGGGTCCCAGTGAGATCTGCAGCAGCGGGTAGGCGATGAAGATCAGCAGCTTGTGGCTGTGCTCCGGAGTCAGCGTCTCGGCGCCCGGGGCCAGAAACGGCTCCTCCGCCGGATAGCCGTCCGCCTGGCGGGACCACATGGTGGTGAAGTACGGACCTCCGTCGCCGGTGTAGCTGAGTTTGGCGGGGAATTCGTCCTCCAACGTTCCGCGGTGCGGGCCGATGTGGTGGTAGCACTCCATGAAGTTGTCCACCATGATCTTCCAGTCCCAGTCGCAGACCCCCCAGTCGGTGTGCTCGACGATCTGGTAGTTCTCGAAGTCATACGGGTCGACCTGCGTTGCGAGCCCGGCGAGCTGCTCGGCGACCGGCGCGGCGTGTCCGTCGAAGTTGACGAAGACGAAGCCCTTCCAGATCTCGTGCCGGAACTGCTTGAGTCCATAGTCTTTCCGCTCGAAGCCCGCGGCCTGCTTCATCTCCGGTGCGCCCGCCAGATGACCGTCCAAGCCGAACGACCACAGGTGGTAGGGGCATTGCAGCACACCCGCCTCACCGGCACCGCTGCACACCTCCATCCAGCGGTGGGTGCAGTTCCGCGACATCACCCGGATGTCGTTCTTCCGGTCGCGCGTCACCACCAGCGGGGTGCCGAGGATGTCGATGCTGTAGTAGCTGCCCGGCGCGGATAGTTGTTCGATACGGCACAACGGGATCCAGCCACGCTTGAAGATGCGGTCGACCTCGTCGGCGTACAGTTCGTCGCTGCCGTAGGCCTCGGGGGGCAGCGTGATGGCGTTCTCCGGCGAGTCCACCGCACAGGTCGCGGCGCTCCGCGAGTAGTCGAATGACATGGAAGCTCCTTGACAGATCAGGCGGTGACCGCGGCGGGAGCGGTCAGCGGAGGGACGGGGATGGTTGAGTCGCCGGCGGCTGCCGACCGGTTCAGCACGTAGTGCAGACCGCCGGCCACCACAAGCCCGACGACCCAGGCGATGTCGACGCCACCGAGAGCGTTGGCTGCCGGCCCGACGAACAGCGCACAGCTCATGAAGGGGATCTGCGCAATGACCGCTACGGCGTAGGTGGCGATGGCTTTCCAATTGACCAGGCCATACCGGCCCCGCATCGAGACGATCGCAGGCACGTCGTAGCGTCCGCGGTGGATCAGGTAGAAGTCGACCAGGTTGATCGCTGTCCACGGCACCAACATGTAGAGCAGCAGCATGATCAGGTTCTGCAGGTTGGCGAGGAAATCGCCGGACAGGAAGATGCCAATGGCGGTGCCCAGCAGGGCGAAGGCACCCGTGACGGCCGCGCGCACCAGTCGGGACACGTGCGGCGGGCCACCAGCCTGCGTGACGGTGGACAGACCCGCCATGTAGGGCCCGTACAGGTTGTCGCAGTTCGCCCCGATCATCCCCAGAACCAGAATGATCGCGATCACCGTGCCACCCACCGGTAGCAGACCGGACAGATACACGATGGCGTCGCCACTGAGGCTCTCCAGCGCGTAGACACCCACGATGGCACCGAGCGCCATGAACAGGATCGATCCGGCGCAACTGCCGAACAGCGTGTACCAGAATGTCTTTGCGCCACCTTCACTCGTGGGCAGGTACCGTGAATAGTCGGACACGTACGGCGCGAAGGTGATCTGCCAGCTGGCCGCGATCGACAGGATCAGGAAGAAGTTGGCGAAGCTCGGATGGCTTTCGGCCGCCGGTGCCGAGCCCATGTGTGCGATGGCCGCGACGAACAGCAGCACCATCACGATGACCGAGACGACGGCCATGGCGCGGTCGAAGGCATGGATGACCCGGTAGCCCGCGAAGGCGATGAACCAGGTGATCGCGTTGCAGATGATGATGCCGGTGGCGGTCGGCACGCCGAAGATGCTGGCGATGGCCTGCCCGCCGATGACGCCGGCGCCGGAGAAGTAGCCGATGTACATGATGATGGCCAACAGGTTGGGCAGCGCTGCGCCGAAGAATCCGAATTGTGCTCGGCTCTGGATCATTTGAGGCAACCCGAGTTGGGGCCCCTGTGCCGAGTGGTAGGCCATGAAGATCGACCCGATGAGGTTGCCGATGACGATGGCGATCAGTGTCGGCCCCAGGCCGGCACCGACAGAGATCCCGATGGCGCCGGTGGTGGCGGCCATGACTGTCGCGTTCAGGGAGAACCACAGTGGAAGCAGATGCCAGGCACGTCCGTGCCGCTCCTCCTCCGGGATCGCACCGATGGTCCGTTGTTCGATGAATGTTGCCATGTGAATTCCTGTGACTCGGAAGGCAGTTGGGTCGCCACAGACGCCGTGACCTCCTCACGGTAAGCAGGCTCTGTTGCCGCACTGTTTCCGACCAGTAAATGACTCATGGAAACTTTCCCATGACGTTGATACGTGAACATCCACTTCACAGCCAGTTTGTTCGGCAACATATCAATAGACTATTGAAATATGATGTCGTCGACGCATCTGACCAATCCGGTCCGCCATCGGCCGATGTGGAGTTAGGTAGTGGCCATGATCGAGGTCACCTTGCTCGGTACCGGCAGCCCCATCCCCGATGCTGACCGCGCCGGACCGTCGACGTTGGTGCGCGCGGGCACCCAGACCTTCCTGGTGGACTGCGGGCGCGGTGTTCTGCAGCGCCTGGCCGCTGCGGGATCAGGCGCAGGCGCGTTGAGCGCGCTGTTGCTCACCCATCTGCACAGCGATCACAT
>JAHFVC010000402.1 GCA_023264765.1 Mycobacterium sp. | reverse complement strand
GTGCTCACCCAGGCGATGCGCATTCCCGCCGTGCGCCGCAAGGCCTACGCCGGGCTGGCCCACTCCGACATCGAGGCCCTTACCCGAGATTGGGTGCGCCCGGCGCGGTCCAATCCGGCGATCGCCGAAGACCTGCGGCACCTCACCTTGTCCCTGCGCACCGAGGTGACGACCGCGGTGGCCGCCCGGCTGCCCGAATTCGGCAAACCCACGCTCATCGCGTGGTCGGCCGACGACGTGTTCTTCCCCTCCGGCGACGGCGAACGGCTCGCGCGTCTCATCCCGCAGGCCCGCCTCGAGGTGATCGCCGGCGCGCGCACGTATTCCATGCTGGACCAACCGGATCGGCTGGCCGACCTGGTGTCGGCGGTCGCCGTGCGGACGGGCTAGAGCGTGGTGACCTCGTAGGCGCCCTCGGCATGCCGGGCCCGGATGGTCTTCTTGTCGTACTTGCCGACGCTGGTGCGCGGAACCTGGTCGACGAACGTCCAGCGTTCCGGTAGCCACCAGCGAACCACCTTGTCCGCCAGGAACTCGCGTAGCTCGGCGGGATCGGCCGAGGCGCCTTCGTCGAGAACGACGACCGCCAGCGGGCGCTCCTGCCAACGTTCGTCGGGCACCCCGACCACGGCGGCCTCCAGGACGGCCGGGTGCGCGATGAGCAGGTTCTCCAGCTCCACCGACGAGATCCACTCACCACCGGACTTGATCACGTCCTTGGCCCGGTCGGTCAGCGTCACGAAGCCATCCGGGTCGATCAGGCCGACGTCGCCGGTGCGCAGCCAGCCGCTCTCGAACTTCTCGGCATCCCGGCCCAGGTAGTAGCCGCCGGTGATCCACGGCCCGCGAACCTCCAACTCGCCCACCGCTTTACCGTCATCAGGTAGCCGATTACCCTCGTCGTCGACGATGCGGATCTCGACCCCGCACATGGGCCGGCCCGCCGTGGCACGCATCTGCCAGTGCCGTTCCTCGGAGACCCCGGGCAGCGGTTTGGCGACGGTGGCCAGCGGCGAGGTCTCGGTCATGCCCCAGGCCTGCTGGATGTAGACGTCGTGTTGGTCCTCGAAGTTCTGCATCAGCGAGACCGGCACCGCCGAGCCCCCGCACGCCACCAGCCGCAGCGACGAGACATCATGGCCCGCAGACCTTTCCAGGCAATGCATGACGTCATTCCAGATGGTCGGCACCGCGCCGGCCACCGTGGGCCTACGCGTCTCGATCAGCTCGATCAGCGACGTCCCGTCCAGGAACCGGTCCGGCATGGCCAGGTCCGCACCGGCCATCAAAGCGGCGTACGGCAGACCCCAGGCGTTGGCGTGGAACATCGGCACGATGGGCAACACCACGTCACCGCTGCTGACATCCAGCGCATTGGCGGTGCAGGTGCTCAGCGCGTGCAGATAGCTCGAACGGTGGCTGTAGACAACACCTTTCGGATTCCCCGTGGTGCCGCTGGTGTAGCACATGGCGGCTGCGGAGTTCTCGTCCAGCTCGGGCCAGTCGAATTCGGCGGGCTGGCCCGCCAGCAATTCGTCATACCGCAGCACCGTGGGCCCCGACAGCGCGCTGGTGTCGCCGTCGCCGACCACGATGACGGTGTGCACGGTCTTCAGTGCCGGGACCACCGGGGCCAGCAGCGGCACCAGCGAGGCATCGACGATGATCACCTGATCCTCGGCTTCGTTGGCGATGAAGGCGATCTGCTCGGGGGACAGCCGGATGTTCAGGGTGTGCAGCACCGCACCCATCGCCGGGGCGGCCAGGTAGGCCACGAGATGCTCGGCGTTGTTCCACTGAAAGGTCGCGACCCGCTGATCGCCGGTGATCCCGAGCCCGCGCAGCGCGTGCGCCAGCCGTGCGGCCTGCTCGCCCACCTCGCGGTAGGTGGTGCTGCGGTGGGCACCCTGCCCGGTGGCGGTGGTGACGACGCGGTCCCCGTTGACGCCGCACGCGTGGCGCAGGATCGCGGTGATGGTCAGCGGCCAGTTCTGCATGGTGGAGTACACCGCCGCGATGGTAGCGCCAGCCCGAGTCGCACCTGCAACGAATCACCGCCGCGCGACGATGTAGTTCACAGCAAGTGTTCAACACATCGACAGGGGGCGCGTCATGCGTCCATTTCTCACCGCTGCGACGGTCACGTCCGCCGCACTGCTCTGCTCGGCGCCTGCCGCGTACGCCGACGAGTCGCCGCTGACGACCATCGGCCGGCTGGAGTCCGAGGGTTACACCGTCAACGTCGACCGGGTGGGCAGCGCGCCACTGGATCAGTGCGTCGTCACCGGGGTGCGCAATCCGCAAACCGTCACCCGGTTGATCCGGGTGGACAACGGCCGGAACGGCAAACATGACTACGACTACATCGAGGTGGTGGTCAGCCGGTCCATCTCGGTGTCCCTCGACTGCACCGCAAACCAGCGACATGGGCCATGATGGACACATGCGAATGAGATGGCTACTGCCGGTCGTGGCGGTCTGCGCCGCCGCCACCCTGCCCATGGGGTCCGCTGCGGCCGAGGAGACGGCGCAGGACACCATCAATCGCCTGCAGTCCGAGGGCTACACCGTGAACATCGACCGCACCGGCACGCTGCCGATGAGCCAGTGTGTGGTCACCAACGTGCGCAATCCCAACACCATCAAGCAATGGGTGCCTTATGTGGGTCCCGGCACCGACGAGCGGGTGCTGGTGCAGCAGACGGTCAGTCAGTCGGTCTCGGTGTCGCTGGACTGCAACCGCGCGATCTCCGGAACCCGCTAGACGCCGACCGGCTCCAATTCGCGCGCATCGTCGAATGACACGGCCTCGAAGGGCGAGTACATCGGCGCCGGCGGTGTCACCCGGAACGCGGTGACCTGGCCGTCCACGTCGGAGATGTACAACCGGTCGCCCTGGTTGCTCAGCGCCACGGCAGTCGGGCGGGACCCGACGGTGATGATCTCCAGCACGTCGTTGGTGACGGTGCACAGCACCGCGACCTGGTCGTAGTCGACGACGTAGGCCCGCGAGCCATCCGCCGACAGTGCCATCTGGATCGGCAGCGAGCCGGCTGCGACGGTGCGGCTGACGGTGAAGCCGGCCAGGTCGACCACGACGATGGCGCCGAGGGCGGTGATGTCCGAGGTCAGCACGTAGGCCGAAGTCTTGGTGACCGCGAGGTCGCGAATCGGCGCACCGAGCGACAGCGCCTTGCGGACCCGGGCGGTCTCGACGTCGATCATCAGCAGGCGGCTGCCCGAGATGGTGCTGACGGCCGCGTACAGCGTCTGGCCGGACGCCGCGATGCGAAGGCCGTCGATCGAGGCACCGACTCCCGCGGGGATGTCGATGGTGCCGACCCGCTGCGCGGTGGTGTCGATGACCGCGATGTCGACGTGGTCGTCGGCGGTGCGCGCGACGTAAGCGCGCTTGCCGTCGGGACTGACCTCGATCGCGGTCGCGGTGAATGCCAGCGGATAGGTGTCGAGCACGGTGTTGGCCCGCGTATCGACGACCACGACGCTGTCCACCTCGGCGGTGCTGGTGAGCACGTAGGCCCGGTCGTCGGCGATGGCCACGGCGGTGGGCTCACCGGGCACGTCCACCAGGCCGGGCCCGGCGACGGTGTCCGGGCGCACGACGGTGATGGAATCGTCGCCGTGGTTGGCCGCCACGATGGTCCGCGCGTTGGCTGCAACGTCGGCGATGGCTCCGCGCCCGATCTGCACCGATCCCGCGAACGCCGTCCGCGACTCGGTCAGCGCAGCATCGTTCGCCCGCACAAAAACACTTCCCATTTCTTCGACACCTCCGCCGGTATAACCGCACCGGCACTAGATTCAGTCGCCATGCGCCACGGTGGGCGCGTCCGGTACAGAGTCTAGCGACGAAAAATGGGTCGAAAGCAGGGCCGAGCAACCCCGGCGCGTATTCAGCCGTCAACCTCTCAGACACTTATTAGGAAACTTTTCGTTATGCAGTTGTGACCTTCTGTCAGCAATTCAATAATCGCGACCTAGCTGCAGCGATACCATCACAGCAAGTACCCGCGAGGCGTCGAAGTGACGCCCCGTTCGCGAGCGTCGGCCCCGCGCCCGCGGAAAATGAGCGCCATATCACAGGCGACACGTCAGCAAATAAACCCCACACGGCGCCCCGCGCCGCGAGGCCGCGCGCCGCGCTCCAGCGCCCTAATTTGACATTGCTGTCAAATTAGCTGTCGCCAGCCGGCTCACGGCAGCGGAATGTAGGAGAGACCCTTCTCGGCTTTCACGATCCGGCCGGACCAGGTGTGCGGCGTACCACCGGGCCCATCCATCTCGATGATGCGCAGGTAGCTTCCATCGGTCCGCTGGGTCACCGCGTCCACCCAGGCGGCGTGCCCACGCGACGGGGCGTCCAGCAGTCCGGGCGGCATCACCACGATGGCGTTCGCCTGCGGAGCATCGACCACCGTCCATCCTGCAGCCTTCGCGGCACCGGGCAGAGCCGTCGGCGCACCGCTCACCGCGGGGTAGAACTGCTTGCCGGACATGAAGTACCACTTCTGCAGGGCGGCCCAGACGTCCGTGCCGCCGGCAGCAGGATTCTCCATCACCCGGCGTCCGGTGGTGCGGCCCGAAACCGGTTGCGCCGACTCGGCGACGCACGGCGGGACCACCGGGTCATTGGAGCCGGTGGCCAGCATCGCGTCGGTGACGTAGCCGCCACCCTCGAGCCGATTCCACAAGTCGGTACTCAACTTGTGCGGACCGCCGCTGAATTCGGCACCGCGCGCATAACAGGTGATGACGACGCGCGAATGGTTGGCGATACTGCCGATTTTCTGGCTGGTCGCCGACGGCGCCGAACGCACGCTCAGATCGAAACTCCCCGTATCGACCGTGACCGTGCGCTTACCTGCCGTGGCCTCTGATTCCGGTACCGCGCCGGCCGGTGCGACCACCTCGGCACGTCCCGAAACCACTGCCACCGATGCGAAAACCACGAAAGCGATTACCCACGCACTGACCCCGGTTGAACGCACAGCAATCCTTTCGGAATACCAATTCGCAGAAGCATAAATCCAGAATTGATCATTTGCTAGCGCCGCAAGTTTTCTTTGCCGAGCCGTGATGTCGGCAGGGCAATGCTCAGTGCCATTGGTAGCGGGTCTTCGGACGACCTGCCTTGCCGTAGTCGGTGCCGCGGGCGACGGTCCCGTCGTCGGCGAGGCGCTCCAGATAACGCCACGCCGTCACGCGGGACACCCCGACCCGCTCGGCCACTTCGTCGGCGGTCAGTCCGTCCGGACTGTCCCGCACCACCCGGGCGATCTCGTCGGTGGTGTGCGGCGCCGCCCCCTTCGGGCTGACGGATTTGTCGGTCGCCACCCGAAGTTCGGCGAAGGCGCGGTCCACCTCGGCCTGACTCGCCGCCTCGGTACCGGCCGGCAGCGCGCTGCGATAGCGGCGATAACGCTCCAGGCGGTCCCGGAACGCCGCAAAGGTGAACGGTTTCAACAGATAGGCCAGTGCACCGTGGGCGACGGCTGCCCGCACCATCTCCAGGTCGCGCTCGGAGGTGATGGCGATGATGTCCGGCGCAGGCGCCAGCCCCGACAGCGCCGACGCCAGCGCGATCCCGCTGGCGTCGGGCAGACCCAGGTCGAGCAGAACCAGATCGACGGGCGGATCCGCTTCCGCCGCCGCCCGCATGGCGTCGCGCGCGGTGTGCGCCACCGCGACCACCGAGAAATCCTCGAGGCGGCCGAGATAACTGCGGTGGGCCTCCGCGATCAGCGGTTCGTCCTCGACGATCAGCACTCGAATCGTCATCGGGTCCCCCTCGGGACCGTCACGGTGACGACCGAACCGTAGGTCACCTCCGCGGTGACCGTGCCGGCATGTCGA
>JAHFVC010000101.1:14392-17285 GCA_023264765.1 Mycobacterium sp. | reverse complement strand
TGCGTTCGAAACCTGGTTCGTCTCAATGGCTCTCGATGATGATGCGTTCGACAGGATTGCAGCGGCGTTGCCGCACGCGGCCCGCGCGGCCGCCGAGGCGAAGCAGTGAGCGCAGTGCCGGTCAGAACGACAGTCCACGTGATGCGCCACGGTGAGGTGTTCAACCCGGACAAGGTGCTCTACGGCCGGCTGCCCGGCTACCACCTCTCCGACCGCGGTCGGGCCCAGGCCCAGGCGGCCGCTGACTGGCTGGCACCTCACGACGTCACCTACATCGTGGCTTCGCCGTTGGAGCGGGCGCAGGAGACCGCCGCGCCGATCGCCGAGAAGCACGGGCTCGCCATCGATACGGACACCGATCTCATCGAATCGTGGAACCAGTTCGAGGGCGAGCGGGTTGCCCCCGGCGACGGGGCCTTGCGCGACCCCCGCAACTGGCCGCGGCTGCGCAACCCCATGAAACCGTCCTGGGGTGAGCCCTACGACGAGATCGCCCCCCGGATGATGGCCGCCCTGCACCGGGCCCGCGCGAAAGCCGCAGGGCACGAGGCGGTGTGCGTCAGCCATCAGCTGCCCGTCGAGACGCTGCGCCGAGCCATGACCGGTCGCAAACTCGCTCACCTGCCGTTGCCGCACAGCCGGCTGTGCAACCTGTCCTCGATCACCTCCTTCGTATTCGACGATGACCGCCTCATCCGGTGGGCGTATACGGAGCCCTGGGGTCTGTAGTGAAGTGGTTGGTTGCGCTGGTGACGGCGCTCGTGGTGCTCACCGGTTGTTCCACCGGTGACGATGCCGTCGCCCAAGGTGGCACCTTCGAATTCGTCGCGCCGGGTGGCAAGACCGACATCTTCTACGATCCGCCCGAAAAGCGCGGCACACCAGGGAAACTGGCCGGACCCGATCTGATGGACCCGAACCGCACGCTCTCCCTCGACGACTTCGCGGGCAAGGTCGTCGTCATCAACGTCTGGGGCCAGTGGTGCGGTCCGTGCCGCTCGGAGATCCCGCAGCTCGAAGAGGTCTACGAGAAGACACGGGCGGACGGCGTCGCGTTTCTCGGCATCGACGTTCGGGACTACAACCGGGACGCCGCAAAGGATTTCGTCATCGACCGCAAGGTCAGCTTCCCGTCCATTTACGACCCGCCGATGCGCACCATGATCGCGTTCGGCGGCAAGTACCCCACCACCGTCATCCCGTCCACGGTGGTGCTGGACCGGCAGCATCGCGTCGCGGCCGTGTTCCTGCGCGAGCTGCTGGCCGCCGACCTGCTGCCGGTGGTCCAGCGTCTGGCCGCCGAACAGTGACGGCGACATGAATCCGGGCGACGTCGTGGCCAACGGTCCGGTGCTACTGGCGCTGGGCATCAGTGTGCTCGCCGGGCTGGTGTCGTTCGCGTCGCCATGCGTGGTGCCGCTGGTGCCGGGCTACTTGTCCTACCTGGCCGGCGTCGTCGGGGTCGCAGAAGATCCGGAAGACGAGGGTCCACGCACCGGCCGGTGGCGGGTGGTTGGCGCGGCGGCCCTCTTCGTCGCCGGTTTCACCGCCGTGTTCCTGCTCGGCAGTGTCGCGGTTCTCGGCATGACCACCGCGGTGATCACCAATGAGGCACTGCTGCAGCGCATCGGCGGTGTGGTGACGATCGTGATGGGCTTGATCTTCGTAGGGTTCATCCCGCTGCTGCAGCGCGAGGCGCGCTTCGCGCCACGCCAACTCTCGACTCTCGGCGGTGCACCCCTGCTCGGGGCGGTGTTCGCACTCGGCTGGACACCGTGCCTGGGGCCGACGCTGACGGCGGTGATCGCCGTGGCGTCGGCCACCGAGGGCTCGGCGGTCGCCCGCGGCATCGCGCTCGTGGTCGCGTACTGCCTGGGTCTCGGGGTGCCGTTCGTGTTGCTCGCGTTCGGCTCGGCGCGTGCGGTGCGCGGGCTGGGCTGGCTGCGTGCACACACCCGTGGCATCCAGATCTTCGGTGGCGTACTGATGATCGCCGTCGGCATCGCCCTGGTGACCGGGCTGTGGGGCGAGTTCGTGTCGTGGGTGCGCGACGCGTTCGTCAGTGACGTGAGGCTGCCGATATGAGGGTTCTGCGCACAACCTGGGCGCTGATCCGCAACACCTGGCGCACCCTGACCTCCATGGGCACCGCGCTGGTGTTGCTGTTCCTGCTGGCGCTGGGCGCCATCCCCGGTGCGCTGTTGCCGCAGCGCAGCCTCAACGCGGGCAAGGTCGACGAATACCTGGTCGCGCATTCGACCATCGGGCCGTGGCTGGACAAGGTCCAGGCCTTCGACGTGTTCTCCAGCTTCTGGTTCACCTCGATCTACGTGCTGCTGTTCGTCTCACTGGTCGGCTGCCTGACCCCGCGGCTGGCCGAACATGTCCGCAGCCTGCGGGCGGTGCCGGTGGCGGCGCCACGCAACCTGGCGCGGCTGCCCAAACATCACGCGGCCGAGGTCGAGGGCGACGCCACCAAGCTGGCCGCCGCCATGTCCGACCGGCTGAAAGGCTGGCGGCGCACCACCCGGACCGACAAGGACGACGACGGCCAGACCGTCGAGATCTCTGCCGAAAAGGGTTACCTACGCGAATTCGGCAACATCGTCTTTCACTTCTCGCTGCTGGGCCTGCTGGTCGCGATCGCCGCGGGCAAGCTGTTCGGCTACGAGGGCAACGTCATCGTCGTCGCCGACGGGGGGCCCGGATTCTGTTCCGCCTCACCGGCCGCGTTCGACTCGTTCCGGGCCGGCAACACCGTCGACGGCACCTCGCTGTACCCGATCTGCTTGAAGGTCAACGACTTCGACGCCGACTACCTGCCCAGCGGACAGGCGGTCAGCTTCGCCGCCAACATCGAGTACCAGGACGGCCACGACCTCAACACCGATAC